>NZ_AOPZ01000431.1 GCF_000414115.1 Streptomyces aurantiacus JA 4570
GCGGGTACGCGGAGGGCGCCGGGTTCACCGCGGCGCGCTTGCTGGGCGGGCACACCGCCCTGGCTGCGGCCGCGGCCGTCGCTCTGCCCGCGGCGGCCCTCGCGGTGGGTTGCCTCACCGCAGCCTGCTGGCTTCCGCAGGCCCGCGGGGCGGCGGGCGCCCTGGCCTGCGCCGCGGGGCTGCTGCGTCTCGCCCGTACGACACGCACGGGGGCTTCGCCCCCTGGACCCCCTTATCGCCGCTTCGCGGCTCCTTCGCGGCTCGTCCTCAAGCGCCGGACGGGCTGATACCCGCGCCTGAGCGCAGCTCCGCACGTGCCGACCACCGACCACCGACCTATGACCCGCGATCACCCAAGGAGCCGCACATGTCCCGTGTACGCCTTGCCGTCCGTGCCCTGCGTCTCGCGCTCAATCGGGCGCACGCCGATCCGACGGCGGACTACGACGCGGCCAGTTCCGACTACGACACCTTCTTCAGCCCCGTCATGGGAGGCCACTCCACCGCCGCGCTCGCCGAGGTGCCCATCGCGCCCGGTGACAGCGTCGTCGAACTCGCCTGCGGTACGGGGCACTTGACGGCGGAGATCATCCGTCGGCTCGACGGCCGGGGCGCCGTGCGGGCCGTCGACAAGTCGCCCGGGATGCTGGACGTGGCCAGGGAGAAGGTGCGCGCGCTCACCGCGGGCACCCCGGGGCTCGGCGTCGAGCTGTCCGTGGGGGACATGGACTCCTTCATCCGGGGGCTGCCCGACCGGAGTGCCGATCTGGTCGTCGTCGGCTGGGCCATCTGCTACACCAAGCCGACCCGGCTGCTCGCGGAGATCGGGCGGGTACTGCGGCCCGGCGGCCGCGTCCTGGTCATCGAGACGCGGGCCGACGCCCACCAGGCGCTCACCGAGGGCCTGGAGAAGGTCTTCGCCGACGATCCGTCCCTGCTCACCAGCCTCATCAGGGTGGCGCTGCCGAAGAACGCGGCGACCGTGGCGCGCTGGTTCACCAAGGCGGGCCTGACCGTCACCGGGCAGCGGGACGGCGCCCAGGTCATCCCGGCGCACACCCCGGCGGCCGTCCTGGAGTGGGTGCAGCGCTCCGGCGCGGCGGCGGGCTTCAAGACGGCCGTGGACAACGGGCGGGAGCAGCTCGTCCTGGACCGCGTCGAGGCGGGCCTCGCCGAACTCCTGCGGAAGAAGGGCACGTTGGAGATCCAGCACACCTTCGTCGTGGTCACCGGCGCCAAGCCGGTCGCGCCCCGCGCCCGGCACGGAGCCCGGACCGGCGAGGAGGCCGGCGTCGCATGACGAACCCGACCAGGGCCGCCGACCCACCCGCGCCGACGCCGCCGGGGGACGGCTCCCGGGTGCCGCCCGGCGCGGCGCGCGGCGCCGTCCAGCGCGCGCTGCACCGCTTCGCGGAGCGGCTCCCGGAGCGGCTCGCGAAGCGGCCCAAGACCGTGATCCTGGTGTGGGCGGTGCTCATCGCGGTGTGCACGCCGTACGCCATGGGGCTCGACGACGTCCTCACCGACCAGGGCGCCTCCAAGGTCGTCCCCGGCACCAGCAGCGCCCGCGCCGACGAGCTGACGAAGAAGTCCTTCCCGCACCGCTCCGAGCGCGAGGTGACCGTGGTCGTCGAGGCAACCGACGTACGCGGCGGCGAAGTGCGGTCCCTGTTCGCCCAGTTGGACGACCGCCTCGCGAAGCTGCGCGGCACCGGCGAGGTCGAGCGCACCTCGTCCGCGTACACGCTGTACCGCGACGCGACCGCCGCCTTCCTGACCGGCGTGCGCGACCGCGCCCGGGCCGCCGCGGACGACCCGGCGGGCCGGCGCGCCTTCGTGGACCGTGAGGCGGACGCGGGCCGGGTCCCGGCCG
>NZ_AOPZ01000432.1 GCF_000414115.1 Streptomyces aurantiacus JA 4570
CCACCCACCCGCCCGAACTGTCGGACCCGGGGTACTCCCGGAAGGTCCAGGGCACGATCTGTCAGGGCAACCCCTTCACCCCGCCGTCCACCCCGAACCGGAGCGCACCGTGCAGCAGACCCTGATCGTCGTCGGGGCCGTCCTCTGGGGCGCCGCCGCGGGCCTGCTGCTGCCCCGCGCGGCGTACCGCTTCTCCGCCCCGGCCGGAGAGCCCTGGCACTCCCGTTGCCCGGACGGCGAGCACGAGGTCAAGGGGTGGCTCGGTGGGCGCAACGTATGCCCGGACGGCAGTCGGTACGGCCCCCGGGCGGCGATCCTCGCCCCGGTCACGGCAGTGGCGTGCGCGGCACTGGCGGCCGCCACGGGCCCCCGGCCGGAGCTCGTGGTGTGGCTGCTCCTGACCCCGCCCGCCGTCGTCCTCGCGGTCGTCGACTTCGCCGTGATGCGCCTGCCGGACGTCCTGACCCTGCCCATGGCGGCCACGGCCCTCGCGCTGCTCGGTGTGGCCGCCGTCCTGCCGGAGCAGGGCGGCTCCTGGACGACGGCGCTCCTTGGCGCGCTCATCCTCAGCGGCGGCTATTTCGTGCTGTTCCTGATCAACCCCGACGGCATGGCGTTCGGTGACGTGAAGCTCGCGCTGGCGCTCGGCGCCGCGCTCGGCTGGTACGGCTGGGGCGTCCTGCTGCTCGGCACCTTCGCGGGCTTCGTGTGCGCGGCGGTGTACGGGGGCTGGCTCGTCGTCGTGCGCAAGGCGGGCCGCAGGACGGCCATCGCGTTCGGCCCGTTCCTGCTGGGCGGCGCGTTCGCCGCACTCCTGCTGGGGGCGTACGCGGCGTGAGTGACGGCCTGGCGTAGGCTGAAGAGGTTCCGCGCTCCGCTGTCTGGACCTTACGAAAGGCGCCCCGGTGACCGAGAAGGCCGACCTTCAGTCCGTCCTCGACCGTGCCGCCGCCGGCGGACGGATCAGCGCCGAAGAGGCGCTCGACCTGTACCGGGACGCCCCGCTGCACGCCCTCGGCGCCGCCGCCGACGCGGTCCGCCGCCGTCGCTACGCGGGCACCGAGCACATCGCGACGTACATCATCGAGCGCAACATCAACTACACGAACGTCTGCGTGACGGCGTGCAAGTTCTGTGCGTTCTACGCGGCCCCGAAGGACACCAAGAAGGGCTGGACGCGCGACCTCGACGACATCCTGCGCCGCTGCGCGGAGACGGTCGAGCTCGGCGGCACGCAGATCATGTTCCAGGGCGGGCACCACCCGGACTTCGGCGTGGAGTACTACGAGAAGCACTTCGGCGCCATCAAGAAGGACTTCCCGCAGCTGGTCATCCACTCCCTCGGCGCGTCCGAGGTCGAGCACATGGCCCGGATCTCCAAGGTCTCCGTCGAGGAGGCCATCCAGCGGATCAACGCCGCCGGGCTCGACTCCTTCGCGGGCGCGGGCGCGGAGCTGCTGCCCGAGCGGCCGCGCAAGGCCATCGCCCCGCTCAAGGAGTCCGGCGAGCGCTGGCTGGAGATCATGGAGACGGCGCACAATCTGGGCGTGGAGTCCACGTCCACGATGCTCATGGGCACCGGCGAGACGAACGCCGAGCGCATCGAGCACCTGCGCATGATCCGCGACGTACAGGACCGGACCGGCGGCTTCCGGGCCTTCATCCCGTACACGTACCAGCCCGAGAACAACCACCTCAAGGGCCGCACGCAGGCATCGGTCTTCGAGTATCTGCGCATGATCGCGATCGCCCGGATCTTCCTCGACAACGTCGCGCACATCCAGGGCTCCTGGCTGACCACCGGCAAGGAGGCCGGCCAGCTCACCCTGCACTACGGCGCGGACGACCTCGGCTCGGTGATGCTGGAGGAGAACGTGGTCTCCTCGGCCGGCGCCAAGCACCGCTCCAACCTGGCCGAGATGATCGACATGATCCGCACGGCGGACCGGGTCCCGGCCCAGCGCGCCACGACGTACGAGCACCTGGTCGTGCACGACGACCCGGCGAACGACCCGGTCGACGAGCGCGTCGCCTCGCACATCTCCTCCACGGCGATCGAGGGCGGCACGGCTCACCCGGAGCTCAAGCTCCTCTCCGCCACCTAGCGAACCGGCGCCGTCTTGCTGACAGTTCACCGCGTGCGCGGGGTCGCGGCCGCCGACGGCACGGTCGCCCTCGGGCACGCCGTCGTCGTCGACGGCGCGCGGTTCGCGGCCGTGGGTCCGTACGAGGAACTGCTCGCGACGTACGGAGAGCGGGCTCGCGTCCGCGAGTGGGACGACGGGATCCTGACCCCGGGCCGGTACGAGCGGGACGCCGTCGCCCTGCTCGAAGCCACGTACTGGCCCGACCCGCGCGAGGCCGACGACCTCGGCACGGAGCCGCTCACCGGCGCCGCCCTCGCCGCCCTGGACATGACGGACGCCCGCTGGGGCGCGAGCGCGAGGCGGGGCGTGCAACGCCTACTGGCGACGGGCACCACCGCGCTGGCGGGCCCGTTCACCCACCCCGCCGTCCGCACAGCCGTGACCCGCTCCGGCCTCCGCGACCGTCCGGTCGGCCCACCCGAGCCCGGCGGCGACGCCGACTTCGCGGTACTGGCCCCCGACGGCACCTGCCTGACGACGTCGATCGGCGGCCGCCTGGTGTACCGGCGCCGCTGAGGCACGCGGCAAGGTGAGGCACGCGGCAAGGTGGCGCCCCAAAGGGGCGCGGGGAACGGCGCGAGCAACCAGAAAACAACCCGCACTCGCCGAAGCCCGGAACACGGCAGACGCCTTCGCGGGGAAGCCCGCCGCAGGCGAAGCCCACGGCCGGGGAACAAGGCCGGCCTGACACAATGGGTCACGTGACCCGAGCTTCCTTGGACAAGCAGCCGCACGAAGTCGCCTCGATGTTCGACGACGTGGCGGAACGGTACGACCTGACCAACGACGTGATCTCGCTCGGCCAGGCCCGCCTCTGGCGCAAGGCGGTCGCGCACGCGGTGGACGCGAGGCCGGCGCAGAAGGTCCTGGACCTGGCGGCGGGCACGGCCACGTCGTCGCAGGCGTTCGCGCAGGCGGGCGCGTACGTCGTCCCCTGCGACTTCTCGCTCGGCATGCTGAGCGTCGGCAAGCAGCGGCACCCGTGGATGCCGTTCACCGCGGGCGACGCGATGAGGCTGCCGTTCAAGGACGACACCTTCGACGCCGTCACGATCTCCTTCGGCCTGCGCAACGTCCAGGACACGGACGCCGCGCTGCGCGAGATGTACCGGGTGACCCGGCCCGGCGGACGCGTCGTCATCTGCGAGTTCTCGGAGCCAACGTGGGGGCCGTTCCGCACGGTCTACATCGAGTACTTGATGCGTGCGCTGCCGCCCGTCGCGCGTACGGTCTGCTCCAACCCGGACGCGTACGTCTATCTCGCCGAGTCCATCCGTTCGTGGCCCAACCAGCCCCAGCTTGCCGCCCGGCTGCAGGAGGCGGGCTGGTCGAAGGTGGCCTACCGGAACCTCACCGGCGGGGTCGTCGCGCTGCACCGGGGATTCAAGCCGGAATAGCCTCCCCGCAAGGGAGTTGACGGGAACCGTTTGCCGGAGAAGATGTGTCAGTTGATATGTCCTGGCCACTTCCCGTGGCCGGGGCGTCACGGTCGGCACACGCCGATCACGTCCCCTGATTTTCTCCCCATAACGGAGCTACCCGATGGCGTCGAACTGCCCCGACTGCGGGGCTCCAGCTCCCGACGAGGCCCGATTCTGCATGAGATGCGGGCGCGAACGCGATCCGGTTCCGGCGGCCGAGCCGGAGGACTCGGCGCCGCCGCCGGAGGATTCTGAGGCTCCCGCCGACAAGGCCCCCGAGCCCTCAACGCACCCCGCGACCCTGGTGGTTCCCCCAGCCCCGAAGTCGCCCGCGACCCCCGCACCCCCTGCTCCTGCCGCCGCTCCGGCACCTCCCGCCACACCCCCGCCCCCGGCAGCCATCCCCGCCGCACCCCCGCTCACACCGTCCCCGCCCCCGGACTTCACGCCCGCCCCCGCCGCCCCCTCGCCCGTGGGCGCGTACCTCGGCCGGGCCCTGCGGGGCGACTGGGCCGGGGCCGCCCAAGCCGCGCTGTGGCCCCTGGCGTTGCTCCTGATCACGGCCGCGGGGTGCGCCCTCCCCTCGTACGGCCAGGACGGCGAGGACGTCGTCGGCTTCGGCGACCGGCTGCGCATCGCGCTCGCGACGGTGCTCCAGGCGGTCGGCGGCGACGTCACGCTCACCGGCCGCGAGGAGCGCGGCTTCGACGGGTCCTCTTCGTCCGTCGACGGCTCCTCCTCGTCGTCCGACGCCGCGATCGACGGCACCATGTCGGTGCACCTGGTCCCGCTCACGGTGACGGCCCTGTTCGTCCTGGCGCTGTTCATCGGCGTACGCGTCCTCAGGAACCGGCTGCGCGCCCGCGCCGCCGCGCACGGCGTGAGCCACACGGGCACGACGGCGGGGCTCGAAGCGGCCCTGCGCGTCGGGGTGTTGACCGCCGTCGGCGTGCTGGTGCTCGCGCTGTTCGCGCAGCCCGAGATCGAGGGCGTCGAGCTGTCGTCGGCGCCGTTCCTCGCGACGCTCGGCGCGCTCGGGCTCGCGCTCGTCGTGTCCGTCGCCGTGCTGCACGGCGACGACCTCGTGCACTGGCTGGCCGCGCGCCCCGGCGCGCAGGCGTTCGTGCGCGCCGCGGGCGTGGCCCTGGGCGCCCTCGCGATCGTCCTGGTGCTCGCCTCCGCGGTCGGCTACCTCACCCTCACCCAGATCGACGACCTGTCCGACGCCGCCGACACGGAGGACGCCGGCATCTCGCCGTACGTCGTCGCGCTGCTCATCCTGCCGAACCTGGGCCTCGCGGCCCTCGGCGTCGGCTGGGGCGCACCCCTGGAGGCGGAGGCGAACGGGCGGCGCTCGACGTACGCCGGCGACCAGGAGAGCCAGTCGTTCGGGCTCTCCGAACTCGGTGACCTGTTCAACTCCGGCGCGGTCGTGGGCGCGTTGGCGCTCGGCCTGGTGTGCGCGCTGACGATCGGCGTCCTCGCGGCGCGCCGGTGCGCGGGCCGGGGCGAGCAGATCCTGTCCGCCGGACTGTTCTTCGGTCTCTTCCTGCTGCTCGCGGCGGTCGGCGGCTTCAGCGTCGAGACCTCCGCGCGCGAGGTCGGCTTCGGCGGTGACTCGGCGAAGGCCACCGTCGAGGCCGGTTTGAGCCTGCCGGACGCGCTGCTGTTCGGGCTGCTGTGGGTGGCGGGCGCGGCGGTCGTCGGGCCGCTGCTCGTACAGATGGCGGGGCAGGGGGGCGGGGTGGGCGGGCCGCCCATGCCGCCCG
>NZ_AOPZ01000433.1 GCF_000414115.1 Streptomyces aurantiacus JA 4570
CGCCACGAGCAGCGGCGCCGACCAGGCGTACGGCTGGATCCATCGCCACAGCAGCAGCAGGGCGGCTCCGGCGGCGACGAACCCGACGTGGGCCCGCGCCACCGCCCGCCCGGCCCCGCGCAGCCGGTCCACCTGTCGCGCGGGGACGCGCAG
The DNA here is from genome assembly GCF_000414115.1 of Streptomyces aurantiacus JA 4570. GTDB lineage: Bacteria > Actinomycetota > Actinomycetes > Streptomycetales > Streptomycetaceae > Streptomyces > Streptomyces aurantiacus_A. The sequence goes on from NZ_AOPZ01000433.1 coordinate 154, forward strand.
GGCGGTGAGCAGCCGGGGCAGGTGCGGGATCAGGAGGGCCAGGATGAGGATTTCCACGGCGGGCAGGGCGGCGAGGGTCAGACTGCGGATGACGAGTTCGAAGGTGTCGAAGCCGACGGCGAAGCTGTCGAGGTGGAAGTGGCCGTAGTAGGCGTTGGTGTAGATGTAGCCCGCGTACAGCATGAGGGCGCTGACGAACGAGGCCGCTCCGACCACGGAGTTGATGAGTTCGGCGGGGCCGCCGCCCCCGGCAGCGGCGGTGGGCGGCGCCGGGGTACGGGCGCGTCCGCGCCGGACGGCGGTCGGCCGCACGACGGCGGTCGACCGCGCCCGGGGCGAACGCGGCACCCGGGCCGAACGCCGCGCCCGGGACGCACCTGCCGACCCCGATGGTTCGGCACCCACCCCGTCAATCCCCTTCGGGCGAGGGGCTGTTGTTCTCTTCGTCGGAGGTCGTCTCGGGCGAGGACGTGTCCGGCTCGATCGTCTCCGGCGTACGCGGACACACATCCGATTCCGGATACTCGGCGCACCACGAGGACCGTGGCGGGGCCGCGGGCGTCGAGCGGGGCCGCGGGCGTCGAGCCGCTGACGCCGGGTCCGGGTGCGCCGATCGGGCCCGTGTCGACCGGCGGCGCCTGCACCGGCGGAACGCCGGGGTCACCGCCCCGGGACGCGCCGGGAGCGGCGGCCGACTCGCCGGGAGCGGTGGCGGACCCACCGGGGCCCGCGGCCGACGAGACCGCGCCGGGCCCCGAGGACCCGCCCGGCCGCCCCGGCGTCTCACCCTCGGGCCCGGTCGACCGACCGCACGCCGCGGTCCCGACGCCCAGGACCACCACCATGATCACGACACCTTGACGTATGCGCATGCGTTCCCCCTCACACCGGAACGTCCTCACAGTGTGTGAGCGAAGAATGACACCGGTCGCGCGCGCTGCCCATATCCCCGGCGCGAAATTCACCCTCGTACGCCCCGGGTGGGGCCGCTGCTTCTGCCCGGAACCGCGCAGGGCACCATAGGCGGTCGCATCGATCGGAACGACCTGTACGACAGGGAATCGGAACGACCTGTACACCTGTACGACAGGGAATCGGAACGACCTGTACGACAGGGAACACGGGGAACACGGGAAACACATGAGGACGCAGCGCGGAACGCGGAACCACCACAAGCACCTCGGTCTGACGGCTGTCGGCGTGATCGCCGCCCTGGCGTTGACCGCGTGCGGCGGCGGCTCGGACGACGACTCGGGCAAGGACGGCAAGTCCGAGGCGGGGAAGGGTGCTTCCGAGGCGCCGAAGAACCTCAAGCTCGGGCAGGCGGGTCCCGAGCAGGAGATCACCAGCTACAAGAAGACCGCGAAGTTCTCGATCACGCCGACGAAGGTCACCGAGGGCAAGCCGGCGGACCTGAAGGAGCTGGGCGACGAGAAGAAGTACAAGGGCAAGAAGGTCGCCTGGATCTACGTGAAGGCCAAGCACGTCGGCGGGGCCCCCGCGATCAAGAGCGCGCTGGTGATGGGTGACGTCAGCGCGGAGACGAGCGCGGGCGCCCCCGCCACGAAGTTCATCCTCATCGGAGACCTTTCCAGCCGGCCCGCCGACTGTCTCGGCAACAACGGCAAGAGGGAGCTCGGCAGCGAGGACATCTGGAAGAAGGGGGAGGAGCGCACGGTGTGCGAGCCGTACCTCATTCCCGCCACGGAGACGGTCAAGTCCGTGACGTACTCGCAGGGCTTCTACAAGGAGCCCCTCAAGTGGGCGGTGCGGTAGCCCGCTACGCGGTACGCCGGTCGCCGTTGGCGTCACAGGGCAGGTCGGCCGCCTCGTGGTGGACGAGGAAGTCGCGGGTGGCCTGCCGTTCCACCTCGGAGATCGCGGTGGGTTCGACATTGATGAGGCCGTCGAAGGGCCGGTCGACGTCGCGGATGATGCACAGCGTCGCCGTCAGGAGCGCGGTGATCACGGTGAGCGCGACGATCTGGCCGCGGTTGTTCCTGCGGGGCAGGCAGACGGCGAGGGCCACGACGGTGATGGTGAGGGTAGCGAGCAGGAACCAGAAGATGGGCCCGGGGATGCTGGCGGTGGCCTGCGTGAGGCGTTCCTCGCGTTCGTCGGAGCGCTTGTTGTCGGCGGCGATCAGCATGCCGAAGACGGGCTTGCCCTCCAGGTCGCGGAAGGACCGGCGGACGTCGGTGGACCAGACGCTGGGCGCGGCCGACCCGTTGCCGCCGGCCATGGCGGACCATTCCTGGGTGCGTACGGCGCGTGCGTAGCAGACGGTGTCCGCCTGGACCCGCTGCCGCTCGGCCTGCGGCGTGTACTCGGCGATCTCGGTGAGCTGGTCGAGCGCGCGGGCCTCGCCGCGCGCGGCGACCTCGGCCTTGCCGTAGGAGCCGGCGGCGGTGACCAGGACGAAGGCCAGCAGGAGGACGGTCAGCGTCAGCAACGGCCCGACGAGGTCCTTGACGGCCATGCCGGCGTCGTCGTCGCTCATCAGCCGGGGCCGCAGGAACCGGTTGGCCGCCAGCCCTGCGCACAGAGCCAGTACGGCGACGACGATGACGAGGACCACGGCGACCTCCCGGGCGGGCGACAGGTCCCACGGCCGTGGGAGCCCGCCGTGATCATGACCAGCCCTGCGCCGCCCGGAAGCGCGGAGACGTCCGCTCGCCCCCGAACGAGCGAAGCGTTTGCGCCGGAAAGCCCCCTCGTCCAGCGCGCTTGATCGCAAGTGTGCCCGTCCTCGTGTATCCGGCGTGCGCTGCTGGTGGGCCGTCCGCTGGTGAGCTGCGGCGCCCTTCCAAAAGGGGGTTTGCCGCGCATGATTCGCAAGGGTGATAAACGGTCTGAATAGCGTTGTTCGTGTCGCGGTCCGGGGAGGCCGCGACATTCAGCGTGAAAGGAAGACTGCATGTTCAAGGCCAGGAAGACGCGCGTCATGGCGCTGACCGGCGCGGGGCTCGCGGTGGCGGCGACGGTGCTGGCGGGAGCCGCCGTCGCGGCGCCGGACGCCAGCACCTCCCAAGCCCCCCACGCGCAGGCCGGCGCCCAGATCAACGCCGACGGCACGGTCGTGCACTCCAAGGGCGTCAAGGGGGTCACCGCCTCGGGGCACGTCTACTGCGTCGAGATCGAGAACGAGGACGTCGATCTGTCCAGGGCGATCGTCACGGCGACCCCCCGCAACACCCCGGGCTCCACGCTCCGGGTCATCCCGGGCAACTGTGCGGGCGGGAAGGGCATCACCGTCGGGACCTACGACCCCTCCGGTGGCGGCCTGCCCAACGCCTTCTACATCGCCGTGATGTGACCTGAGCGTCCTTCAAAGCCTGCGCTGCCCCGTAGCGCTACGGGGCAACGCAGGTCTCGTTCTTGACCGGGAGCCTTCCCGTGGCCAGATAGGCGTTGACCTTGGCGTCCACGCAGGCGTTGCCGTACTCGGCGTAGAGCCCGTGCCGGTTGGCGCCCTTGACGGTGAGCAGCCGGGTGCCGGGAAGCCGCTGCCGTAGGGCGACGCTTCCCTTGTACGGGGTACGGGGTACGGGGGTCGCCGGTGGCGGCGACGATCAACGCGCGGGCGTCGTCCGACACTTGGGTCGGCTGTTCGCGCGGCCGGTCCCAGAAGGCGCATGGGTTGATGTTATTGGCCAGGGGGCCGAAGACGGGGTGGGCGGCGCGGCTGCGCTCGATGTCCCGCCAGTAGTGCTCCGGGTCGCGCGGGGCGGCCACGTCCCCGCAGAGGATCGCGGTCTGTGTGCTGCCGTACGCGGACTCGGCGCCGGTCAGGGCGACGCGCAGCGTGGCGGTGAGGCTCTCCGTCAGCCGGGTCGGCTTCCCCATGGCGGCCCTGGCAAGCACGGACACCGTGTCGGCCAGGTCCTTGCGGCCCGCGTCGGTGTCGTCGGCGTTGCCGCTGAGGAGCAGCAGCGGTACGTGGGTGTCGTCGATCCGGTACGTGTCCGGCGCGGTGCCGAGGGTCAGCCCGCGCGCGGACTTGGCCACGACCCGGTCGATGGTGGCGAGCACCTGCGCACGGGTGCGGCCGAGCTGGTACTTGCCGTGCCGTTTCGCGGCCCAGGTCGCCCAGTCGGCGAGGGCTCGCTCGTTCTCGGGCTCGGCGCCGCGCATCAGCTGGGGCTGGTAGCGCGCGGGGTCGAGCGCGCTGTCGAGGACCATCCGGTCGTAGCGGCCGGGGAACATCTGCGTGTAGACGGTGCCGAGGTATGTGCCGTACGAGTAGCCCAGGTACGAGAGCTTCGGCGCACCCAGCGAGCCCCGGATGACGTCCATGTCGCGGGCCGCGTTGCGGGTGCTGACATGCGGAAGCACATCACCGTGAGTGTCCCGGCACGCGTCAGCGAGCCGCTTGTGCAGGCCGACTTGGCGCTCGAAGCTTGCCCGGCCGAGCCCGGCGGAGAGGACGTACGTGCTGACGGGCCACTCGCAGTCCATCCCGGTGCTGCGGCCGACGAATCGCGGGTCCATGCCGATGAGGTCGTAGCGCGCGGCCACGCCCTTCATCGCGTCGCGGATCACGGGCGGGAGGTAGAGGGTGGGGTCGCCCGGCCCGCCGTAGTTGAGCAACATGGGGCCCACCCGGTGGCGGGTGTCCGTCGCCTTGATCCGCGAGATCGCGACCTTGATCGTACGACCGCCGGGGTCGGCGTAGTCGAGCGGCACCGTCACGTTCGCGCAGCGGGCGCCCGCCTTCTCCAGGTACTTGCCCCCTTCGTCGTCGGGTCCGAAGACGCAGCTGCGCCAGGCGAGGCGCTGGTCGTAGTAGCGCGCGAGCGCGGATTCCGGCGGGGCGGCGGTTGCCGCCGGGGTGACGAGGGCCATCGACGTCGTCACCGTCAGGGCGGTCAACGCCGTTGTGCACAGGGTGAGTTTCATGCAGAAAACGCTAGAAGTCCGGCCGTTTCCGCACACTCCGGGTGGCCCCCGGGCTTCCGGCGGGCAGCCCCAGGGTGCGCCCGTGGCACCCGGGGCTCTGGCTTGGTGGGCCCGGGACGAGGAGTGAGCGAGGCCGCCCGGGGTTGGCAGTGTGGCGCTTCCGGGGCGGGCGTCAAGGGCGCCCTCCGGGCGTCGGCTACGCCGATTCCGCTGCGCTCCACCCTTGACCCCCACCCCTCCAGCGCGAGTTGCTGTTGGCCGGGCGGCCGGGGGTGGGGCGGCGGGGAGCCTCCGGTGGCGGCGATCCGGCTTCGTCGCCGGGTGCCGCCCGGCACAGACTTGGTGCGGGGCACCGGCCCGTCCCCGGTGACCTACTTTGAAAAAGTTGTGCGAGGCGCGCGGGGTAGTGAGAGTGGGGAGGTGTGCGCCCCCACCTAGTAGGGCCTATCAGTGCAGGTGGGGAGGGGGCGTGAATTACTCGGTGCGCGCTACTGCCGTGCGCTGCTCGCAACTTTTCCAAAGTAGGTGAGGGAGAGGGGAGGGGGGAGGCTGGCCGCACCCGGCGGTCGGGCGTGGCCGCCCCGCCACCGGATCCGCCCGTTCCCCCGGCCGTGAGGGTTCACGCAAGAAGATCCGGTCCGCACTCGGCGACGAGACCGTGCGCTCCCACCACCCGGTGCCCGCCGCCCCCTCCCCGGGTCGCCCGGAAGCGCCATGCTGCCGACCTCCGGGCGGCCACGTTCACCTTTGCGTGTAGGGGAGGAAGTCCCCCCACGCGGCGGATGTTATGGCGAGTTGAGGCCCGTCGGGGTTCTTGGAGTCGCGGATGTGGATCGTTTCGGGGGTGGCAGCTACTTCGACGCAGGCCGGTTCGTCGGCCGTGCTGTAGCTGCTCTTGACCCACTTCAGTGTCATGTCTCTCCCCGCACTTTCTCGATGAAGGCCAGTGACTCACGGGGCGTGAGAGCCTGCGCCCGGATCATGCCATAGCGCATTTCGAGGATCTGGAGGTCGCGCGGATCGGAGATCAGTCGGCTGACGAGCTGGACTGCGAGGTGCCCGATGGCGGTTCCATCCTTGAGCTTGAGGACTCGGATCGCACCGCCCAGTCCAGCGTTCTCTTCGCGGTCCAGCAGCAGGACCTGGATGTTGACGTTCCGCAACTGCCCGACCTCCAACAGATGTTCGAGCTGTCTGCGCATCACCATCCTTCCCCCGTTGGAGCGCCGCAACGTCGATTCGCACTGCACGAAGCTGAAAACAGGCTGCCCTGACTCGTTGTGGACGATCTCCCGCCGGGACATGCGGCCAGCCACACGCCGCTCTACCTCGGCTTCAGGGAAGGGAGGTTGACGGTTCCGGACCTCGGCTTGCGCGTACTCTTCCGTCTGGATCAGCCCATCGATCACGGAGTTGTTGTACGCACACAGCTCAACGGACTGGGCCTCCAACTTCGCCAAGTCCCGAACTTTCTTCGGGTACCGCGCCCGCTCCGCGTCGGGCTTCAGGCCCTGTAGGTGACCGCCCGCGTTCAGAACCTCATCCGCCCGGTCCAAGAACTCCGGCCTCGGAATCCGCGCCCCACGCTCCACCTTGTGGATCAGATTCTCCCCGTACCCCATCTGCTCACCGAACTGAACCGCCCGGAGGCCCGCGGCCTCCCGCCAGAACTTGATCTGGCGGCCGATGAGTTCGGCGACGGCGCTCGACTCGTCGTCGGGGTCCACCTCCCAGCCGATGTCGTCCATGCTCACGGCGGTCCTCCCCAGGTCATGGGTACGGTGGGTACGACTCGGGACAAGGGCCGGACACTCACCGTACGTACAGGCGTCATCACTGTTCAGGCTAGGCGCCAGCGGCCACGCTCAGTTATGTGAACCGAGAAATCACCCGGCCGAAGGCCCAAGTGCCTGCCCCCGTGCGCCGCTTCAGCGTGCAGCTGTCCGCCACCCGCAGGGGAGCCCGCCTCGCGAGGCTGCTCGCGACCGAACAACTGCGGTCGTGGGAGACCCCGTTGGAGGCCGCAGGCCAGATCATCGCGGAGCTGGCGAGCAACGCCGCCGTGTACGGGCGGGTGCCCGCGAGGGACTTCCGGCTCACGCTGACGGCGACCGATGAGTCGCTGCGTATCGAAGTCATGGACACGCGGGGTGACCGACTGCCGGAGGTACGGGAGCCGGATGGGGAGGATGAGACGGGCCGCGGACTCATGATCGTGGCGGCGCTGGCGGACCGCTGGGGCGTCGAGCTGGGCCCGGAGCCGCTGAAGACGGTGTGGGCGGAGCTGGACGTCTCTTAGGGCGGCGCGACGGCCGGCACCGCGACGCGGTGCCGGCCGGGGGAGGGACTAGCTGCCGAACCGCACGCTGTACAGCGTGACGCCGAAGTCGTTGTCGTACTGGCCGGGCTGGAGCTTGCTCCACTCCCGCTCGCAGTTGCCGTCGTAGAAGATCGTGGCGGTGGCGTTGGTCTGGTTGGACGCGCCGGTGGCCTTGTAGAGGCTGTAGCACTTGCCGAGGATCGGGTCGTCGATCTGGAGGGTCTCCCCCGTGACCGACCCGTAGTAGAAGTGGCCGACGGCGGCCTGGGCGCTGCTCATGGGCAGCGCGGCGAACAGCGCGAGCGCGGCGCCCGAGACCAGGGCAAGACGGCCCAGGCGGCGCGGTGTCTCATTGCGTGTGGTGGTCATGGGTCAACGGTCCCCGTGCGACGGGCGGGTGGGCCAGGGAGCACGCCCCTGGGCGGCCGGGAGGGCGGAGCGGGAAGCGGCGGCACGCACCCCGCCCGTGCGCCTGGGGTGCCCCCCCGCTGACGTGAACGCGGTGCCCCGGTGCGAGCCCTGGACGAGCGTCGCACCGGGGCACCGGGTGTCAGGAGTCCTGGTCGAAGTAGACGGAGCGGAACTTCAGGTTCACCCCGCCCTTTCCGTCTTCGCCCAAGGTGTACTTGGTGCCTTGGCAGTCACGCTCCTCGAAGACCCAGACGGTCTTGTCGGTCTGGTTGTCGGGCGAATGCGCGGGGTCGGTCTTGGTCGCGTCCGCCGCTCCCGGGACGTCGAGGCATGCATTGGTCTCGATGCCGGGGTCCCCCTCCATCCAGGTCCTCTGCTCCGTGCCCTGGGCGTCGGTGTAGGTGTAGTGGAACTTGCCGAGCGCCTCGGCGGAGGCGGAGCCGGAAGTGGCGACGACCAGCGCCAGGGAGCAGGCGGCGGCCGTGGTGATGGCGCGTAGGCGCATCAAGGTGTGGTCCTCACGTGGAAGGGACTGGTTCAGGCACTCCCCGTACTGCACGGCAAAGCGCCTGATAAGGCCATATGTACCGTGAATGGGGTGCGAGGCGAAGGCCCCGTGCCGGGGCGACTACAGGCGGCTGGTGATGTTGTCGAGGGTGACCTCGACGCCCGTGATCGCGTTGCGGACCACGTCGACGAGGTTGGCGGCGGCGGTCTCGACGGTGCCGCCCGAGGGCGCGGCGGAGGCGGGGGTGGCGAGGACGCCGAGAAGCGCGGCGGTTCCGAGGATGACGGCAGCGGTACGACGCATGGCGAAGTGCCTTTCGGAGAAGGGGACAGGCCCGCCCCGAGAACCGGAGCGAACCGTTCCTCCCAACGCCCCACTCCGGTGAATGGACACTCACCTTCATTCGGACGAGCAGATAGTCGGCTCAGTCGACTGTGTGCCGGGCGCTGAAGATGCCCCAGCGCAGGCGTCCCGCGCGGGTGGCGTCGACCCAGAGGGGGAGGTTGGCGAGCAGGGTGTCGACGTACGCGGGGCTGATCGTGGTGCGCAGCTCGGCCTCGCGGGCGCGGGTGTCCTCGTTCAACCGGACGTAGTGGCGGGCGATGTGGGCGCTGTGGTCGTCGAAGTCCACGGAGGTCAGGCCCAGGTCGGTGAGCAGGCGCAGGTAGAAGGAGGGGGTCGCCAGGGCGGCCACGCCCAGGCGGGAGACGACCGGGTGCAGCGCCTCGGCGGACGCGCTCTCGTCGGCCATGATGTCGGTGAACGCGAGGCCCCCGCCGGGCTTGAGGACGCGTACGGCCTCGCTCAGGGCGCGCGCCCGGTCGTCGCTGTGACAGAGCGCTTCCAGGGAGCAGACGGCGTCGAAGTGGTCGGCCGCGTACGGCACTTCGTGGAAGGAGCCGGTGACGACCTCGATCAGGCCGTCGAGGCCGCGCTTGGCGTTGGCCGCGCGGTGGCGTTCGTTCTGGGCGGCGCTGAGGTTGAGCGCGACGACGCGGCAGCCGAAGCGTTCGGCGAGGTAGCGGGCCGTGCCGCCGTAGCCGGAGCCGAGGTCGAGGACGGACCGGCCGGGGCGGAGGTGGTCCGCGAGACGGTCGGCCAGGCGCTCGACGGTGCGGCGGGAGGCGTCCGCGACCGGCTCCGCGTCGTGGGCGTAGACGCCGGTGTGGATGTCCTCGCCGCCCCAGACGGCGTCGTAGAAGGCGTCCACGTCGCTGGAGTCGTAGTAGCCGCGGGTCGCGTCCTCGTTGCTGCCCAGCGCGGTCGTCTCGGCGGCCTTGTCCTCGCTCATGCGTGCTTCCCTCGCTCCGTCGTCGTCCTTGCCGCCTGCCTGGCGGCTTCCCCAGCGTGGGCGCGGCCGGGAGCGAAGATCAACGGTGCCAAGTCGGCCATCCGCGCGCCGTGTCCCGAACCGATCGGAGCGGGCACGGGATGTCGGGTGCGGGAGGGGGCCGGCTGCCGGGGTTCGTCCGGCAGCCGGTCTGCTTCGTACTGAAGCCGCGTACTAGCTGAAGATGGCCGAGCGCATCTTGAGGCGCTCGGATGCCTGGCCGCCGGGGCGGAGGGTGAAGTATGCGCCCTCGCACTCGGCCTCGGTGAAGACGGTCACCGTCGAGTCGGTGCGGTTGCGGGGCGAGTGCGCCGGGTTCGACGCGTCGTCGTCGGCGACTTCCGGCAGGGTGTGGCAGACGCGGCTCTCCGGGTCGACCAGCTTGGCGGTCTGCGGCATGCCATTGAGCCCGGTGTAGGTGTACTCGAACTCACCGGTCGCGGCGCTCGCCGAGGTGGGCACGGTCAGGATGAGCGCGAGCGCGCCGAGGGCGGCACCGGCGGAGGAACGAAAACGCACGAAGGCACTCCTTGCGGGGAGTTGGGGGGGGGGCCGGAGGTCGAGCGGCTCCGGTGGGTCCGTGAATCGAGCCCCGTCGGAGCCTGCCTCGTGGACGTGGCGTATCCGCTTTTCCCGGGGCCGCGTCACCCGAAGGGAAGCCGCAGAAACGATCAATCGTGCGGTGAACGGGTGACGCGGCCCCGCGGGGAGTTTGCGGCGCCGCGTACCCGTACTCCGCAGGTCACCCGAACATCACGCTGTGCGGGAGCGAGCCGAAGAAGCCGGTGGACTGGCCGGGAGCCAGGGTGCCCCAGGGCTCCTCGCAGCCGTGGTCGAAGTAGATCGTCGCGCGGGTGTCGGTCTGGTTCGAGGCGCTGGTCGCGCCGCCCTGGACGAGGAGTCGGCACTCGCCGTTCGCCGGGTTGTTCATTTCGAGGTCCCCGGCCTCGACCGAGTGGTAGAAGAACGTGCCGTTGGCGGCGTGGGCGCTGCTGGTGGGCAGCGCGGCGAAGAGGGCGAGGGCGGCCCCGGCGGCCAGTGCCGCCCGGCCGAGCCGCGTCGCCGTGACGCGTGTGAGGGTCATGGCGTCAACGCTTCCGGACGGGGGGTGGGGCGCCCAGGGGGCACGGCCCCTTGCGGCCGGGAAGGGCGCCCGGTCGGTCGGGAAGCCGGAGCAGGAACGGGGTCGCCAGGAGGAGGAGCCCGGCGGTGGCGATCGTGGTGCGGGGGGCGGTGAGGGTGGCCAGGAGGCCGCCGAGAGCGGTCAGGGCGGCGACCGTGGTCCTGGTGGTGATCGTCCAGGCGGACAGGGTGCGGGCGGTCCGGTCGGGCGGGGTGCGGTTCAGGCGGTACGTGGCGTACACCGGGTTGAACACGCCCATGCAGGTGATCAGGCCCAGCTCGGTGACCATGACCAGGGCCAGTCCGGTGGGGCCGGGGTGGACGAAGGCCAGGGCGAGGGACCAGCAGGCGCGCAGGGTTCCCACGGTGCGCAGGACCGCTCGCTCGCCGAAGCGGTGGACCAGGGGGCGGGACAGGCGGGAGCCGATCAGGCCGCCCACGCACGGCAGGGCGAAGGCGAGGCCGTACTGCCAGGGGGCGAAGCCGAGTTCGCCGAGCATGAGGACGGCGAGCGGGGGAGAGGCCGCCATGATCAGGGCGCTGACCAGGACGGTGTTGAGGAACAGGGGGCGCAGGGCCGGATCGGTGAGGAGGAACCGCCAGCCGTCGGGGAGGTCGCGGGCGCGGAGGCGGGGCGGGGCACCCCCGCCCGCTCCCCGCTGTGCCGCGGGCCGCGGCTCGGCGGCGCGGATCGCGCGGATCCCCGCCGCCGACAGGAGATAGCTCACCGCGTCCGCCGCCACCGTCACCACGGGCCCGAACATCCCCACCGCCGCCCCGCCGAGCGGCGGCCCGAGTGCCGTGGCCGTCCAAGTCGTCGACTCCATGCGGCTGTTCGCGGTGAGCAGGTCCTCCGGGCGCACGAGCGCCTTCAGGTGGGCCTCGGCCGCCGCGCCGAACGCGATGTCGGCGGCGGCCACCAGCACCGAGACGGCCAGGAGCTGGGCGAAGGTGAGGGCGTCGAGGACGTACGCGGCCGGAACGGTCAGGAGCGCCGCGCAGCGGGCCAGGTCCATCGCCACCATCACCGGCCGCTTGCGGCGGAACTCCACCCACGGCCCGAGCGGCACCGCCACCGCCGCCCCCACCGCGAGCCCCGCCGCCGAAAGCAGCGACACCTGCGCCGGTCCCGCGTGCAGCGCGAGGATCGCGATCAGCGCGAACGCGTCGAACGCGAACCGGGTGCCGAACGCGCTCACTCCGTACGCGGCCCACAGCCACCCGAAGTCCCGGCCCAGTGATCTCCGTCGCCCGCCCGCCATGCCCAGCGTCCCCTTTCCGGACAACCCCACGTTGACCTCGGGGCATCAAATCCAGGTGCTGGTCAGCCCGGCAAACAACCAGGGGGAGGTCTCGTACAACCAGGCGTTGTGCACGTACCCCGTAAAGTGGCCCCGTGGATCTCAACGCCGTACGCACCTTCGTCGCCGCCGCCGACACCGGACAGTTCCAGGAGGCCGCCGCCGAGCTGGAGATCACCCAGCAGGCCGTGTCCAAGCGGGTCGCCGCGCTGGAGGCGGGCCTCGGCGTGCGGCTGTTCACGCGCACGCCGCGCGGCACCCGGCTCACCATCGACGGGCAGGCGTTCCTGCCGCACGCCCGCGCGCTGCTCCAGGCCGCGGAGCGGGCGGCGGCTTCGGTGCGGCCCGGCAGCCGGGCGCTGCGCGTCGACGTGGTCGGCCGCCGGGTGGCGACGGCCGGTCTGCTGCGGGACTTCCACCGCGCGCACCCCGGGACCGCCCTCGACGTGGTGACCCTCTACGGCGCCGACGCGGCGGTCGCCGCGCTCAAGGACGGCACGATCGACGCGACGTTCCGCGCGGTCACCATGCCGGGGCGGCGGCTCCCGGAGGACATCGAGGCCGTCCCGGTGTTCGACGAGCCGCAGATGCTCTTCACCGGGCCCGGCCACGAGTTCGCGGGAGCCCGCTCGATCACTCCGGCGCAGCTCGCGGGGCAGCGGATCTGGATGCCCGGCAACGAGCCCGGGACCGAGTGGGCCGCGTACTACGACGAACTCGCCGCCACCTTCGGGTGCACCATCGACGTGCTCGGCCCGAGCCCGAACTTCGGCATCGAGACGCTCCTCGACACGATCGCGGACTCCTCGACGCTTGCGACCTTCCTGAGCGAACAGACCCCGCTCGTCTGGCCCGCCGGCCACGACCTGCGGCTCATCCCGCTGCGCGACCCGACGCCCGTCTACCCGCACTGCCTGCTCTGGCACACCGACAATCCGCACCCCGGCCTCGCGGCGCTACGGGAACATCTGCTCGCCCGGCGGCCGGAGCACGCGGGGGCGGGAACCTGGCGGCCGACCTGGGCGCGGTGAGCTGTCGCCCCGGCCGTGTCCGCCCCGGCTCGTGCATCCGGTGTGCGCCGCATGAGCAGGTCGTCCGCCGGTGAGCTGCGACGCCCTCCCAACTGGTGGTTTATCACGCGTAGTTCGCGATCGGAGTGAGAGGGCTCCATAGCGTTGCTCGCGTCACGGCCCGGGGAGGCGGTGACACCTGGGCCGGGCAGTTCACCCCGCCGCCGTTCGGGCGGGCGTGGGCGACGGCAGACGAATCCGTACGAACAGGAAGGATGCTCATGCGAGCAACAGCAGTTCTGGTTTCCCTGGTCGCGGCCGCTTCGGTGCTGGGGCTGACCGGGGCCGCGCAGGCCGCCTCGTCGGGCCAGGTGGTGGTCTTCTCCCACGAGTTCACGCCGCTGGTCGTCCACCAGGACCCGGAGGGCTGCAAGACGCTGCCCGCGGGCGCCCATGAGCTGTCGAATCTCACGGACAAGCCCGTGCGGATCTACTCCAACCCGTTCTGCCAGGGGGATGCGATGGTGGTGCAGCCGGGGTACGGCACGCACGTGTACCCCGCCGCGGGCTCGTTCTCGGTGTAGGCCGCCGAAGAACAGCCCGCGCGGGGCCGGGGGCGCCGCCGTGTCCGGGACGATCCACATCCCGGGCGGGGGACGGCGCACGGGGGTGCGCCGGTGGACACGCACGACGCCTACCGGCCCCCGGCCCTCAGCCCAGGTAGCAGGCCGAGACGTAACCCACGACGCCCGTGCGCTTGTTCTGCACCAGCTGCCAGGCCGCGGTCCTGCTGCCGTCCGGGCACTGCACGGTCGGCCCGGAGTCGGTCTGGTACCAGTACGCGCAGTCGCCCTGGTTGGCCCAGCCGACGTGGTCGCCGCCGGGGCTGTTGCGCATGTGGATGCTGGTGCCCCGGAAGTCGGTGTGGGGGCCGCCCATCTCGCAGGCGGTGAGGGCTTGGGCGGGGGCCTCGGCGGGGGCCGGGGCGTCGGGCGGCGGGGTGGGGACCCGGGCGGTGGACACCGTGGCCGGGGCCGGGGCTGTGGTGGGGGCCGCGCTCGCGTACCCGGCGGTGAACGGGGTGAGGAGCAGGGCGGCTGCCGCCACCGCCAGCTTCGTTCGCGTCATCATGGACGCAACGGTCCCGAACCGGGGCGTACGCGACAAGAAGGCGCGGCCAGCGTCGGCCGACCGGCGGAGGTGACCCACGACCTCGCGCGCCCCCGGGAGGCGCCGTCAGGACTGCGCGGGCTGCGCGGGTCGTGCGGGCTGCGCGGGCTGCGCGGACCGGGTCGACCTGTAGTGCCCGGCGATCTCGTCCGACGTGGTCACCCACACGCCGGGGTGGTTCACCACGTACTCAAGAGCCTGGTCCAGATACTTCGCGCGGAACGCCTGGCCGATCACGAACGGGTGCAGGGCCAGGGCCATCACCCGCCCGCTGTCCGCGGCCTCCGCGTCGGCGTGCAGCTGGTCGAGCTGGTCCTTGACGATCCGCACGAAGTCCGGTCCTGTCGTGCTCTTGCCGACGAACAGGCTGATGTCGTTCAGTTCGACGGAGTACGGGACGCTGAACATGCCCGGCACGTTCAGGGCGTACGGCTGGTCGTCGTTCGTCCAGTCGAGTACGTAGTCCAGGCCCAGCTCCTTGAGCAGGTGCGGGGTGCGGAAGGTCTCCGTCAGGGCCGGACCCATCCAGCCGCGCGGCCGCGTGCCCGTGGTCCGCTCGATGGTCCCGACCACGTCCTTCAGGTACGCGCGCTCCTCGTCCTCCGTCATGTCCGCCTGGAAGACCGAGTTGTTCTTGCCGTGCGCGAGCCACGCCCAGTCGCGCTCCCGGCCCGCCTGGACGATCTGCGGATAGCGGTCGCCCACGTCGGAGTTGAGCAGCACGCTCGCCCGGACGCCGTGGCGGTCGAGGGTCTCCAGGGTGCGCCAGAAGCCGACCCGCGGGCCGTAGTCCCGCCAGCCGTAGTTGAGCGGGTCCGGGGCGAGGTGCGCGGTGCCGGGGAACGTGGAGGTCGACGGCTTGTCGACCTCGTAGTGCTCGATGTTGAGCCCGACATAGAAGGCGACCTTGGCGCCGCCCGGCCACCGGATCGGCTCGCGGCCGACGATGGGGCTGTAGTCGTAGAGCTGGTTGTCCATCACATTCACCTCGGAGAACGGTCCGCTGGCTGGCGTATGACGGACATGGTGAAACATTCACATTGGTGTGAGGGTCAAGCGGTCGCTCCGTCACGCCCGCATGCCGCCGTCGACCCGCAGGACCGTGCCGGTGACGTACGAGGCGCGGTCGCTGAGCAGCCAGGCGGCGGCCTCGGCGATCTCCTCCGGGGCGGCGGCGCGGCCCAGCGGGGTCTGGGAGTTGAGGTGCTCGATGGTGCCGGGGGAGCGCTCGTCCCACTCCAGCAGCATCTCGGTGAGCGTGGTGCCGGGGGCGATGGCGTTGACGCGGATGCCCTCGGGGCCGTACGTGGCGGCGGCCGACGCGGTGAGGCTGTTCAGGGCCGCCTTCGTCGCTCCGTACGCGGGCAGCTGCGGGTTGGCCATCAGGCTGCCGACGCTGGAGGTGTTCACGATGGCCCCGTGCCGCGCGGTGGCGCGGATGGCGGCGACCTCGGCGTTCATGGCCAGCCACGGGCCCTTGAGGTTGACGGCGCAGACCTCGTCGAAGTCGGCCTGTGACAGCTGGTCCATCGGGCCGGGCGGCTGGCCCGCCGCGCCGTTGTTGAAGGCCGCGTCAAGGCGGCCGTACAGCTCCACGGCCCGGTCGACGGCGGCGCGGACGCTCGCCGGGTCGGCCAGGTCGCACACCATGTGGTCCGCGGTGCCGCCGGCCGCGCGGATCTCCTCGGTCACGGCCTTGAGCTGGGCCTCGGTGCGGGCGGCGAGCAGCACCCGGGCGCCCTCCCTGGCGAACAGCCGCGCGGCCGCGGCGCCGATGCCGCGGCCGGCGCCGGTGATGAGGGTGACCTTGCCGGTGAGGAGGCCCGAGGTGGTGGCGGTCGTGGTGGCCGCGGAGGCTGTGCGGGTCGTGCCGGTCGTTGTCGCGTTGTCGTTCATGCCGACGAGCCTGGGCCCGGCCGCCCCGCTCATCCAGGCCCCGCCAGTACCTGGCTGGGAGCCGCAGGCCCGACGCACACTGGACAGGTGGATCAACAGGTACAGCGCGTACGGCGAGTACGGCGAGAGCTGGGCGACTTCCTGCGCAGCAGACGGGAGCGGATCACCCCGGCCGACGTGGGACTGCCCGCGGGGCCGCGCCGCCGCACCCCCGGGCTGCGCCGCGAGGAGGTGGCGCAGCTCGCGTTCATCTCGGCCGAGTACTACACGCGCCTGGAGCAGGCCCGCGCCCGGCACCCCTCCCGCGAGGTGCTGGCCCAGCTCGCCCGCGCGCTGCGTCTGTCGGACGCCGAGCGCGACCACCTCCACCACCTCGCCAGTACGCCGCCCGGGCCACCGGCCGGGCCTTCGCGGGAGGTCCGGCAGAGCATCGTCGACCTGCTGCGGCGGCTGCCGGAGGCCGCGGCGATCGTGGTGTCGGCGACGTACGAGGTCATCGCCTGGAACGAGCTGGCCGCCGCGCTGATGGAGGACTTCTCCGCCTTGCCGCGCCGGGACCGGAACCTGATCCGGCGCGCGTTCCTCGGCCCGCACCGGAACGGCCGGCGGCTGTACGGCGTCTCGGACGCCGACGAGTTCGCGGCCACCTCGGCCCGGCACCTGCGCGCCGCCGCGGCCCGCTACCCCGACGACCCCGAGGTGACCGGCCTGGTCGAGGAACTGCGGGCCGGCAGCGAGGAGTTCGCCCGCCTCTGGGACGCCCACGACGTGACCGCCCGACCCACGCTCTGCACGACCTTCGACCACCCCCTGGTCGGCCCCGTCCCGGTGAGCTGCGACGTCCTGGACATCACCGACCGGGACCAACAGGTCCTCATCTACACCGCCACGCCCGGCTCCCCGTCGGAGCAGGCGTTGCGGCTGCTGTCCGTGGTCGGCACCCAGCGCCTGGGCGTGCCCGGCTGAGGCTCCCCGCGCGGCGCCCCACCGCGATCGACGCGACCCGTGCGGCGATGCCCTCGCCGGGAACAAGGCCCCGGCCGCTCAGTCACGCAGCCCCGGCCCCAGCTCGTCGAGCGCCGATTCGAGGACCGCGAACGCGCCCTCGCCCACCTTCAGGGAGTCGTACACGTACCGGACCGCCACCCGCTCCGGCGCGATCCCGCAGAACTGGGAGATGCCCCGGTCCAGGACGCGCGTCACCGTCTCCTCCCAGCCCAGCTCCGCGAACTGCTCCCGGTCGTAGCTGACCAGGCCGAGCCAGAGGACGCGGGTCCGGTCCAGGAGACTGTCCCGGCCGCCGTACGCGAAGCCGTGGTTCCACACCCGGTCGATCCAGCCCTTGAGCAGGGCGGGCAGGCCGAACCACCACAGCGGGAAGACCACGACGATCGCGTCGGCCGCCGCCACGCGCCGCATGTGCTCCTGCACTTCGGGCGAGTACGTCTTCTCCGGGTCGGCCCAGTCGGGCTCGTCGGCCGGGGTCATCCGGGGGTCGAAGCCCTCGGCGGCGAGGTCGAGGAGGTCCACGGCGTGGCCCTGCGCGGTGAGGCGTTCGCGGGCGTGGCGGACGAGTTGGGAGGTGAGGGAGTCGGGGCGGGGGTGCCCGGTGACGAGCAGGACCTTGGCCATCACTTGGCCTCGCCGTCCAGGCGGACCAGCATCTTGCCGGTGTTGGCGCCGCGCAGGACGCCGAGGAAGGCGTCCGGCGCCCGCTCGATGCCGTCGACGACCGTCTCCTCCGTACGCAGCGTGCCGTCGGCGAGCATCCCCGCCGCCCTCCCGATCCACTCCGGGAACAGGTCGAAGTGACTGCTCACGAGCATGCCGCGCAGCGTCGCCTCCTGCTTCGCGGCCTGGAAGAGGTTGTCGGGGCCGGGGGCGGGCGTGGTGTCGTTGTACGTGCTGATGGCGCCGACGAGCGCGATGCGGCCCTGCGGGCGGATCGCGCCGATCGCGGCCTGGAGGTGGTCGCCGCCCACGTGGTCGACGTACACGTCGATGCCGTCGGGTGCCGCCTCGGCGAGCTGTTCGGCGAGGCGGCCCTGCCGGTAGTCGATCGCCGCGTCGTAACCGAACGTGTCGAGCAGCTTCTTCGTCTTCGCCGGGCCGCCCGCCGAGCCGATCACCCGGGACGCGCCGAGGGCGCGGGCCACCTGCCCCGCGACACTGCCGACCGCGCCCGCCGCCGCCGACACGAACACGACGTCGCCCTTCTTGACGGGCGCGGTACGGGTCAGCGCCGCGTACGCCGTCAGGCCCGTCGTGCCCAGCGGCCCGAGGTAGGCGGACGCGGGGGCGAGCGAGGTGTCGACGACCGTCACGGCGGCGGCGTCGAGCACGGCGTACTCACGCCACCCGGCGAAGTGCGAGACGGTCGCCCCGACCGGCACGTCCGCGCTGCCCGAGGCCACGACCTCGCCCACCGCACTGCCCTCCAGGGGCGCGCCCAGCTGGAACGGCGGGATGTACGAGGGCACGTCGTCCATGCGGCCGCGCATGTACGGGTCGACGGACATCCAGGTGTTGCGGACGAGGACCTGGCCTTCGGCCACGGTGTCCGTGTCCGGAATGTCGGTGGTGACCAGCTCGAAGTCGGTGAGGGCGGGTTCGCCGGTGGGGCGGGCGGCGAGGCGGATTTCGCGGGAGGCGGGCATGATGTCGGGCTCCTTCGGTGGTGGTTCGGCGCCGGTTGTGGCGACGAGGAACACGTTGCACGGGGGCACGCACGAACCACTGACGACCGACGCACGACGATCCGGCCGTCGGAGGTCAGCCCGTCCGGCGATTGAGGACGAGCGCGAAGCGCGAAGAGGGGGGAGAGGGGCGCAGCCCCATCAGAGGCCCACGACTACGGTTGCCGCATGCGATTCGAGGTGCTGGGCCCCCTGACGGTGCGCAAGGACGACGGCACCCCCCTCCCCGTGCCGGAGGCAAAGGTGCGCACCCTGCTCACGGCGCTGCTCGTCCGCCCCGGACACCCCGTACCGGTGGACACCCTGGTAGAGGACCTGTGGGGTGAGGGGAATCTCCCCGCGAACCCCGCCAACTCCCTCCAGACGAAGGTCTCCCAGCTCCGCCGCGCCCTCGCCGCCGAGCCGGGCGGCCGCGACCTGGTGACGTACGGCCCGGCGGGCTACGCGCTGCGGACCACCGACGACGCCACCGACGCGGGCCGCTTCACGTCGCTGACCACGGCCGCGTACGACGACGCCGACCCTCGGACACGGGCGGCACTCCTGAGGGACGCCCTCGCCCTGTGGCGCGGCCCCGCCTACGCCGACTTCCGCGACGCGGAGTTCACGCGGGCGGCGGCCGGGCGCCTGGAGGAGCAGCGGCTCACCGCCGAGGAGACGCTGGCCGAGCTGCGCCTGGAACTCGGCGAACACGCCCTGCTGGCCGACGAGTTGGCCGGCCTGGTCGCCCGCGAGCCGCTGCGCGAACGCCTCCGCGCGGCCCACATGCGCGCCCTCTACCGGGCCGGGCGCCCCTCCGAGGCCCTGGATGCGTACCAGGACCTGCGCCGCCGCCTCGCCGACGACCTGGGCATCGACCCGGGCCCCGAGGTCACCGCCCTGCACACGGCGATCCTGCGCCAGGACCCGGCGCTGGCACCCCCGCCCCCGGTGACGCCCACCGCCCCGGCCGCCCCTCCCACCAACGTGCCCGCCCACGTAACCGACCTCATCGGCCGCACCACCGAGATCACCCGCGTACGCGACCTGGTCCGCGCCACCCGCCTGGTGACGTTGACCGGCCCCGGCGGAGTGGGCAAGACCCGCTTGGCCCTGGAGGCGGCCCGCACTCTGGTCACCGAGCACGCAGATGAATTCCCGGACGGTGCCTGGTTGGTGGAGCTGGCGGGCACGAGGGACGGCGTGGCGGAGACAATTGCGGCGACCCTAGGCGTTAGGGAGGACGTCTCAGCCCGTCCGGCTTTTGAGGACGAGGCCGTCCAGGCCGATACGGGGGTCCCAGAGCCCCCGGTCTCGGGAAGGGGCGGGCTTGGGGAAAGAAACCCTCGCCCAAGCGCTGGCGCAACGCCGCGCCCTCCTCGTCCTGGACAACTGCGAACACCTACTGGACGACGTTGCCGACCTGGTCGCCCACCTCCTCCGCACAGCCCCGAACCTCCACATCCTCACCACCAGCCAGGAACCCCTCGCCCTGACCGCCGAAACCCTGGAAACAGTCGCCCCCTTGGCCGAGGAGGAGGCCCTGCGCCTCTTCGCGGAACGCGCGACGGCAACAACGCCCGGGTTCACCCTGAACGACGACAACCGCGAGGCGGCGGCCCTGATCTGCCGCCGCCTGGACGGCATCCCCCTGGCCGTCGAGCTGGCGGCCACCCGCGTCCGCACCCTCGGCGTGCACGCCCTCGCCGACCGTCTCCACGACCGCTTCCGCCTCCTGAACCAGGTACGCCGAGACGCCCCGGCCCGCCAGCGCACCCTGCGCGCGATGATCGACTGGAGCTGGGAACTCCTGACGCCCCCGGAGCGACGGGCGCTGCGTCAACTGGCCGTGTTCCCAGGGTCGTTCACGCTGGAGAGCGCGGAAACCGTACTGGGGAGCGCGGAGACCGTACTGGAGACCGCGGAATCCGTACCGGAGAGCGCGGAAAGCGTCCCGGACAGCGCGGAATCCGTCCTGGACCTGGTCACCCGCCTGACCGACCGCTCCCTCCTCACCCCCACACCCCCCGCCCCCGACGGCGCCATCCGCCACCGCATGCTGGAATCCGTCGCCGCCTACAGCCTCGAACGCCTCGACGAGGCGGGCGAGGCGAAGGCCCTGCGCCACCGCCACGCCCTGCACTACGCGGACCTCGCCGAGCGCGCCGCCCCCGCCCTGCACGGCCCCGACCAGCGCCGCCTGCTGCGCCGTCTCGACGCCGAGACGGTCAACCTGCGCGCCGCCCTGGACTGGGCCACCACCCGGGCCGACGCCGCCCTGACCCTGCGCCTGGTCAACTCCCTGACCTGGTACTGGTTCCTGCGCGGCCGCCTCAGCGAGGCGCTGCGCTGGCTCCGCCTCGCCCTCGACCCGGACACGGGTGGCGGCACCGCACAGGCGGGCGGCGACCCGGCCCGTGCCACCGCCGCCACCTCCCTCGCCGCCCTCGGCCTCCTCACCGGCGAGGACGCCTGCGCCTACGGCGCGGACTGCGTGACGGGGGACGGCCGCGCGGACCGCCGCGCCCGCTGGCTGCTCGCCTTCGCGCGCTGCGGCTTCGAGCGCACCGAGGCCGAGTCGGCCCGCGTCGACGCGCTCCTCGACGAGTTCCGCGCCGCGGGCGACCGCTGGGGCGAGGCCGCCACCCTCAGCGTCCGCGCCACCCGCGCCCTCTACGGCGGCGACCTCCCCGCCCTGCGCGCCGACGCCACCCGCAGCGCCGCCCTGTTCGTCGAACTCGGCGACCGCTGGGGGCAGTTGCAGTCATCCGAGCAGCTGGGCATCCTCGCCGAGATCGCCGCGGACTACGACGAGGCGGCCCGGCTGCAACGCGAGGGCATGGCAGGCGCCGAAGAGCTGGAACTGTGGACCGACGTCTCCTTCCGCCTCTCCCGCCTCGGCCGCCTCGCCCTCCTCACCGGCGACGACGCCCGCGCCGACGAGTACCACGAACGCGCCGCGCGGCTCGCCGCCCAGCAGTCCCACCGGCCCGCGCAGCAGTTCGCCGAGACCGGCCTGGCCCTCGCCGCCCGCCGCCGCGGCGACCTCGACACCGCCGAGAAGTACCTGCTGCCCTGGCTCGACTTCAACCGCCGCTTCGGCATCGACTCCGGCACCGCGCTGCTCCTGGCCCAACTCGGGTACGTCGCCGAGCAGCGCGGCGACGCCCCGCGCGCCGAGACCCTGCACCGCGAGGGCCTGGCCGTGGCCCGCGGCACCGGCGACAACCGGGCGGTGGCCCTGGCCCTCGAAGGCATGGCGGGCGCCCGCTCCCTGGCCGGCGACCACCCGGGCGCCGCC
>NZ_AOPZ01000434.1 GCF_000414115.1 Streptomyces aurantiacus JA 4570
CGTCGGACAGCCGCTCCAGGGCGAGCAGGCCGACGCCCTCGCCCCAGCCGGTGCCGTCGGCGGCCTCGGCGAAGGGCTTGCAGCGGCCGTCGGAGGCGAGGCCGCCCTGACGGCTGAACTCCGCGAACGCGCCGGACGTGACCATCACGGCGACGCCGCCGGCCACGGCGAGGTCGCACTCGCCCTGCCGCAGCGCCTGCGCGGCGGTCGACGGTCACCGCCGGGCCTTCGAGGCCGAACACGTACGACACCCGGCCGGAGATGACGCTGGAGACGTCGCCGGTCAGCAGATAGCCGTCGACGTGGTCGGGCGACGCCATGAGGGCGGGGCCGTAGCCCTGGGCGGTGGCGCCGACGAACACTCCGGTGCGGCTGCCGCGCAGCGAGGCCGGGGGTATCCCGGCCCGCTCGAAGGTCTCCCACACGGACTCCAGGAGGAGCCGCTGCTGCGGGTCCATGGCCATGGCCTCGCGGGGCGAGATCCCGAAGAAGGCGGCGTCGAAGTCGCCCGCGTCGTAGACGAAGCCGCCTCCGCGCTCGGGGCCGTCCCGGCCTTCGGCGCCGCCGCCCAGCGCGTCGACGTCCCAGCCCCGGTCGGCGGGGAAGGCGGAGAGCGCGTCGCGCCCGTCGGCGACGAGCCGCCACAGGTCCTCGGGGCCGCGTACGGCCCCGGGGTAGCGGCAGCTCATGCCGACGATGGCGACGGGCTCGGGCTCCTCCGCCTCTGCTTCGCGCAGCCGCTGGCGCGTCTCGTGGAGGTCGGCGGTCACCCGCTTGAGGTAGTCGAGGAGCTTTTGCTGGTCCGCCATCGGAAACTCACCTGTTCGCGTAGTCACAAGAAAAACCGCACCGGTCGGCCGACCGGGCCGCGCGTCGTCGGCCCGGTCGGACTGATTCAGGACATGCCGAGCTCTTTGTCGATGAAGTCGAAGACCTCATCGGCCGACGCCGACTCGAGCCGCGAGGAGACCGCCTCGCCCTCGGCGGACTCCTCCACCTCCGCGCCCTTCCACTTCGACATCAGCGCCTCCAGGCGCATCGTGATGCGCATGCGGGAGCTGTCGTCGGGCGCGATGGAACCGAGGCCCGCCTCCAGGCGGTCCAGTTCACGCAGGGTGGAGTCCACCCCGTCGGCGTCGTCCTGGAGCAGCTCGGTACGCAGGTACTGGGCCAGGGCGACGGACGTCGGGTGGTCGAACACGAGGGTGGCGGGCAGCCGCAGCCCCGTGGTCTTGTTCAACCGGTTGCGGACCTCCACGGCCGTCAGGGAGTCGAAGCCCAGCTCCCTGAAGGCCAGGTGGGCGTCGATGGACTCCGCGCCGCTGTAGCCGAGCACGGCGGCCGCGTGCGAGCGCACGATGTCCAGCAGGATCACCTCGCGCTCGGGCTCGGTGAGCGGCGCGAGGCGGCGGCGCAGCTGGGCCGCCGCGTCGTCGCCGGTGCCCGGCTCCGCCGCGGGTTCGGCGGCGACGGACTCCAGGTACCCGCGTACCTCGGGCAGGTCGCCGATGAAGGGGCTCGTGCGGGCCGAGGTGAACGCGGGCGCGAACCGCTCCCAGTCGAGGTCGGCGACGGCGAGGAACGTCTCGTCGTACGCGACCGCCTGGGCGAGCGCGGCGACCGCGAGGCCGGGTGCCATCGGCCGGAGGCCGCGGCGGCGGAACTGCTCCTCGCCGTCGTCCCCGGCCATGCCGCCCCCGGCCCACAGGCCCCAGGCCACGGAGGTGGCGGTGAGGCCGCGGGCCCGGCGCTGCTCGGCGAGGGCGTCGAGGTGCGCGTTGGCGGCGGCGTACGCGCCCTGGCTGCCGCTGCCCCAGACGCCCGCGTTGGACGAGAACAGCACGAACGCGTCGAGTCCCGAGTCGGCGTCCAGGAGCGCGTCGAGGTGTTCGGCGCCCGCGACCTTCGCCTTCAGGACGTCGGCGATGTCGGCGGTGGTCGTCCCGTCGAGGGGCCGGCCTTGGCCGACGCCTGCGGCGTGGAAGACGGAGCGCAGGGTGTGCCCGTCCTCGGTGAGGCGGCCGAGCAGGCCCGCGACGGCGTCCCGGTCGGCGACGTCGCAGGCCGCGACGGTCACCTTGGCGCCCAACTCCTCCAGTTCCGCCTGGAGTTCGGCGGCGCCGGGCGCGTCGGGGCCACGACGGCTGGTGAGGACGAGGTGTTCGGCGCCCTCGCGGGCCAGCCAGCGCGCCACATGCCCGCCGATGGCGCCCGTGCCGCCGGTGATCAGCGCGGTGCCGCGCGGCTTCCACTGCCGCGTCTCGCCCGCGGCGAGCGGAGCCCGTACGAACCGCCGCACGAGCACGCCCGCCTGCCGCACGGCGAGCTGGTCCTCGTCCCCGGCGGTACCGGCTCCCGCGAGGATCCCGGGGAGCTGGGACGCGGCCCGCCTCTCGGGGTTCTCGGGCAGGTCGACGAGGCCGCCCCAGCGGTCCGGGCACTCCAGGGCCGCGACCCGGCCGAGGCCCCAGAGCTGTGCCTGAGCGGGACGGGCCGGCTGGTCGGCGCGGTCGGTGGCCACCGCGCCACGCGTGAGGACCCACAGGCGGGCACCGATTCCGGCGTCGCCTAGGGCCTGCACGAGGGCGACGGTGCCGACGAGCCCGGCCGGCACGACCCCGTGGGCGTCGTGCGTGCCGTGGGGGGATTCGTCGAGGCCGAGGAGGGAGACCACACCGGCGAGTCCTGTCTCGGCCGCCTCCCGCAGCCGTCCGGCCAGCGCTTCTCGGGTCGACTCCGCTGACGGCACGGACAGTTCGGCGACGTCCGCACCGGCCGCTGCCAGTGCTTCGCGTACGCCCGCCGCCCACGGGTGGGCCGCCGCGCTCTCCGGGAGTACGACCAGCCAGCGCCCGGTGAGGCCGGTGGCGGGGAGAGTGCCCGCGAGGGGCTGCCAGGTCACCTGGTAGCGCCAGCTGTCGAGCGTCGACCGCTCGCGCCGCTGCTTGCGCCACGACGACAGGACGGGAAGCACGGCGCCCAGTTCGGCCGCGGAACCGTCCTCCACGGCGAGTTCTCCGGCCAGTTGCTCCAGATCCTCCCGCTCCACGGCGTCCCAGAACCGCGACTCGACCTCGTCCGTGGCGAGCGGCGAACCGTCGCTCTGGTCCACCTGCGGGGCGAGCAGCCAGTAGTGCTCACGCTGGAAGGGGTAGGTGGGGAGGTCGACGGTGGTGCGGGTACCGGGGAAGAGGGCCTTCCAGTCCAGCTCGGCGCCGTGGGCGTGGGCCTCGGCGAGCGAGGTGAGCAGGCGGCGGGCGTCGCCCTCGTCGCGGCGCAGCGAGCCGAGGGGGGCCGCCGG
>NZ_AOPZ01000435.1 GCF_000414115.1 Streptomyces aurantiacus JA 4570
CCGCGGGCGTCGGCGCGGGCGTGCGCCCCGGCGCGAGCGCGGCCTTGCCGATGGCGCGGGCGACCACGCGCCGGTCCCGTACCACCCCGGCGGCCTCTTCGTCGGCCCACCGCTCGGCGGTGTACGCGGTGGCGGTGCGCAGCGGCAGCAGGAACGGGTTGGCCCGCGCCGCCAGCTGCGTGACCAGCAGGAACCGGTGGTGGCGTGCCGCGAGATGAGCCCGCTCGTGGGCGAACAGGGCGCGCCGCTCGGCGGGTTGGAGCCGGTCGAGCAGGGCACGGCTGACGACGACGCGGCCGCCCGGCGCGAGGCGCCGGTCCCGCTCGCGACGCCCGCGCCCCGGCCCGCTCCCGCTCCCGCTCCCGCTCCCGCTCCCGCTCCCCTCCCGCTCCCGCTCCCGCTCCCGCTCCCGCTCCCGGGCAAGGCGTACGCGTACGCCTCCTCCTCGTCCGGCAGCACCGCCACCGACCTTCCGGGCAGCCCGGCGAGCGCCCGCCACCCCCGGCGCCGTACCGCCGCGTGCCGCCACAGCGTGCGCGCGAGCGCCCCACACACGGCGATCAGCGCCGGAATCGCGGCCGTGCCCGCGATCTCGTCGAACGGCAGGGCGGCGCGGACCTCCGGGTCGGACCAGCCGTCCGGCAGCGGGTTGCCGGGGAGTTGGGCGGTGCCGACGACCATGAGCAGGGCCAGACACAGCGTGCTGCACAGCGCCATCACGGCGGCGAGCGCGGTGAGCAGGCGGGTGGCGGTGCGCGGATGCAGATGCCGGTCGGCGAGCCGGGCGACCGGCCAGGCGGTCAGCGGCAGCACGAGCGGCAGGAAGACGAAGACCCCCATGCGTACGGTCAGCCCTCCGCGGCGTCGCCGCCGCCCGCTTCGCCGAGCAGATCGCGCAGCAGCCGCTCGTCGTCGGCGGACAGGGTGGTGACGAAGCTGGCGAGCACGGCCCCGCGGTCCTGCTCGCCGTCGAGGACCTTGCGCATCCGCAGCGCGGCGAGCCCCGCCTCGTCGCCGGTGGACCGCCAGACGAAGGAGCGCCCCGCACGCTCACGTGTCACCACGTTCTTCGCGAGCAGCCGGGTGAGGATCGTCATGACGGTGGTGTACGCGAGGTCGCCGCCGATGCGTTCCTGCACCCAGGCCGCGCCGACCGGGCCGCGCGCGCTGTGCAGCGCCGCGAGCACCTGGGCCTCCAGCTCGCCCTGCCCGCGCCTGCGCAGGCGCGGCTCCCGCTCTCCGCCCTCGTGCCGCGTCATGCCGTGTCCTCGCCTCCCGTCGCGGGCCGTGTCCCCTCGCGGTGCGTACCGCGCACTCCCAAACATCACACACGTCACGTATGTCACGTACGTCTCGCAGGGAGCCCCACATCGTAACGGCCGGAAGGGACAGTGCCCCCTCCGGACACTTCTACACTCATGTAGATTCTAAGCCCCGGCCCCGACCACGGCCGGCACCGTTTTTCCGCAGAGGACCACAGGAGGACACCGTGGGAGTTTCCCTCTCCAAGGGCGGCAACGTCTCGCTGAGCAAGGAGGCCCCCGGCCTCACCGC
Source organism: Streptomyces aurantiacus JA 4570 (assembly GCF_000414115.1). Classification (GTDB taxonomy): domain Bacteria; phylum Actinomycetota; class Actinomycetes; order Streptomycetales; family Streptomycetaceae; genus Streptomyces; species Streptomyces aurantiacus_A. The sequence goes on from NZ_AOPZ01000435.1 coordinate 1,555, forward strand.
CGTACTGGTCGGCCTGGGCTGGGACGTGCGGACGACCACCGGCACGGACTACGACCTCGACGCCAGCGCGCTGCTCTGCGACGACTCCGGAAAGGTCGTCTCCGACCAGCACTTCATCTTCTACAACAACCTCACGAGCCCCGACGGCTCGGTGGAGCACACCGGCGACAACCTCACCGGTGAGGGCGAGGGCGACGACGAGGCCGTCAAGGTCAACCTCGCCGGCGTGCCCCCGCAGATCACGAAGATCGTCTTCCCGGTGTCGATCCACGACGCCGAGAACCGCGGCCAGAGCTTCGGCCAGGTGCGCAACGCCTTCATCCGCGTGGTGAACCAGGCGGACAACCAGGAGATCGCCCGCTACGACCTCTCCGAGGACGCGTCGACGGAGACCGCCATGGTCTTCGGCGAGCTCTACCGCCACGGCGCCGAGTGGAAGTTCCGCGCCGTCGGCCAGGGCTACGCCAGCGGCCTGCGCGGCATCGCGTCGGACTTCGGCGTCAACGTCTGAGGCGTCTGAGCCATCCGACGCGTCCGAGGCGACGACGCACGACGGCGGGGCCGGCCGGGAATCACCCGGCCGGCCCCGCCGTTGGCCTTACCAGACCACCCGCACCCCTGGAGGCCCGACATGTACGGCGACCCCGCCACCGTTCGCAGGATCCTCACCGGACTCGGTGACACATGGGCCGTCGTGGGCCTGTCCACCAACGAGCGGCGCGCCGCGTACGGCGTCGCCGAGGTGCTGCAGCGGTACGGCAAGCGCGTCGTGCCGGTCCACCCCAAGGCCGAGACGGTGCACGGCGAGAAGGGTTACGCCTCCCTCGCGGAGATTCCCTTCGACGTCGATGTCGTGGACGTGTTCGTGAACAGCGAGCTGGCGGGAGCCGTCGCCGACGAGGCCGCCGCCGTCGGCGCCAAGGCGGTCTGGTTCCAGCTCGGAGTCGTGGACGAGGCGGCGTACGAACGGACCCGGGCCGCGGGCCTGGAGATGGTCATGGACCGGTGCCCCGCCATCGAGATTCCGCGGCTCGGCGTGGCGTAGGGAATTTGAGGCTCGGGGGCTCGGGGCTCTGGAGCACTGGGGATCTGGAGCTCGGGCGCTCTCAGAACGGCCGCTCCGGCCAGTCGAGCAGGCGTGCTCCGATCACCGCCGTCTGCAGCGTGTAGCGGTGCAGCGGCTCGGCCGGATCGGTGCCGGTGAGGCGGTGGATCCGTTCCAGGCGGTACGTCAGGGCGCGCACGCTGAGGTTCAGGCGGCGGGCCGCCTGCGCCGCGACGCAGCCCGTGTCGAAGTAGGCCGCCAGGGTCTCGATGAGGGGTTCGGCGCCGCCGCGTGCCGCGCGCAGCGGGCCGAGGGTGTTCAGGACCAGGTCGGCCATGGCCTGCCGGTCGCGGGTCAGGACGGGGAAGACGAGCAGGTCGGCGGCGCGCAGGACCGGCGTGGTCAGGTCCAGGCGCTCCGCGAGGTCCAGGGCGTTCAGGGCCTCTTCGTACGACTGGACGACGCCGCCCGCGCCGGGCTGCGCGCGGCCGACGGCGACGCGGCCGCCCTCGACGACGGCCAGCGCCTGCGCGGCGAAGAAGTCGATCACGTCGTCCTGGTCGCCCGGCGCCACGCACACCAGCCGGCCGTCCTTCGTGGTGACCAGGACGCCGCGGTCACCGAAGCGGCCCGCGAGCGCGTGTTCCACGGCCCGGGGCGCCTTGTCGCCCTCCTCGTAGCCGCTGTCGCCCTGCGCGACGGCGACCGTGTGCGCGAACGACAGGCGCAGGCCGAAGCGTTCGGCGCGCTCGGCGAGCAGGCCGGGGTCGCTGCGGCCGTGCAGCAGGTCGTCGATGAACTCCCGTCGCGCGGCCTCCTCCTGACGGACCGCCAGGCGCTGGGCGCGTTCGTAGCCCTCGGCGAAGGCGTCGACGGCCTGCTCGACGGCCGCGAGCAGGGCCTCGGCGGACACCGGCGCGGCCGCCGGGTCCGCCCCGAAGGCACGGGACGCCGCCAGGTGCGCGCCGACCAGGGCGCGCAGTCCGTACCCGGCGTCGGCGGCGCGCTCGCCGAGCGCGGACCTCGACTCCCGTTCCGCGCGCGTCAGTCCGCGGCCGGCGGCGGAGGCGTCGGCGAGTATGCGGGCGTAACCCTCCAGGTAGTCGCCCGGTATGTCATGACTCGCCACCTGTGCCCCCGATGTTCTGACCAAGCACCTACGCCTTCTTGACGCAGGGCGTGGTGGTTGCGGCATCAGGAGTGACGGCTGCGCCGGCCCTGGCGGTTCCGGGGCGGGCGGAGGGCCGGTCATGCGCAGTCGGCCTGGGGCCAGTTGTCGTCCGCGGGTGCGGCGGCCGGGGGCGGGTCGGGGGTGGTTCGACGCGGCTCGGCGGCGGGCCCGTCCGGGGTGGCCGCGGCCGGGGTCACGCGTCCACCCGGGGCGAACGCCGCCGCGCAGGGCGCCGCCCAGAAGAACGCCCCGGCCTCGTCGTACGCGTACAGCACCACGCCGCCGCCCATGGTGGGCCGCGCGCCCCGGGCCAACGGGTCACGCCGGACCTCGACGACCGCGACGCCCCCTGCCCCTGTCGCCACTTCGGCCCGGCCCCATTCCGCGTCCACCCAGCCGGTGTGGACGGTGCCCACCGAGCCGACGAGGTCCCCCGGCGCGGGACTGCTCCGGTCCCGGAAGGCCCACGCCAGCGGGCGCGCGAGCGCGCGCGTCACTCCCCAGGCGACGAGCGCCGAGAGGGCGAGCAGGCCCACATCACCCGCCGCGTGCGCGAGTCCGGTCCAATCCGTCCGCGCGACGGCGACGGTCCCGCCGATGCTCACGGCCCATCCCGTGCCGGTCAGCAGCGACACGGCCACGGACACCGGCACCCCGCCGAGCCCGACGGTGCCCAGATCGGCGTCCTCGTCGAAGCTGTCCACCCGGACCGCCCCCACCGCGACGAGCAGCCAGAAGCACACCACCACCGCCAGCGCGGAGCTGAAGGCCACCCCTGGAAATCCCACCGCCGCGTCGACCAACTCCCCCATGCCCCCGCCCCCTTGACCGGTCATGCCAGGGAGCAACACCACCCGGGCACCGGCTCTCGTTTCCGTGATCCGGCACCCGGGCCCTCGCCCCCCGTTCCTGCCTCCTCATCCTGACGCGGCGGACCCCTTCCGCGCACTGCCTTTTTCCGGCAATCTTTACGCGCTCTTGATGCCGAGCCGCGGCGGGCGCAGGTGTACGCGGAGCGCCGGTGTGTCGCCCGCGCGGAACTGGCCGGGCGGGCTGGCGGGCGGGGTCTCCGGCAGCAGCGGCGGCGCCTGTCTGTGAGGGGACACGGGATGCCCCGGGTGGGGGGTGCCGCCCCGCGTGGGGCGGTCGTGCCGGGGCATCCCGTGCCGGTCTCGACGCACCGTGGACGCCAAAACCGTTGTCCGGCAAACTGCCGCTTCCGGCAAGCGGCTTCGGCGGTCATGACAACAGGGGTCCACGACAGGCAAGACCGTACCGGGGCCCGGGCGAATCGGAACGTCGGAGTTCCGCCACTGTCGGCATTCCGACCCCCGGGCCCGGCGTACCCGGACCCGGCCCCAGGAACCGGACCCGAGAACCGACCCAGAAAGGCGGCGGCATGGACGCGACGCCGAATTCGGCCCCGACCCCAGCGAGCGGCCCGGTGCTCTCCGGGCTCGGCGTCGGCCCCGGCGACGAGCGGGTGTACCGCGCGCTCCTGGCCGCACCCGGCTCGACGCCCGCCGAACTCGCGGCGGCCACCGGCCTCACCGAGGCGCGCGTGCGGCGGCATGCCGCATCGCTGGCCGGGCTCGGCCTGCTGACGGGCGCGGAAGGCGAGGCGGGCGACGCGGGCGACGTGGGCCCAGTGAACACGGAGGACGAGGCAGGCGCGGCAGGCGACGCGCGGCTCACCCCGGCCCCGCCCGACGTGGCCCTCGAAGTCCTCGCGCTGCGCCGCCAGGAGGAGATCGCGCACGCCCGCCTCGCCGCGGCCGGTCTGGCCGAGGAGTTCCGGGCCGGGCGGCTGCGCGGCGGGAGTTCGCCGGTGCAGTTGCTGCGTGGCCGTGAGGCGATCGCCCAGCAGTTCTTCCAGACGCAGCAGATGGCCAAGAGCGAGATCCTGATCCTCGACAAGCCGCCCTACGTCGTGGAACCGCTGCGGCGCCAGGACACCGTGCAGCGCGAGCGCCTCGACAAGGGCCTGCGCTACCGCGCGATCTACGACCAGGCGGGGCTCGACGGCCCCGGCCGGGTCGAGGCCACCCGGGACCTCGCGGCGCGCGGCGAGGAGAGCCGGGTGCTCGCGGACGTCCCACTGAAGCTGGTCGTCGCCGACCGCAAGGTCGCGCTCGTGCCGTTCGTGCTGCCCAGCGAGGAGGAGATCCTGGTCCTCCAGCAGTCCGCGCTCCTCGACGGCCTGATCGCGCTCTTCGACCTCCTCTGGCAGCGCGCCACGCCCCTGTGGCCCGCGGGTCCCGTCGCGCACGACACCCTCTCCCCCGACGACGAGCTGCTGCTCGCCCATCTGCGCGCCGGGCTCACCGACAGCGCCATCGCCCGCCGCCTCGGCGTCGCCCAGCGCACGGTCGAGCGCCGGATGAGCCGCATCATGGCGGTGCTCGGCGTCAGGACGCGGTTCCAGGCGGGGGTCCGTACGACCGCGCTGTACGGACACGAGGACTGCGGGCGCCCCGGGTCGGGCCTGCCGCCTCTTCCAGGTCTTACGGAACGGTGACGCGGGGCCCCGGCGCGGGGCGGACGGGGGCCGGGCTGCCTAGCGTGGACGGCATGCGGGTACTGGTCACCGGCGGAGCCGGGTTCATCGGAACACATGTCGTCGACGCGCTCCTCGCGCGCGGGCACGAAGTCGTCTCGTACGACGCGCTGCTCGCGTCGGCGCACAGCGGGCCACCGCGCGCGGCGCGCGCCGGGGAGCGGCTCGTCGTCGGCGACGTGCGCGACCCCGACGGCGTGGCGTCGGCGCTGCGCGGCGTGGACGCGGTGTGCCACCAGGCGGCGATGGTGGGGCTCGGCAAGGACTTCGCGGACGCGCCCGCGTACGTCGGCTGCAACGATCTGGGCACGGCGGTGCTCCTTGCCGCCATGGCGCGGGCCGGGGTGCGGGAGCTGGTGCTCGCCGGGTCGATGGTCGTGTACGGCGAGGGGCGGTACGCGTGCGCGGCGCACGGGGTGGTGCGGCCGGGGCCGCGCGCCGAGGCGGACCTCGCGGCCGGGCGGTTCGAGCCCCGCTGTCCGTCCTGCGGGGCGGAGTTGACGCCCGGCCTGGTGGACGAGGACGCGCCCGTCGACCCGCGCAACGTGTACGCGACGACGAAGCTCACGCAGGAGCACCTGAGCGCGGCGTGGGCCCGCGCGACGGGCGGCCGGGCGGTGTCGCTGCGCTACCACAACGTCTACGGCCCCGGCATGCCGCGCGACACCCCCTACGCCGGGGTGGCGTCCCTGTTCCGCTCGGCGCTCGCCCGGGGTGAGGCGCCGCGTGTCTTCGAGGACGGCGGACAGCGGCGGGACTTCGTCCAGGTACGGGACGTGGCGGCCGCGGTGACGACGGCGGTCGAGGGCGCCCGGGGGCCCGGCCCCGAGGCGTTCCGCGCGTACAACGTCGGCAGCGGTGAGCCGCACACCGTCGGCGAGATGGCGCGGGCGCTCGCCGACGCGTACGGGGGCCCCGCCCCGGTGGTCACCGGTGAGTACCGGCTCGGTGACGTCCGCCATGTGACGGCGGACTCGGCCCGGCTGCGGACGGCGTTCGACTGGAAGCCGGAGGTCGGCTTCGCCGACGGCATGCGGGAGTTCGCCCGGTCGGCGTTGCGCTAGGGCGTGCTCACGTGGGCCCCGCCCGCGGCAGCGGCAGCACGCTCACGCCGTCCCCGCCGGCGGCAGCACCACCTCGAAGCGGCAGCCCCCGGAGACGTTGCGTACCGCCGCGCGGCCCTGGTGGGCCTCGACGATGCCGCGCACGATGGCGAGGCCGAGGCCCGCGCCGGCCGGGGGCGTACGGGCGTGGGTGCCGCGCCAGCCCGTGTCGAAGACGCGGCCGAGGTCCTCCTCGGGGATGCCGCCGCAGCCGTCGGTCACGGACAGCACGACGCCGTCGTCCGAGCGCTCCGCGGCGACCGCGACCGTGCCGTCCGCCGGGGTCCGGCGGATCGCGTTGATGAGCAGGTTCCCGAGAACCCGGCTCATCTCCTTGCTGTCGACCTCGACGGGCACCGCGTCGATGCGCTGCCCCACCAGGCGTACGCCGTGCTCCCGCGCCAGCGGGTCCGCCCCCGCGAGCGCGTCGCCCACGAGGTCGTACACGGAGATCCGCGCCGGCGAGAGGGCGAGCGCGCCCGCGTGGATGCGGGAGAGTTCGAAGAGGTCGCCGACCATGCCGTTCAGGCGCTCCACCTCGGTGCGGATCTGCCGCAGATAGCGGTCGGGGTCCGCGGCGACCCCGTCCTCCAGGGCCTCGGCCATCGCCCGCAGGCCCGCGAGCGGCGTCCGCAGGTCGTGCGAGATCCACGCGACCAGCTCGCGGCGCGAGCTCTCCAGCGCCTGCTCGCGCTCCCGGGACTCGGCGAGCCGGGCGCTGGTCGTCTCCAACTCCCGGGTGAGCGCGGCGAGTTCCGCCGTGGCAGGTTCGTGGGGCGCGGCGAAGCTGCCGCCCGTGCCGAAGGAACGGGCGGCCAGCGTCAGCGCGTTGCTGCGGGCCACGACCCACCGGCCGAGCAGCAGCGCGGTGGCCGTCGCCACCACGGCGGCCATCGCCACGACGACGGTGACCACGGTCAGGTCGTGCCGCGACAGGAACATCTGCCAGGCCACGGCCAGCGTCCCGGCGAGCATGGCGGTGACGGCGACCGCCACGACGACAGTCAGCGACACGACCAGCGAACGGTGGCGCAGGAGGCGCAGGACGAGGGCGCCGAGGAGTCCGGCGGCGACCGCGCCGAGGAAGGCGTAGAGGGCGATGAGGAGGATGTCGTTCATGGGCGGGGGGCTCTTTCGCCGTGGACATCGCCGTCGACGAGGTCCGGTGCGGATGCCGGTTCCTGTTCCGGTGCCGGACTGTGCACGGTTTCCGACCCCGGTGCCGGTTCCGCGTCGAGCCGGTACCCGACCCCCCACACCGTCTGGACCAGGCGCGGCGTGGCCGGGTCGTCCTCCACCTTCCCGCGCAGCCTGCGCACATGGACCGTCACCGTCGACAGGTCGCCGAAGTCCCAGCCCCAGACCTCCCGCATCAGCTCCTCCCGGCCGAAGGCCCGGCCCGGGTGCCGCAGGAAGAACGTCAGCAGGTCGAACTCGCGTACCGTCAGGGCGAGTTCGGTGCCGTTCTTGGTGGCGCGACGGGCGGCGGGGTCGACGGTGAGACCGCCCGCGCGCAGCAGGGAGCCGGGCCGGGGGCGGGGTGCGGACGCCTGGCTGCGGCGCAGAACCGACTCGACCCGCAGCACCAGCTCGCGCGGGCTGAACGGCTTCGTGACGTAGTCGTCGGCCCCTATCTCCAGGCCGAGGATCCGGTCGTCCTCGTCGCCGCGCGCCGTCAGCATGATGACGGGGACCGGCCCCCGGGCGCGCAGCCTGCGGCAGACCTCGAGACCGTCCATGCCGGGCAGCATCAGGTCCAGCACGACGAGGTCGGGTTTGCGGGCGGCGGCGCGCTCCAGGGCGGCGGGGCCGTCCTCGACCTGCTCGACCTCGTACCCGGCACGGTTCAGATAGCCGGTGACGACCTCGGCGACGGTGCGGTCGTCGTCCACGACGAGCACGCGGGGGCCGGGGCCGGGGGGCGGTGTGTCCATGCGCCAAGCCTCGCACCGCGTCCGGGCGCGCGAGCGCCGGGTGCGTCCGGAGCCCGTCGACGTCCGTGTTTCGTAAGGACCTCGCGCCCCTTTTGTCCGTTTTCCCTTCGTAGGGTGAGTGACGTGACGCACTCCTCCCCCGACTTTCCCGACTCCTCGGAGTTCCCGGACCCGACGGACGTCCCGGGCTCCCGCGACGTGCGGGCCGACATCGTCCTCCCCTGTCTCGACGAGGCGGCGGCGCTGCCGTGGGTGCTCGCGCGTGTCCCGGCCGGCTGGCGCGCCATCGTCGTGGACAACGGCTCCACGGACGGCTCCGCGGACCTGGCGCGCTCGCTCGGCGCGACCGTGGTGCACGAGCCGCGGCGCGGCTTCGGCGCCGCCTGCCACGCCGGGCCCACCGCCGCCTGCCACGCCGGGCTCACCGCGGCCGACGCGGACGTGGTGTGCTTCTGCGACTGCGACGCGTCCCTGGATCCGGGCCTGCTCGTGGACTTCGTACGGGATGTGGCCGCGGGCCGCGCCGACCTGGTCCTCGGCCGCAGGCGCCCCCGGGCGCGCGGAGCGTGGCCCGCGCACGCGCGCGCGGGCAACCTCGCGCTCGCCCGGATGCTGCGCCGCCGCACCGGTCTGCGCCTGCGCGACCTGGGCCCGCTGCGGGCCGCCCGCCGCGAGGACCTGCTGTCCCTCGGTCTGACCGACCGGCGCAGCGGCTACCCCTTGCAGATGGTGGTGCGCGCGGCCGACGCGGGCTGGCGCGTCGAGGAACGCGACGTCCCGTACCTGCCCCGCGCGGGCAGGTCGAAGGTCACCGGTACGTGGCGCGGCACCTGGCACGCGGTGCGCGACATGCGCGCCGTCCTGGCGGAGCCCCGGGTGACGCCGGCCCCCGGGGGCCGGGAGGACGCACAGCGATGACACACGACCGCGCCACTCCCGCCCCGGACAACGCCTCCGGCACCAACAACGCCCCCGGCCCGACCACGCCCCCGAGCCACCGCGCCGGGCCACGCTCACACGACGACCCCGCCCCCGCCGGGCGCCGAGCAGGCGCGCGGGACGGGCACCTCACCCTCCTGGTCATCGCCAAGGCCCCCGTCCCCGGGCGCGTGAAGACCCGGCTCACGCCTCCGTACTCCCCCGAGGAAGCCGCCCGGCTCGCCGAGGCCGCCCTCGTCGACACCTTGAACGTCGTGCTCGCCGTGCCCGCGAGGCGGCGTGTGCTGGTGCTCGACGGAGCGGCCGGGCCCTGGCTGCCGGACGGCGTCGAGGTGGTGCGGCAGTGCGCGGGCGGGCTCGACGAGCGGCTCGCCGGGGCGTTCGGCGGGTGCGACGGGCCCGCCCTGCTCGTCGGCATGGACACCCCGCAGCTCTCCCCCGCGCTGCTCGCCCCCGCGCTCGCCGCGGACGCCTGGCGGACCGCCGACGCCTGGTTCGGTCCCGCGGCGGACGGCGGCTTCTGGGCCCTCGGCCTCGCCGCGCCCGACCCGGGGCTGCTGCGGGGCGTGCCG
>NZ_AOPZ01000436.1 GCF_000414115.1 Streptomyces aurantiacus JA 4570
GGTGGGAGAAAACCCGCCGCGCCAGCGGCGGCACCCCCACGGCGGGAAAGCCGAAGCCCCCCGCCCAAGGCCCAGGGGCCAGAACTAGCTGATCGTGACCTCGGGCTCGCCCGACATCACGCCGTCCTTCTCCATCTGTTCGGCGATCTTCATCGCCTCATCGATCAGGGTCTCCACGATCTTCGACTCGGGCACGGTCTTGATGACCTCACCCTTCACGAAGATCTGCCCCTTGCCATTGCCGGACGCGACACCCAGATCAGCCTCACGGGCCTCACCGGGACCGTTGACGACGCAGCCCATCACGGCGACCCGCAGCGGCACCTCCATGCCCTCCAGGCCCGCGGTGACCTCTTCGGC
>NZ_AOPZ01000437.1 GCF_000414115.1 Streptomyces aurantiacus JA 4570
GGCGGAGGCGGCGTGAGGGTCGGCCTGCGCCCGGCCGCCGCTGACTGCGAACGGCGGGCAGGCCGACGCCACGGCTTCAGCGGCGTACCCGCCTTGAGCGGCGTACCCGCCCGCAGGCCCCCGTCCTCATCCCCGCAGCCCCGGCCAACCCCCCGCCCCCACGAACCGCACCACCGTCCCCGGCACCGCCTGGGCCGCCGCCGCGAGGTCCCGTTCCCTGACGACGCCCACCACCGGGTAGCCACCCGTGGTCGGGTGATCGGCGAGGAACACCACGGGGCTGCCGTCCGGCGGCACCTGGATCGCGCCGAGGACCATGCCCTCGCTGGGCAGTTCACCGCGTACCGCCCGCTCCAGGGGCGGCCCTTCGGTGCGCAGGCCGATGCGGTTGCTCGCGGACGACACGCGGTACGCGCGCGTGGTGAGCGTGCGCAGCGCCGTGGCCGTGAACCAGTCCGCGCGGGGGCCGGGCGTCACCCGGAGGATCAGCTCGCCGGCGGGCCCGGCTGCGGAATGGTGTCCACGCGCGCGTGGACGTCGGGTGCGACACCGAGGGGCAGAACCGCGCCCTCCGTGAGCGGGGGCGGGCCGAGCCCGGACAGCAGGTCGGTGGAGCGGCTGCCGAGGACCGGTTCGACGGCGACGCCGCCGCCGAGGGCGACGTAACCGCGTACTCCGGAGACAGCCGGACCCACATCGAGGAGCGCCCCGGCCGGTACCCGTACCGGAGCGCCCCAGGCCACCGCCCGCCCGTCCACCGTCACCGGGCAGGGCGCTCCGCCCACGGCGACGGTGACCGCGCACCGGGGCCGCATCGCACAGCCGTTGAGAGTGGTCTCCAGGACGGCCGCGCCGGGCGAGTTGCCGACGAGACGGTTCACCAGGGCGGCTGCGGGCCGGTCGAGAGCCCCGGACCGGGGCACCCCGAGGTGGGCGTGGCCGGGCCGCCCCTCGTCCTGCACCGTGGTGAGCGCCCCGGCCCTGACGACCGCGAAGGCCCGGTCGGTCATGCGGCCTCCGGTACGAAGCGAACCCGCGCGCCCGGCGTGAGTAGCGCGGCGGGCACGCGCGCGGGGTCCCACAGCACGGCGTCCGTGGAGCCGATGAGCTGCCAGCCCCCGGGCGAGGGCCGTGGATACACGCCGGTGTACGGCCCGGCGAGGCCGACGGAGCCCGCGGGCACCGCCGTGCGCGGAGTCGCCCTGCGCGGCACCTCGCGCAGCCCGCCGAGGCCCGTCAGGTAGCCGAAGCCCGGCGCGAACCCGCAGAAGGCGACGCGGAATTCGGCCGCCGAGTGGATCCGCGCCACGTCCCGCACGGGCACGCCCCACAGCGCCGCCACGTCGGCCAGGTCCGGGCCGTCGTACCGCACCGGGATCTCCAGGACGTCCTCCGCGCGCGCGGGCAGCGGCGGGATCTCCCAGGCGGGCAGCCGCGCGGCGAGCCGGAGCGGGGCATCCGGGCCGTCGAGGCCGTCGAGGAGCACCGTGCGGGCGGCGGGCACGATCTCGCGCACCGTGAGTTCACCCTCCGCGCGGCGGCGCAGCAGCTCGGCGTGCAGGGCCGCGGCCGCGGTGCCGTCGGCCAGCTCGACGAGCAGCGCGCGCTCGCCCATGGGCAGGACCCGCATGGGCAGGACGGCCGGGGTCGGGGCCGCGTCGGGCCGGGCGGTCCGGGGCGGGGCGGCTGTGTGCGAGACCGGCGTGTGCGGGGCCGCTGTGTGCGACGTCGGCGTGCGCGAGGCCGGCGTGGGCGGTGTCTTCGTAGGAGAGCTGCTCGGCGGGACGCTCATGCGAACGCCACCACCCGCACGCCCGCGGCCTCCAGGCGCGCCCGCACCTGCCGCGCGAGCGCCACCGCTCCGGGAGTGTCGCCGTGCAGGCACAGCGAGCGCGCCCGGACCGTGATCCGCCGCCCGGCGTGGGAGGTGACGGTGCCGAACCGGGCGAGCCCGATGGACCGTTCGACGACGGCGTCCGCCTCCGTGATGACGGCGCCCTCGGTGCCGCGCGGCACCAGCGTGCCCTCGTCGGTGTACGCCCGGTCCGCGAACGCCTCCGTGACGACGGGCAGTCCGGCCTTGTCCGCGGCCTCCAGGAGATGCGATCCGGGCAGGCCGAGCACGGGCAGCCGGTCGTCGGCGATGAGCACGCCTTCGACGACGGCGCCCGCCTGCTCCATGTCGTGGACCACCCGGTTGTACAGCGCCCCGTGCGGCTTCACGTACGCCACGCGCGTGCCCGCCGCCCGCGCGAACACCTCCAGGGCGCCGATCTGGTACGCCACTTCGGCCGCGAGTTCCGCGGGCGGCACGTCCATCGCGCGCCGCCCGAAACCCGCCAGATCGCGGTACGACACCTGGGCGCCGACGCGCACCCCGCGCTCGGCCGCGAGCTCGCACACGCGCCGCATGGTGGCCGCGTCGCCCGCGTGGAAGCCGCAGGCCACATTGGCGCTGGTGACGACCGAGAGCAACTCCTCGTCGTCGGTGAGCCGCCAGCGCCCGAAGCCCTCGCCGAGGTCGGCGTTGAGATCGATCGAGGCCCAGGTCATGTACGTGTCGCTCCCGTGTCTCTCGCGTGCCCTCAAGCGACGCGGTACTGCTCGTCGCGGGCGTCGGTGATGAACATCCGGCCCGGCGCGTGCGTGATCGCGAACGGCGGCCGCGAGGCCATCACGGCCGCCTGCGGTGTCACGCCGCACGCCCAGAACACCGGTATGTCGTCGGGCTCGGCGGCCACCGGATCGCCGAAGTCGGGCCTGTCGAGGTCGGCGATGCCGAGGCCGCCCGGATCGCCGCAGTGCACCGGCGCACCGTGCACCGCGGGCAGCAGGGCGCTCTCCCGGATCGCCGCGGCCAGGCCGCCGGGCGGCACCGGGCGCATGGACACCACCATGGGGCCGCGCAGCCGCCCCGCCTCGCGGCACTGGCGGTCGGTGACGTACATGGCGACGTTGCGGCCCTGCTCGACATGGCGCAGCGGCACGCCCGCCGCCGCGAGCGCCCACTCGAAGGTGAAGCTGCAGCCGATGAGGAACGACACCAGGTCGTCGCGCCAGTGCGCGAGCACGTCGGTGGGCTCCTCGACGAGCTCGCCGTCGCACCACACGCGGTAGCCCGGCAGGTCCGTGCGCAGGTCGGCGTCCGGGGCGAGCGGTGTGGACCAGGACCCCGTGTCGGTGACGTCGAGGACCGGGCAGGGCTTGGGGTTGCGCTGGCAGAACAGGAGCATGTCGTACGCCCAGTCGGCGGGCACGGACACGAGGTTCGCCTGGGTGTGCCCGGATGCCCAGCCGGCCGTGGGGCCGCTCAGGCCCGAGCGGAACGCCGCGCGGGCCTCCTGGGGGCTCAGGGCGGCTCCGGGGCTTTCCGCGACCTCTGGGGTCCCGGCGGCTCCACTGTGATCAACGGCGTTGGGACGCACAGAAGTTCCCTCCCGCATCTGGTTCACAGAAGTTCCCTCCCCCGTGTCTCGGGCAGGCCGAACAGGGCGATCACGGCGAGCGCGTAGCCGAAGGCCCCGAAGATCAGCGCACCGCCCACGCCCCAGCTGTCCGCGAGGAAGCCGACGGTCGTGGGGAAGACGGCGCCCACCGCGCGACCGGTGTTGTACGTGAAGCCCTGCCCCGTGCCGCGCACGGCCGCCGGGTACAGCTCGCTCAGGAAGGAGCCGAAGCCGCTGAAGATCGCCGACATGCAGAAGCCGAGCGGGAAACCGAGCACCAGGAGAACGCCGTTGGCCCCGTCCGGGATGTTGGTGTACGCGGCGATGCTGGCCGCGGACAGGAACGCGAAGAGCGCGATGTTGCGCTTGCGGCCCAGCTTGTCGGTCAGATAGCCGCCGGTCAGATAGCCGATGAAGGCGCCCGAGATGAGGAACGTGAGATAGCCGCCGGTGCCGACGACGGTCAGCCCGCGGTCCTCCTTGAGGTACGTCGGCACCCAGGTGGCGAGCGTGTAGTAGCCGCCCTGGACGCCCGTGGACAGCAGCACCGCGAAGCAGGTCGTGCGCAGCAGGCCCGGCTTGAAGATGGCCGTGAACGAGCCCTTCTCCGTGCTCCGTTCACGCTCGGCCGCCGCCTCGGGGGCGTCGTGCACATTGCGGCGTACGTAGATCACGAGCAGCGCGGGCAGGGCCCCGGTGAAGAACATCACGCGCCAGGCGATGTCGTCGTCCATGAACTGGAAGACCAGCGTGTAGACGATCGCGGCGAGCCCCCAGCCCACGGCCCAGGAGCTCTGGATCGCGCCGAGCGTGCGGCCGCGGTTCTTGGCGGTGGCGTACTCGGCGACCAGGATCGCGCCGACCGCCCACTCGCCGCCGAAACCGAGGCCCTGGAGGGCGCGGAAGACCAGCAGGGTCTCGTAGTTGGGCGCGAAGCCGCAGGCGACGGTGAACACCGCGTACGTGATCACGGTGATCATCAGGGCCTTGACCCGGCCGATGCGGTCCGCCACGACGCCCGCGACGGCTCCGCCCACCGCGGAGACGACCAGCGTGACGGTCGTGAACAGCCCCGTCTGGCCACTGTTCAGGCCGAAGTAGGCCGACAGCGCGACCATGCTCAGGGGCAGCGTGAAGTAGTCGTAGGAGTCCAGCGCGTACCCGCCGAAGGCGCCGGCGAACGCGCGGCGGCCGCGCGGGCCGAGCGCGCGCAGCCAGCCGAACGCGCCGTCGTCGTCGGGGGGTTGGTCCGCGCGCGGCTGGTCGTCCAGCTCTATGGCGGAGGGCGGTGGAGTCGTACTCATGGGCACCTCGCAGAGGGGTCGGCGGTGCTGGAGGGTGCTTCTGAGGAGCGGGGTGGTGCGGGATCGGTGCGGGGAGGCCGTTGCCGGGCAACGAGGGGTGCCTGCCGGGCAACGCTTGCCGGACAACGTAGAGGATCGTTCAACGATCCCTCAATACCCATGTTGTCTCGTTCTTGTATCTGCGATTGAATCCGGGCATGGCTGAGGGGATGGCTGATCCATGGCTGAACTGACCGGTCTCGCCGACGACCGCGCGCTGCTGGGTCGTACCAGCACCGCGGAGCGGGTCGCGGACATCCTCCGGAGCCGCATCGCGGAGGGGTACTTCCCGCCCGGCACCCGTCTCTCGGAGGACAGCATCGGCGGCGCCCTCGGTGTCTCCCGCAACACCCTGCGCGAGTCCTTCCGGCTGCTCACGCACGAGCGGCTGCTCGTCCACGAACTCAACCGCGGCGTCTTCGTGCGGGTCCTGACCGTCGACGACGTCGAGGACATCTACCGCACCCGGCGCCTGGTCGAGTGCGCCGTCGTGCGCGGCCTCGGGCGCCCGCCGTACGCCGTGGACGCGCTCGCCGGTGCCGTCGCCGAGGGCAGGGCGGCCGCCGGGCGGCGGGACTGGAAGGGCGTCTCCACGGCCAACATCCACTTTCACCGGGAGCTCGTCGCGCTCGCCGGGAGCGCCCGCACCGACGAGCTGATGCGCAGCGTCTTCGCCGAACTGCGGCTCGCCTTCCACGTGGTGGACGACCCGCGCCGCCTCCACGAGCCCTACCTCGTACGCAACCAGGAGATCCTGGACGCCCTGCGGGCGGGCCTCGGCCCGAAGGCCGAGCGGCTGCTCGCTGTCTACCTGGACGACTCGCTCCAGGGTCTGGTCGACACGTACGCGCGGCGGGTGGCGGCGGGCGGTTCCGGGGCGGGCTGAGGGAGCCGCCGTCGGGGCGCGCGGCTCACCGGCCGGCCGTCGTGCCTGGTCGAGGCGGCCGGGGCATCTGCGTCGTTTCGACCGTTGTCAGACCGAGGACCTAGTCTGTGCACCGTGACTTCCCCTGCCGTACCGGACTTCGTTCCGCCCCAGCTCAGCGCGGGGCCGCGGCCCGCTCCGGGCCCGGCCGCCGACGAAGGGCTCGCGCGGCGCCTGCGCGCGCTCGCGTGCACGGCGCCGCTGCACGACCTGGACACCCGCAAGGCGAACCTCGCGGGGGAGTATTCGGTGTACGCGATGGCGGAAATCGCCCTCTCCGCCATCGACCTCGTCACGCTGAACATGGACTTCGACACGGGCGCCGACCACGAGCAGATCGTGGCCCGGCTGCTGCCGCGCGTCGCCGCCCAGGCCCCGCGCCGCCCGGCCGCCGAGCACGAGCGCGTCGCCCGCTGGGTCCTGGAGAACCTGATCAACGTGGGCAGCGTGGACCGCGGCTTCCGCGCGGTGTACGGCACTTTCGGCCCGGACGGGACATATGTCCGGCGGGACTACGACTTCAAACTGATCGAAGAGGTCCCCGGGTATGGCGGCGGTGTCTATCTGCGCACCACCGACGAGGCCGTGAACGTCCTCGTGGGCGCCCTCGACACGGACGTCACCAGCGCCCAGATCGCCGCCGAGGTGAAGCTGGAGGTCCTGATCAGCCGCGGCCGCCTCGCCGACGCCCAGCTCGCCGCCGAGCAGGCGCGGTATCGCACCGTGCAGTATTCGGAGACCCTCCGCAAGGCCCTGGACGCGACCCGGCGCAACGTCCGCGCGGTGGACTGGCTCCAGGCCGTGCCGGACATGATCGCCGAAGCCCTGGACCACGTGGCGGACCGGTATCGCCACGAGAACGCGATCCTGACGAACATCCGCAAGGTACGCGACGAGTCGGAGGCTCTCTCCGATTCAAAGGCGGGCGAGCACAAGCGCCGCGCCGCCGAGCTCGTGGACATCGTCAAGGACTGCATCCGGCGCCACACCCAGCTCCAGTCCCGGCTGCTCGAAGCGGGCCCCCTGTTCCGCGCCGAGCAGGACCGGCAGGCTTTCGCGACACCCACCGCCCGCGCGGGACTGGATCTGTACGGCCAGTTGATCGCCCCGATCCTGCCGCTCCCCGCCGAGCAGGCCATCCGCGTCACGGACGCCTTCTTCGCGCGCGGGACGGGCCTGCGCACCCCCGTGTCGGTGCGGGTCGGCGACCTCGTCGACATATTGCTCACGCCGCCGCAGGAGCGCGAGCACCTGGGCGCGGAGATGCCGGAGCCCGACCTCATTGCCACGCCCGACGACAGCCGCTTCAGCGAGGAGCAGCTCTCGAGCGCCATGGAACTGCTCGCGCTGCCGTCCGACGCGCCGCGACGGCTCTCCGGGCTGCTCGCCGACGCCCGCCGCCGCGACCCCGAACTGCCCTACCTGGTCGCCCTGCTGGCCGTCCACGCCGCGAGCCCGCCGGTCGGCACGGCCTACCGCCAGGGCGAACAGCAGCTCCTCTTCGCCGTGGACGACGGCACCGAGCTCGACGACCCCGAGTTCGGCGGCGCCGACCTCATCGTCGGCACGGCGCTGCTCGACGCGGCCGGGATGGCGGCCGACCGGACGGAGGCCGCGTGATGGCCGCCCAGTCCCTCAGGGACGTACGCATCGTCTCCCTCAGGGACGCCCGCGTCGTCCGGACCGCCGCACGCCCCGCCCCCGCACACGTACCACCGATGGACCGCCCCAAGGAGCCGAAGCCGTGACCGATCACCCCGCAGAGCACGCCGCGTGGGGCGAGCCGGACGCCGCCGCGGCCCCGGCGGCAGCCTCCGCGGCAGCCGCCGTCACGCCAGCCGACGCCGCCGACGCGGCCCGGCTCGTCGCGTTCGGGCTCCAGCCCAAGCTCCAGCCGGCCCGCGACCAGGAGTACGGCGAACTGCTCCGGCGGTATCGCGAGGACCCGCCCTTCGCCCGCCTCGCCGACGCCGTGGCGACCGGGCTCGGCCTCGTCGTCCTGGAGGTGTCCCCACGCGCGGGGATGGCGGTGACCGCCGCCGAGGACTCCGTGTTCGCCGTCCGCATGGGCGACTACGCGCGCCGCGCGGCCGCCGACTCCACCGACCGCTTCCTGCACGGCCTCGCCCACCTCGCCGTCGCCGCCATGGCGTTCCCCCGCCCCGAGGACCTCGCCGACGACGGGTACATCGGCCGTGTCACCGTCAACGGCGTCGACGGCTTCGTGCGGCAGGCGTGCCGCCGCCTGGAGGAGCGCGCCGAGGAGCAGGGCGAGAACACCGACCCGGCGACGGACACGCCCGGCCTGGAGTCCGCCTGGCGGATCTGGGCGCGCCGCAGCTCCACCGGCGCCACCAAGGACGCGCGCAGGCTCGCCGGTTCGACCACCGGCATCGTCGGCAAGGCCCTCGCGTTCCTCACCGACTCCGGCTTCCTCCAGCGCACGGGCGACGACTCCGGAGGGACCTACCGCACGACCGCGCGCTATCAGCTCCAGGTCCGCGACATGGCGGGCACCGCCGCCATGGCCGAGCTCCTGGAGCTCGGCGTCGTGCCCGTCACCGACGGCTCCGCGACGCTGCTGCCCCCCGACGACACCGACGACCTGGAGCTGGCGGCCGACGCGGGACTGCCGTTCCACTCCTGACCCGCCCCGGCGGCCGACCGCCGCCTGAAACCCCTCACGCCCCGCACGACTTAACGATCCGCACGACTTACGACGAGAGTCCGCCGCCATGTACGAGCTGTCCCGGGTCCGCCTCTACTCCATCGGCCCTGCCGGTGCGCGCTACGCCGACACCGTGCTGGACCTGCGCGGCGTCGGCGACGTGGTGCCCGACCCCGCGCCCGCGCAGGCGGAGTTCTTCGAGGAGGAGCCCGTCGGCCCGCCGCGCCGCCCGGCGCCCGCCGGTGTGCTCTTCCTGGAGAACGGCGGCGGCAAGTCCGTCCTGCTCAAGCTGATCTTCTCCGTGATGCTGCCGGGCCACCGGAACACGCTGGGCGGCGCCAGCTCCGGGGTGCTGCGCAAGTTCCTCCTGGCCGACGACTGCGGACACGTCGCCCTGGAGTGGCAGCACACGCTGACCGGTGAGTGCGTCGTCGTCGGCAAGGTGAGCGAGTGGCGCGGGCGGCAGGTCTCCAACGATCCGCGGAAGTTCGCCGAGGCGTGGTACTCCTTCCGCCCCGGCCCTGGCCTGAGCCTGGACTCGCTGCCGGTCGCCGAGTCCACCGCCGTGCGGGCGCCCGTCGAGGGCGCGTCCGGCGCGCAGGGGCGGCGGCGCACCATGAAGGGCTTCCGGGACGCCCTCATGGAGGCCACCAAGGCGTATCCGCACCTCGAAGTGCACTGGGAAGAGATCCACGACCGCTGGAACGAACACCTCGGGGACCTGGGCCTCGACCCCGAACTGTTCCGCTACCAGCGCGAGATGAACGCCGACGAGGGCGAGGCCGCCGGCCTGTTCGCCGTCAAGAAGGACTCCGACTTCACCGACCTGCTGCTGCGCGCCGTCACCGACACCCGCGACACGGACGGCCTCGCCGACCTCGTGCACGGCTTCGGCAACAAGCTGGGCCGCCGCGCCGAGCTGATCGCCGAGCGGGACTTCACCGCCGGCTCCGTCGACCTGCTCGGGCGCATCGTCGACGCCGCCGACACCCGGGCACGCGCGCGTGACGTCCACGCGGGCGCCGAACGCCGCACCCGCACGCTCGCCCGCCGCCTGTCCGCCCGCGCCGTCGAGGAGCGCGGCCGCGCCGCCGAACTCGCCGAGCAGGTCACCGCCGCGGCCCACACCGTCACGGCCGCCGAGCAGGCCCGCGGCCGCTCCGCGCTCATCGCCGCCGAACTCGCCTACCGGCACGCC
>NZ_AOPZ01000438.1 GCF_000414115.1 Streptomyces aurantiacus JA 4570
GGAGATCGTGCGCGCGGCCGGGCCCGGCCTGGTCGTGACCGACCCGGGCCGCACGGAGGCGGGGGCGCGCCTAGCGCGGGCATCGGCGGTACGTCACGTCGTACTCCCGGACCTGAATGACACCCCCGAGGGGTACCCCGGCGGGCCATCTGCGGAGGCGCGGGCGCCCCTCGCCGAGGCGCCGGACGAGGCCGACCCCTGTGTGATCGTCTTCACCGGCTCCGGCCGCCCCCGCGGTGTCGTCCTCTCGCACCGGGTGTGTGTGCTGCGGACCCACCCGGGCTGTCGGCCGGACGCGGGCACCGTGCTGGTCTGCGGATTTCCTCCGGGGCACTGGTCCGCCTGGGCCGCCCTGCTGCGGCAGTGGCAGGCCCGCGGCACCGCGGTGCTCCTGGAGCGCCCGGATCCGGTGGCGATCTGCGCGGCCGTGCGGGGGCACCGTGCGGAGCGGCTGGTGTGTGCCCCCGAGACCTGGGCGGGCGTCCTGGACACGGCGCCGCACCACCTGGCCTCCCTGCGCTTCGCCGACGCCGAGGCGATCGGTCCGCCCGCCGCCGGACCCCGGCTCCTGGAGGACATCCGCACCGCGACCCCGCACGCCCGGGTGCGCGCCTTCCTCACCGCGCCCGAGACGGGTGACGTCGCCGTCCTGGACCACGCCGACGCCCGCCGCCGGCCGGAGAGCTGCGGACTGCCCGCGCCCGGCACCGAGGCGCGGGTGGCGGGCGGCGAGCTGTCCGTGCGCGGACCGCTGCTTTTCGGCGGCTACTTCGGCGACAAGCGGGCCACGGACGCGGCCCTGCGGGACGGCTGGTTCCGCACGGGGTGGCCCGCGGCGGCCGACGCCGACGGCCATCTGCGCGTGTACGACGGCGGAGAGGTTCCGCCGCGCCTCCGCGACGACTGAACGCCCCGCCGCCCCGTGGGACCGTCCCGCCGGCGGGACAAGGCAAGTGCGACAGCCCTTGCCCCTGCCGGCATCGGCATTGTCTTGACCGGCCGGTCCACGTTCCGTGAACGTGGACGTGATTCGAACGTCAGAGACGCAGTGGGACGAGGGGGAAGACGTGGGACGCACCGGCATGGACACGGACGTGGTGATCGCGGGAGCCGGACCGACGGGCCTGATGCTCGCCTGCGAGCTACGCCTGGCGGGCGTCGACGTGGTGGTGGTCGAGCGGCTCGCGGAACGGACGGGCGAGTCACGGGCCGGCGGGATGCACTCCCGCACCTTGGAGGTGCTGGACCAGCGCGGAGTCCTGGACCGCTTCCTGGCCGTCGGCGAACTGCAGCCGGTGGGCCACTTCTCCGGGCTCTGGCTGGACTTCGACGAATCCGAGTCCCGGCACCCCTACCCGCTGATGATCCTGCAGAACGTCATCGAGCGGCTGCTGGAGGAGTGGGGCACCGAGCTCGGCGTGCGGGTACGCCGGTCGGCCGAGGTGACCGGGATCCAGCAGGACGAGGACGGCGTGACCGTCGAGCTGGGTGCGGCGGAGGGGGCGCCCGAGACGCTGCGCGCCCGCTACCTCGTGGGCTGCGACGGCGGCCGCAGTACCGTGCGCAAGCTGGCGGGCATCGACTTCCCCGGCACTCCGGCGACGATGACCGCGCTGATCGGCGACGTCGAACTCCCCGATCTGCCCGAGGACTACGTCTGGGTGCGGCGCGTGCCGGGCGGCGACTTCTCGGCGATCGCCTTCGAGCCGGGCTGGTACCGGGTGATCACATCCGACTACGAGAACGTCTCGGACCGCGACGAACCCGCGACGTTCGAGCAGCTCCGGGAGTCGCTGGTCAGGCTCGCGGGCACGGACTTCGGCATGCACAGCCCCAGGTGGGTCTCCAAGTTCGGCGACGCGGCGCGGCAGGCCGCCCAGTACCGGGACGGCCGGGTGCTGCTCGCGGGCGACGCGGCGCACATCCACTTCCCGGCCGGCGGGCAGGGGCTGAACATGGGCGTGCAGGACGCGGTCAACCTCGGCTGGAAGCTCGCCTCGGTGGTGCGCGGCCAGGCGCCCGAGAGCCTGCTGGACAGCTACCACGCCGAGCGCCACCCGGTCGCGGAGCGCGTTCTGCACAACACCCGGGCGCAGTCGGCCCTGGCCCGCCCCGGCGCCCAGACGGACGCGCTGCGCGAGGTGTTCGGCTCGCTCATGGTGTTCGACGACGTCAACCGGCATCTGCGCGCCATGCTCACCGCGCTGGACATCCGGTACCCGCTGGACGGCGACCACCCGCTGACGGGCCGCCGGGTCCCCGACGCCGGCCTCAAGACGTCCGACGGCGCCACCCGCGTCTACGAGCTCCTGCACGCGGCCCGGCCCGTCCTGCTCGACCTGCGCGGCAGCGCCGAGGTGGCGGCGGCCGCCGAGGGCTGGGCCGATCGCGTCGACGTCGTGACGGGGCGGAGCGAGGACGACCACTGGCCCGTCCCGGTCTTCGGCGAGATCCCCGCTCCCGCCGCGCTCCTCATCCGCCCCGACGGCCATGTCGCCTGGGCGGCAGCCGACGGCGCGCCCGACATCGCCGCGCTCCGGAGCGCCCTCGCCACCTGGTGCGGCCCGGCCCGGCAGGCGTAAGCACCACCCGATACGACGACGGCGGCGGCGGTCAAGACCAGA
>NZ_AOPZ01000439.1 GCF_000414115.1 Streptomyces aurantiacus JA 4570
CGCCGCCGCTGCGCGGCGGCTGTTCCCACCCGCCCGCCCGTGACTGTCGGACCCGGGGTGCTCAAGGGGGCCGGGGGAGGGGGCCCGGCTCAGGGGGTATGGGGCGTGGGGCCCGGGCCCAGCCCGAAAACGCGGGCGAAGGGATCTTCCGCCGGACGGTAGCCTTGACTGCCAGCACCCTTTTCACGGCCGTCCGGGGACGTCCCGGGGCAGGCACCCCCGATACCGAAAGACTGGATGAACGACGATGCATCGGTACAGGTCGCACACGTGCGGTGAGCTCCGCGCCTCTGACGTCGGCACCGACGTCCGGCTCAGCGGATGGCTGCACAATCGGCGCGACCTGGGCGGCATCCTCTTCATCGATCTGCGCGACCACCACGGCATCACCCAGCTCGTGGCCCGCCCCGGCACCGCCGCGGCCGAGACCCTGGACAAGCTGTCCAAGGAGACGGTCGTCCGTGTCGACGGCAAGGTCGTCTCCCGCGGCGCGGAGAACGTGAACCCGGAGCTGCCCACCGGCGAGGTCGAGATCGAGGCCACCGAGGTCGAGGTGCTCGGCGCGGCCGGACCGCTGCCCTTCACGGTGAACGCGGACGACGGCGTCAACGAGGAGCGCCGCCTGGAGTATCGCTTCCTCGACCTGCGCCGCGAGCGCATGCACCGCAACATCATGCTGCGCAGCGCCGTGATCGCCTCGATCCGCTCCAAGATGGTGGCCCTCGGCTTCAACGAGATGGCGACGCCGATCCTCACCGCGACCTCCCCCGAGGGCGCGCGCGACTTCGTCGTCCCGTCCCGCCTGAACCCCGGCAAGTTCTACGCCCTGCCGCAGGCCCCGCAGCAGTTCAAGCAGCTCCTGATGATCTCCGGCTTCGACCGGTACTTCCAGATCGCGCCCTGCTTCCGCGACGAGGACGCCCGCGCGGACCGCTCGCCGGGCGAGTTCTACCAGCTCGACGTGGAGATGTCCTTCGTCGAGCAGGAGGACGTCTTCCAGCCCATCGAGAAGCTGATGACGGAGCTGTTCACGGAGTTCGGCAACGGCCGCGAGGTCACGTCGCCGTTCCCGCGCATCCCGTTCCGCGAGTCGATGCTGAAGTACGGCAACGACAAGCCCGACCTGCGCGCCAAGCTCGAACTCGTCGACATCACGGACGTGTTCGCGGACTCGGAGTTCAAGGCGTTCGCGGGCAAGCACGTGCGCGCCCTGCCGGTGCCGGACACCGCGTCGCAGTCCCGCAAGTTCTTCGACGGCCTCGGTGAGTACGCGGTCGAGCACGGCGCGAAGGGCCTGGCCTGGATCCGCGTCGGCGAGGACGGCGCGTTCGCGGGCCCCATCGCCAAGTTCCTGACGGAGGCGAACACGGAGGAGCTCACCAAGCGCCTCTCCCTCGCCCCCGGCCACGCCGTCTTCTTCGGCGCGGGCGACTTCGACGAGGTCTCGAAGATCATGGGCGCGGTCCGCGTCGAGGCCGCCAAGCGCGCGGGCCACTTCGAGGAGAACGTCTTCCGCTTCTGCTGGATCGTCGACTTCCCGATGTACGAGAAGGACGAGGAGACCGGGAAGATCGACTTCTCCCACAACCCGTTCTCCATGCCCCAGGGCGGCATGAAGGACCTGGAGGAGAAGGACCCCCTCGACATCCTGGCCTGGCAGTACGACATCGTCTGCAACGGCATCGAGCTGTCCTCCGGGGCCATCCGGAACCACGAGCCCGAGGTCATGCTGAAGGCGTTCGAGATCGCGGGCTACGACGCCGAGACCGTCGAGCAGGAGTTCGCGGGCATGCTCCGCGCCTTCCGCCTCGGCGCCCCGCCGCACGGCGGCATCGCCCCGGGCGTCGACCGCATCGTGATGCTCCTCGCCGACGAGCCGAACATCCGCGAGACGATCGCCTTCCCGCTCAACGGCAACGCCCAGGACCTGATGATGGGCGCCCCGAGCGTGCTGGAGGAGGCCCGCCTCCGAGAGCTGAACATCTCGCTGCGCAAGCCGGCCGCTGCCGCGAAGACGGCCTCCGGCCAGGGTGAGCAGGACGCCAAGTAGTCCTCGTACGAGGTACGCAAAGGAGGGGCCCGGAACCGTGTCGGTTCCGGGCCCCTCTTGCTGTGCGCTCAGGTGCGGTCACCACTCCTGGCTCTGGTTGACGCCGATGACGTGGCCGTCGGGCGTCGTGAAGTAGAAGATCCTGCGGCCGTCGACCTCGGTCTCCTTGATGACGTTCACCAGCGGGCGGATCTTCGCCACGTACGCGTCGAAGTCCGATACGGCCAGGTAGAACATGCCGAACGCGCCGATCGGGGTGTCCTTGAGCACCGGCAGCCACTCGCGCAGCTGGTCCTCGCGGTGGACCATCAGCGCGAACCCGCCCTCGAACAGCAGGATGCGCAGGTCGTCGTCGGGGTTGTCACCGGCGGGCAGGGCCGTGAAGCCGATCTTCTCGTAGAAGTCGACGGACGCCTGGGTGTCCTTGACGCCGAAGCACGGAGTGATGGTGGGGGACTTCATTCGGATCACCTCGAGGGCTCGTGTGTGGGGGGTGGGTAGGGCGGAGGGTGATTACTAGTACATCTGTACTGTAGAGCAGATGGCGCGAGGGTGCAATACGGACATCTCGC
The DNA here is from genome assembly GCF_000414115.1 of Streptomyces aurantiacus JA 4570. Classification (GTDB taxonomy): domain Bacteria; phylum Actinomycetota; class Actinomycetes; order Streptomycetales; family Streptomycetaceae; genus Streptomyces; species Streptomyces aurantiacus_A. The sequence continues at coordinate 2,623 of NZ_AOPZ01000439.1, forward strand.
CTCGATCTAGGGCTGCCGATCCGCGGACTCGACTGCTGTGCGGGGATGCCATTACAGTACGTACGTACTGATACGGCCATCTCCGACCCGCCCAGGAGCCCCCATGCCCCCCGGCCAGCCCCCCGCCAAGCGGCGGCGCCGTGATCCCGAGCAGCGGATCGAGGAGATCACCGCCGCCACCGAACGGGTCATCGCCGAGCGCGGCATCGAGGGGCTCACGCACCGCGCGGTCGCCGCCGAGGCCGGGGTGCCGCTGGGCGCGACGACGTACCACTTCGCCACGAAGGACGATCTGATCGCGGCCGCCCTGCGCCGCTCCGTGGAACGCTTCGGCGCGTATCTCGACGAGTGGGTCGCGCGCCGCCCCGGCCTCACCGCCGAGCAGTGCGCCGTGCTGCTCGCCGACGCCGTCCTGCCGCCCGAGGACGGGCCCGAACGCGACCGGCAGGTGGTCGAGTTCGAGCTGTACGCCGCCGCCATGCGCCGCCCCGCCCTGCGGGAGATCGCCGAGCAGCACCACCGGCTCTCCGTGCGGGCCCTGGCGCACTACACCGACGCGGACACCGCCGAGGCCGCCGGCGCCGCGCTCATGGGGGTGAGCCTGCGGGCCCTCGCCGCGCCGGAACCGCCCACCCGGGCCGAGGTCGAGCGGGTGCTGCGGCGCATCCTCGTGCCCAATCCGGCGCTCGGCGCCGACGCGGGTACGGGCGAGGGCGCGGAGGCCGGACGATGATCGCCCGGCGGGCCGCCGTCACCGACGCCGAGCGGCGCGCCCGGCTCGGCGTCCGGCAGCTGCTGGCCCCCGGCGCCCGCGCCGAGCGGATCGAGGACGTCGCCGAGGCCCTCATCGGCCTGCACGCCACCGACCCCGCGACCGTCTATCTGTCCGCCGCGGCGCGGCTCGCGGAGCCGTCCGTCGCGGAGGTCGAGCGGGGGCTCTACGACGACCTGACGGTCACGCGGATGCTGTGCATGCGGCGCACCATGTTCGTGGTGCCGACGCCGCTCGCGCCCCTCGTGCACGCCTCCACCGCGCGGGCCGTGGCCGCCAAGGAGCGCGCGGGATCTCTGGCGTTCGTCGCCCAGCTGGGCTGGGACGAGCGCCGGTACGCCGCCGTGGAGCGGGCCGCGCTCGCCGCGCTGGCCGCCCGGGGCATGGCGGGCGCCGCCGAACTCGCCCGCGACGTACCGGAGCTGGGGGAGAAGGTGCTCGTCAGCCCCGGCAAGTCGTACGCGGCGTGGCAGACCGCGGGCTCACGGATGCTGCGGGTGCTCGCGGCCGAGGGGCGGATCCGGCGGGCCCGGCCGCGCGGCGCGTGGACCTCCGGCCAGTTCCGGTGGACCGTCGCGCCCGAGCCCCCGGCGCACGACCCGGACCCGCTCGCCGCCAAGGCCGCCCTCGCCCGCCGCTATCTGTACGCCTTCGGCCCTGTCACCGTCGACGACCTGAAGTGGTGGACCGGCTGGACGCTCACGGACGCGCGCAAGGCGCTGGCCGCGACGGGCGCGCGGGACGTGGACCTGGACGACGGCACCACCGGCTACCTCGCCCCCGACGACGAGGAGCCCGTGCCCGCCCCGGAGTCCTGGGTGGCGCTGCTGCCCGGCCTCGACCCCACCTCCATGGGCCGCCGCCACCGCGCCTTCCACCTCGACCCGGCGCACGTGCCCGCCCTCTTCGACCGCAACGGCAACATCGGCCCGACCGTGTGGGCCGACGGCCGGATCGTCGGGGCGTGGGCGCAGCGCGCGGACGGCGAGGTGGTGTTCCGGCTCCTGGAGGATGTGGGTGCGGGAGCGCGTACGGCGGTGGCGGAGCGGGCCGCGGAACTCGGTGCGTGGCTCGGTCCGGTGCGGGTCACCCCCGCGTACCGGACGCCGCTGGAGCGGGAGTTGGCGGGCCCCAAGCGCTGAAGCGTGTCCGCCGCGCGCGCAAGTCTGTCTCGGACTTTCCGCTGCCATCCGCAAGTCGCTCCACTACCCTGACGGTTCATCACACGCACAGCACGTGTGTACGCAGCGCACAGGTGCGGAACGGCGACACATCGGGGGGCCGGTGTCCGACGACCTGGGATTCAGCAAGCTGCTGGACGACGACGGCCTGGTCGCCCGGCTGCTCGGCAAGACACTCAAGGGCCGCAACCGCCCGCTCCTGTACGGCCCCGACCTGCCGGTGGTGTTCCTCACCGGCGGCCCCGGCATGGGCAAGGGGCGGCTGCTGCGCTGCGTACGCGACGAGTTCGGGCGCCATGTGCCCGCCGTCCACGCCGACTGCGCCGCCCCCGCGCACGCCGAACGCGCCGGTCAGCACCCGAGCACGCGCTCCGAAGTCACCGAGGCCCTGCGGGAGATGGCCGTCCAGTTCGGCGCGTGGGGCGGGGACGGCGGTCCGATCGCGGTGCCCCGGCTGTACGCGGGCCTGGTGGCCGTCGCCGCCGGTGATCCGCTCGCGGGCTCGGCGACCGGCCTGGAAGAGGTGCGCAGGCACGACGACCTGCTGCCGCGCGGGTCGTTCTGGGGTGGCGTCCTGCACCGCGCGTTCCGCCACTACCTCGCCGCGCTCGCGGCCCTCCTCGCCGCCCAGCCCCTGGCCACCCCGCTCATCACCGCCATCCTCGACGAACTCTTCGAGCGGGTCTCCTCGGAGGGCAAGGCGGCCCTGGAGGACTGCTACGGCGCCTACTCGGGCGCGGCCGGGCACCCGCGGCTCGGCCTGCACGCGCTGAGCGTCGACTTCCAGCAGGGCGGCGAGGGGCGCGCCAACGCGGAGAGCTTCCTGTTCCGGGCGCTGCGCGAGGACGTCGAGGCCGCGTACGCGTCGGTGCGGGGGCGGATGGCGCGGGCCGGGCGGCCGGCGGTGCTGCTCGACCACGCGGACAACGCGCTCGGCAGGCGGCTGCTGCGGCCGGTGCTGCTCGACCGGGAGAGCGGGCACCACGACCGCGTGGTGGTGTTCGCGACGGCCCGGCGCGCGGACGGCGGCCGCTTCCTGTACCGGTCGACGGACGCCGACGCGGAGGCGGTGGCGGCCTGGGGCCCCGCGGACGGGGGCCTGCCGGTGTGGCGGCGGGCGCAGGGCGGCGTACCGGGCCTGGTCGCGCCCGCGCGGGGCGCGCTGCTCGTCCGGATGCCGACGCTGACGACCGAGCAGCAGAACAACGAGGTGGCGCGGCTGCGGGGGCATGGGCGGGGGAGCGGCGCGGGCACCTTGGGCCACCAGCCGGGCGAGCACGCCTCGCGGCTGCGCGTCGAGAGCGGCATCCACCGGCTCAGCGGCGGGCGGCCCCGGTTCGTCGCGCGGCTCGGCGAGGGCGCGGCGTCGCTGCGGGTGCGGGACCCGGCCGCGTTCACCGACTGGGACCTGCTCGACGCGCCGGTGCGGGCGGGGGACGAGCCGGAGGGGCGGCCGGTGCCCGTCGCGGACCTGCTCCTGGACGACCTGATCACCCGGCAGCTCCCCGAGGAGCTGCCGCCCGAACAGCACGACCACTGGCTGGACCTGCTGGGCCATCTGTCGGTCGCGCACACCGGCAACTGCGCGCAGAAGTTGCTGCTGGCCCGGCAGGAGGGCCGCGACGAGCGCCTGTCCGCGTACCGCGTCGCCGAACTCCTCGCCGACAGCGGCTGGCCGCACTGTCCGCGCCACTTCATCGGCGACCGGGGGCTGCGCCATCTGCTGATGCGGCGGCTGTACCGGACGGGGCAACACGGCGATGCCTGGCGGGCCGACCACGAACTGCTCCGGGACCACTTCGCGGGCCTCTTCCCCTCCGCCCCGGACGACCAGTGCGGCACCGCCGCCGCGCACGCGGCCCACCACCACCTGGCCGCGGGTGGCGTGGAGGCGGCCGTGGACCACCTGACCAGGGCCTTTCCGCTGCGGGACGCCACCCGTGGCATGGCCGAGTGGTGCGAGGAGCTGCTCGCGATCGCGGGCGCCCCGTGCGCCGTCCCGCTGGGCGGCGGCACGGACGACCGGCACGCCCGCGCCCTCGGCGAGGCCCCGCCGGCCGGCGGCGACTGGCTGCGGCGCCGCATCGACCGGCTGCTGCACGCGGTGTGGCTGTACGAGGACCGCACGCGCCCGGTGGACCAGGCGCTGACCGGCACCTGGCGGCAGTTGCTGGACCGGCTCGGCGACGAGCCGGTGCCGGGCACCGAGGTGCTGACCCGCAAGGCCGGTGAGTGGGCCCAACTGGCCCAGGAGAGACAGCCGTTGAAGCCGTGCACGTGCACGCGGCACCTCGGCTAGCGCGACGTCCGGTGGAACCTGCCCAGGAGGGGGCGCTGCGGTGCTGAACTGGCTGTACAACCATCTGTGGGCCACCCGCCTGAAGAAGGCCGTGACGGTCCTGGCCGTCGTCGCCGTGGTCACGGCGGCGGGCATCGTCGTCCCCCGGAACGTGGGCGGCCCCGACACCTGCGCCGACGGCGTGGAGAAGCACGGCGGCGAGTGCATCGGAATCAACGGCTCCGGTTACGACTTCGGTACCTCGGCCATCGGCAGGGTCAGCGACGCGATCGCCGAGGAGAACCGGCGTATCGACGGCCGACCGCACATCACGGTCGCCCTGATGCTCCCGCTGCAGCCCGAATCGGACGCCGAGCGCGAGCAGTTGCGCAGCGACGTACAGGGCGCGTATCTCGGGCAGTACCGCGCGAACCGCGCCGAGGAGAGGCCGCTGATCCGGCTGGTGCTCGCCAACCCCGGCCGGAACTACGGCCAGCAGGAGCGGGTCGTCGACGAACTGGCGAAGCTCGCGGACTCCACGAAACACAACCTGCGCGCCGTCACCGGCTTCAATCTGAGCCTGCGCAACACGGTCGACGCCGTGGACCGGCTCACCAATGAGCTGAACATCCCCGTCCTGATCAGCCGCGCCAGCGCCGACGAGCTCGCCAACGACGAGGGCTCCACGGCCAAGCCACGCTTCAAGGGCCTGGCCCGGGTGATCCCCACCAACCGGCAGCAGGCCGAGGCGCTCGCCGCGTTCCACGGCGGTCTGCCCGACGAGAAGACCGTCCTGGTCAAGGACACCCGCCCGGACGACATCTACGTCGACTCGCTGGCGCGGGCGTTCAGCCGGGACGAGAAGGGGCCGCCCGGCGCCAAGGACCAGGAGTTCGTCTCGCCGTCGATCAACGACCCGGGTGAGACGGGCAACGACTTCACCCTCATCGGCCACAACATCTGCCGGTCCCCGGCGAACGTCGTCTACTTCGCCGGACGCCCCGTCCATCTGCGCCTGTTCGCGATCAAACTGGCGGAGGTGTCGTGCCACGGGAAGCGCTACAAGATCGTGAGCGGGTCGGGGGCGGCGACGCTCGACCGGTACATGAGCGACGCCGACTGGAAGAAGCTCCAGGGCGACGCGGGGGCCAAGGAGGCCGCGGTCACCGTGCAGTACACGGCGCCCGCCCACCCCTCGGCCTGGTCGCGGGAGCTCAGCGGGGAGAAGGAGCGTCCCGCCTACCTGACGGAGCCGCAGGAGGAGCTGGAGGAGCTGCGCCGGCTCGCCCAGCGGCAGGGCGCCGGGGACATCGGCCCGGTCGATCTGGACGACTCCCGCACGATGCTGGTGCACGACGGGATGCGCACCATCGCGAAGGCCGTGTTCATGGCGAACGCGCAGTCGCCCGGCGCGGTGCCGCCCCGCGAGCGCGTGTCCGCCCAGTGGCCGCGGCTCGAGTCCGCGCACCGGGTGGCCGGAACCAGTGGGTGGGTGTGCCTCACCAACGCGGGCAACCCCTACGACAAGCCGGTGGCCGTCGTCGAGCTGGATCCGCGTACGCGGCGGCTCGCGTTCGCGGGGCTGGGGTGGCCGGAGCGTCGCCCGCAGCCGAAGGACTGCGTGGTGCCCAGCGGCACGGGGTGACCTGCCGGTCGGGCGAGCCGTATGGAGGTGCACCTGGGCCGGTGTGCCGCAGATCGCCCTTCGGGCTCGTCCTCAAACGCCGGACGGGCTCTAATGCGCTCAGGCCGCCCTCGTTGGGGAGCGGTGGGCCTCTGCCTCCGCCGCTGCCCACTCGGTCACGAGGCGTTGGTACTCGCGCCGCTGGTCGGTGCTCAGCCGCCCGCCGCAGCGCAGCCACAGCGCACGGATCTCCTCGTTCACCTCGTCGGCGGTGCGCGCCGACCGCCGGCTCTCGGAAGCGGGATTCGTGGCCATACTGTGAAGCGTACGTGCGTCGGCGTGAAGACGAAGTGAGTCCCGTCACTAAGTGATCAACAGCTCACTGTCACCGTCCAGATCAAGCCACGTTCAAACTGTGTCGCTGCTCACGGTGCGCGGTGCCGACGAGTTCGGCGGCCTTCCACCCCGGCTTGAGACTTCACGCGCCCCGGACCCCGCCCCACCAGGCCGGTCTCGCGCCCAGCTCTCCGGATCAGCTTCAACGAAAAGCTTGAATCCATGATTGCTGCAGACAACCAGACCGGTCGCCGGTGGACGCTGCTCGCCGTGAGCGCCGCCCAGCTCCTCGTCGTCCTGGACGGGACGATCGTGAACATCGCGCTGCCCTCCGCGCAGCACGCGCTCGGCATGTCCGACGCCGCCCGCCAGTGGGCGATCACCGCGTATGCGCTGGCGTTCGGCGGCCTGCTGCTCATCGGCGGCCGGGTCAGCGGGGCGCTCGGCCACCGCCGGGCGTTCGTCGCCGGCCTGGTCGGCTTCGCCGCCGCGTCGGCGCTGGGCGGGGCGGCGGCGAACCCCGGGACGCTGTTCGGGGCCCGGGCCCTGCAAGGGGCGTTCGCCGCGCTGCTCGCGCCCGCCGGCCTCTCCCTGCTCACCCTCACCTTCACCGAACCGCGCGCCCGCGGCCGGGCGTTCGGCGTGTTCGCGGCCGTCGGCGCGGCCGGTTCGGCGGTGGGCCTGGTGGCCGGCGGGCTGCTCACGGAGTACGCGAGTTGGCGGTGGTGCCTGTACGTGAACGTGCCGGTGGCGCTGCTCGCGGTGCTCGGGACGGCGTTCGTGCCCCGGGACCGCCCCGCCGGGGCCCGCGCCGAGGGCCCCGTCGAGGCCCCGGCCGGGCGCGGCGGTCGCCTCGACGTGCCGGGCGCGCTGCTCAGCGCGGGCGGTTTCGCGGCCGTCGTGTACGCGTTCAACGAGGCGGAGCCGAGGGGGTGGGGCTCGGCCCGCGTGCTGGCCCTCCTGGCCGTGGGCGTCGCCCTGCTCGCCGCCTTCGTCGCCGTCGAACTCCGCGCGCCCCGGCCCCTCCTGGCCCCGCGGATCCTGCTGCACCGGGCCCGCGCGGGCGCGCTGCTCGCGGTGACGCTGCTGTTCGTCGCGGCGTTCGGCTTCTACCTCTTCATGAGCTACTACACCCAGACGGTGCTCGGCTATTCGCCGGTGGAGGCGGGCCTGACGCTGATCGTCAACGCGCTCGCGGCCCTGGTCGGCGCGACGTTGGTCGCGGGGAAGCTGCACGGCCGGGTGCGGCCGGTGACCCTCGTCGTACCGGGCCTCCTCGCGGCGGCCGCCGGCATGCTGATCCTCACCACCCTGACCCCGGACAGCGGCCACGTCTTCTGGCTCTACCTCGTCCCGTCCCTGACCCTCACCGGCCTCGGCCTCGGCTGTGTGCTGCCGCCGACGGCGAGCCTGGCGACGGCCGGCATGCGGGGCCACGACATCGGCGCCGCGTCGGCCGCGTACAACGCGTCCCAGCAGTTGGGGGCGGCGCTCGGCACAGCCCTGCTCAACACGGTCGCGTCGAGCGCGGCCGCGGCGTACGCGGCCTCGCACCGCGGCGCGGACCCGACGGCGGCCGTGGTGCACGGCTACACGAGCGCGCTCCTGGTGGGCTTCGTGATCCTGCTGGTGGCGGCGGGTGTGGCCGGGGCACTCCTTGGGGCGGGTGGACGGCGGCCGGGGCGGGGGCCGTCGGCTCCGGAACACGCGGAGGAGACGGCCCCGCTCCCGTAGGCGGCGCGGGCCGGCTGTGCGCGGCGCGGGCCGCCCGGGCCGGCCTCGGGCCTCCGCCGCCTCAGGCCGCCTCGGCCAGCTCGCACCAGACGAACTTGCCTTCCCCGTCCGGGAGCTGGGAGCCGCCCAGGCGGTACCAGCCCCAGCCGTCGGCGCAGCCCTTCACCAGGGCGAGACCGCGGCCCGCCTCCCGCAGCATGGTGTCCCGCGCGGGGGGCGCGGGCGCCTGTGGCGGGGTCGGGTCGGCGTCCCACACCTCGATGCGCAGGATGCCCTCGGCCCAGGCGAGCCGGAGGGCCGCGGGCCCCTTCGTGTGCGTCACGGCGTTGGCCACCAGCTCGGTCGCGACCAGCTCCGCCGCGTCGGACAGGTGGGGGAGGCCGTGGGCGGTCAGGATCACACCGAGGGTGCGACGGCAGATCGTGACGGCTCGTAGATCGTTGGGGATGTGGAGGGTGTACTGCCAGGGGGTGGGAGCAGGTGTGTGTGGGGGTGTGGTGTCGTCGCCGGTGTCGTTGCTCTCGGGCATGCGGAACTCCAGTCGGTAGAAGTGGAGTCGGGGACGTTCGGCGCTCCCGTGCCGGTGGCCTGCCGATGCCGCCGTGGCGGGGCGGTGCGGTGCGCTTCCGACCTGCTGGGGATTGCTGAGGGTGGTCGACACGTCACTGAAGGTAAGGCATTAATTTCTGCCTCGGCAACACGCTCGCGTAACCTGCACCCGAACGAGGGTCGTCAACGTTCCCTGGATCAAGCTCTGTTGAGGTAGGTGCGAATGCCGCCGAGGAATCAGCCCACCGCACGTCAGGTACGCCTCGGTACGGAGTTGCGCAGGCTGCGCGACGCCGCGGGGATGACCGCGCGCGAGGTGGCTGAGCTGCTCGGTTCGACCTCGGCGCAGATGAGTCAGATGGAGTCCGGCATCGCCGGGGTCAGCGAGCAGCGGGTGCGCAGCCTCGCGGCGCACTACGCCTGCGCCGACGCCGAGTTGGTCGACGCGCTGGCCGCGATGGCCACGGAGCGTACGCGCGGCTGGTGGGAGGAGTACCGGGGCGTGCTGCCCGCCGCCTTCCTGGACCTCGCGGAAGTGGAGCACCACGCGACGTACATCCAGGAGGTCGGCACCGCGCACGTCCCCGGCATCCTGCAGACCGAGGCGTACGCGCACGCGGTGTTCGCCTACTGGCGCCCGGAGCTGCCGCCGCGGGACCTCGAGCTGCGGGTCGAGCACCGCATGCGCCGCCGGGAGGCGCTCATGCGGGACGGCGCGGCGCCGTACGTGGCCGTCCTGCACGAGTCCGTCCTGCGCACGCGGGTGGCGGACCGCCGCGTCGCGCGGACCCAACTCGAGGCGGTGCTGCGCCAGTCGGAGAGCGGCACCTTCACGATCCGGGTGATCCCCTTCGACGTGGACGGCTTCGCGGGCGCCAGCGCCGCGCTGCTCTACTTCCGGGGCCAGGTCCCGGCGCTGGACACCGTCCAGCAGGACACGCCCAAGGGCTCCGCTTTACTGGACGCCGCCGCCCAACTCCAGTCGGCCCGCATGCTGGTCCGTAAAGTGGTCTCGGCGTCCCTGGGACCCGCGGAGACGCGCGGCTACATCCACCGCCTGGCGAAGGAGCTGTAGAACGTGACCCAGCGGCACCCGTGGCAGAAGTCGTCCTACTCCAGCGGCTCGGACGGCTCCGCGTGCGTGGAACTGGCAGCCACCGACACCACCTTGCTCCTCCGCGAGAGCGACGACCCGGACCGCGTCCTCACCGTCACCCGGGAAGGACTGGCCGCCCTCCTGCGCTCCCTGGCGGGAGGACCGGCCGTCCGGTAGCACGCCCCCCGGTCAGGGCTGCTTCTTCATCAGTTTGATCACGCTGGAGAAGCTGTCCGCGCCGAAACCGGCGTCGGCGCCCCGGTGGAACGCGTCGAGGACCGCACGCGGGAACGCCGTGTCCACGCCCGAGTCCGCGTTCGTGTGGACGACGTGTTCCATGCTGGCGACGCCCATCGAGAGGCGGTCGACGTCGCCGGCGTGGTTGCCGGCGTCGATGCGGGCCGCGTAGAAGTCGATGAACTGCCCCATCCCCGCGAAGTTCTCGGAGACGTACGGGGCGATGTCCGCCGCCGTGAGCCCGTGCGCGTCGGCCAGGGCCACGGCCTGCCAGTACGAGAGCATCGCCGGCCAGAAGACGACCATGTTGAGCTGGTACATGAGGGCGGCCAGGCCCGGGTCCTCGCCCCGGTAGTCCGTCTTGCCGGTGATCACTTCGAGGGCCGCGCGGTGCTGGTCGTACGCGGCGCGCGGGCCGCTGTAGAACGTCGACATGTCCGGGCTGCCGATCCCCGGCGGCGGCGAGAGGACGCCGCCGGTGAGGTGCGTGCCGCCCAGCTCCGCCACCCGGCGCGCGGCCGCGCGGGCCTTCTCCGGGGTGTCCGAGCTGAGGTTCACCAGCACCCGGCCCGCGACCGCCTCCTCCGCGCCCTCGAGCACGCCGTACATCGCGTCGTAGTCGATCAGGCTCAGTATCACCAACTCATTGGCCGACAGCGCCTGTTCGGGGGTGGCGGCCAGCTTGGCGCCGCGCGCCACCAGGGCGTCCGCCCGGGACGCGGTGCGGTTCCAGAGCGTGACCTCGTAGCCGCGGTCCAGATACGCGGCGGCCATCGCCTGCCCCATGGGGCCGAGACCGATGACAGTGACGGACTGTGACATGAGCGCCTCCGGTGCGTACGTATCGTTACTAAAACGAGCGCTCTATTTAGCGCCGCGGTGAAACGTAGCACAGCTCTAGAACGAGCGCTCTATTTAGTGGCGGGTAAGGTGGCGGGATGAGTCTGTACACCGCGCCCCCCAGCACCCGCGAGCGGATCGTCCTGGTCACCGCGCGGCTCATCCAGCGGCAGGGCTACGTCGGCACCAGCATCAAGCAGATCGCCAAGGAGGCGCAGGCCACGCTCGGCTCCGTCTACCACTTCTTCCCGGGCGGAAAGGAGACCGTCGCCGTCGCCGCGATCAAGCACGGGGCGAAGGAGTTCGCCCTGCTCCTCGAGGACGCCCTCCGCCGCGAGGACGACCCGGCGGCCGCCATCGAGGCATGCGCCGCCGACCTGGCCGTCGGGCTGCGGGAGTCGGGCTGGACCGACGGCTGCCCCGTCACCGCCGCCGCCCTGGAGACCCTCGGCACCGACTCCGACATACAGCGCGCGTGCGCCGACGCCCTGCGCGCCTGGGAGCACATCGTCGCCGAGAAGCTGCTCGCGTCCGGCTTCACCGCCGAGGACGCCGCCGAGGTCGCCACCACCGTCATCAGCACGCTGGAGGGCGCGGAGGTGACCGCCCAGGTCAGCCGCAGCGAGGAGCCCTTGCGGGCGGCGGGCCGGCAGCTGGCGCGCCTGCTGCGTACGTATCGGGCATAGGAAAGGGCCCGGAACCGTTCGGTTCCGGGCCCTTCCCCGCGTACGTCAGTCGTACGTCACGCCTTCTTCGGCTCCTCCAGGCGCGGGAACAGCACCGCGCCCTTGGTGACCGTGGCCCCGGCCGGCAGCAGACCCCACGTGCCCGCGTCCCCCACCCGCTGCTCGGCGAGGGCGCCCAGCGGGGCCTCCGCGCCGAGGGAGTCCCAGAGCTTCTGGGAGGTCTCGGGCATGACGGGGTTCAGGAGCACCGCCACCGCGCGCAGCGACTCGGCGGCCGTGTACAGGATGGTCGCGAGGCGCGCCCTGCCCTCGGGCGACTCGTCCTTGGCGACCTTCCACGGCTCCTGCTCCGTGATGTAGCCGTTGACCTGCTTCACGAAGTCGAAGACGGCGAGGATGCCGCCCTGGAAGTCGAGCTCGTCGCCGACGCGCCGGTCGGCCTCCGCGACCGCCTTGGCGAGCCCGTCCCGGACCGCCTGCTCGGCCTCGCCGGGCGCCTCGTCGGCGGGCAGCGCCCCGCCGAAGTACTTGCCGACCATGGCGGCGACGCGCGAGGCGAGGTTGCCGTAGTCGTTGGCGAGCTCGCTGGTGTAGCGGGCGGTGAAGTCCTCCCAGGAGAACGAGCCGTCCTGGCCGAAGGCGATGGCCCGCAGGAAGTACCAGCGGTACGCGTCCACGCCGAAGTGGGACGTCAGGTCCTGCGGCTTGATGCCGGTCAGGTTGGACTTGGACATCTTCTCGCCGCCGACCATCAGCCAGCCGTTGGCGGCGATCTTCCCGGGCAGCGGCAGGCCCTGCGCCATCAGCATCGCGGGCCAGATGACCGCGTGGAAGCGGAGGATGTCCTTGCCGACGAGGTGCACGTTCGCCGGGAAGGTGTCGCCGAACTTCGCCGGGTTCTCGTTGTACCCGACGGCGGTCGCGTAGTTCAGCAGCGCGTCGACCCACACGTAGATGACGTGCTTCGGGTCCCAGGGAACCGGAACGCCCCAGTCGAAGGTGGACCGGGAGATCGAAAGATCCTGAAGCCCCTGCTTGACGAAGTTCACGACCTCGTTGCGCGCCGACTCGGGCTGGATGAAGTCCGGGTGGGCCGCGTAGTGCTCGAGCAGCTTGTCGCCGTACTCGCTCAGCTTGAAGAAGTAGTTCTCCTCGCTGAGCAGCTCGACCGGCTTCTTGTGGATCGGGCAGAGCTTCTGGCCCGCGTACTCACCCTCGCCGTCGAGGAGCTCGCCGGGGAGCTTGTACTCCTCACACCCCACGCAGTACGGGCCCTCGTACCCGCCCTTGTAGATCTCGCCCTTGTCGTAGAGATCCTGGACGAACTCCTGCACCCGGTCCGTGTGCCGCTTCTCCGTGGTGCGGATGAAGTCGTCGTTCGCGATGTTCAGGTGCTCCCAGAGGGGCCGCCAAGCCTCCTCCACGAGCTTGTCGCACCACTCCTGCGGGGAGACCCCGTTCGTCTCGGCCGTGCGCATGATCTTCTGACCGTGCTCGTCCGTGCCGGTGAGGTACCACACCTTCTCGCCGCGCTGACGGTGCCAGCGCGTGAGCACGTCGCCTGCGACGGTCGTGTAGGCGTGGCCCAGGTGAGGAGCGTCGTTGACGTAGTAAATGGGGGTCGATACGTAGAACGACTGCACGCCGTTCGCCGCCCCCTGCTTCTCGGATCCAGTGGCCGCCATGGTCGAAATCCTAACGGCCCGCGGAAGATCGATTCACATGCGTACGCGGCGTGAGACGCGGGGCGGGCACGGGTGGAGTGTGGCTGGAAGAAGGGTGCGGTGGGGGTGCTGGGTGGGCAAGGTGTGAGTGAAGTGTGGCCAAGGCGTGAAGGAAGCTTTCAGGACGAAGGCGTGCATAAACCCGCCAACCGCCTACGGAACCGATCCCTCCGGCACGTCGGCGGTGTCAGAGTCCCGGTGCGGCGCCCGACCGGGCGCCCGTGAATGAACTGCCTGACGCAAGGAGTTCGTTTTCGTGGGGAAGAAAGCAAGCACGCTTCTCGTAGCCGTCGCACTCGCGTCCGTGACCCTGATCGGCCAGGCGAGCGCGGCTCCCTCGGACCAGGCATCTGCGTCCGCCGCGAGCAGCGCGGCCAAGCCGGGGCCGCTCGCCGACCAGGTGCGGTACGCCCCCTTCACCCTCAACCACAACGAGTCCGTGAGCTCCAACACGGCAAGGCTGGTCATGCAGTCCGACGGCAACCTCGTCATCTACGACGAGTTCAACCGGGCCAGATGGGCCTCCCGGACCGTCGGCCAGGGCTGGACCACGCGCTTCCAGGAGGACGGCAACCTCGTCGTCTACACCCGCAGCGGGCGCGCGGTCTGGGCCTCGCACACGGCCGGGCACCCCGGCTCGCGGCTCGTCGTCCAGGACGACGGCAATGTCGTGATCTACGACGGCAGCCGAGCGATCTGGGCCTCCGGCACCGACCACTGACCTGCCGCACCGCACCACGCACATCGGCCGGGCCCTTCGCGGGCCCGGCCCCTTGCTGTGGGCGCCGTGCCGATGGGGTGCCTACGGGCGCCAGGACGCGAGGGCGCCCTCGTACAGCTCCTTGTCCGTGAGCTCCCTGGGGTCGGGGCCCGCGAGGAAGTGCGCGGCGTTGTCGGCCTTGAGCCTGCGGAGGTAGTCGAACGCCTTGCTGTCCTTCTCGCCGAAGGCGACGAACGAGAAGAACAGGGGGTGGCGGGCGGCGTCCGCCAGGGCCTGGGTGGCGGGGCCCTTGGTGTCCGGGGCGCCGTCCGTCTGGAAGATCACCAGGGCCGGTTCGCCCGCGTGGTCCGACTTCTCGTAGTGCGCCACGACCTCCTCGATGGCGCGGTGGTAGCTGGTGCGGCCCATGCGGCCGCAGGCCGCGTGCAGTTCGTCGACCCGGTTCTCGTGGTGGTCGGCGAGGGTGAGGTCCGCGGTGCCGTCGATGTCCGTCGAGAAGAAGACGAGGTGGACGGTGGCGGTGGGGTCCGTGTGGGCGGCCAGGGCGAGGGTCTGGTCGGCGAGGTTCTGGGCGGAGCCGTCCTTGTAGTACGGACGCATCGACCCCGAGCGGTCGAGGACCAGGTAGACCTGGGCCCGCTTTCCTGCTTGGCCGCCCTTGCGCAAGGCTGCGCCCGCGGCTTTGTAGGCGGTGGCGAGGCCGGGGGCCTTCGCCTTGACCCTGGCCAGGGCCAGCGCGGGCTTGGCCTCCGGCCGGGGCTCGGCCTCCGGCCCGGGGGCGGCTTCGGGCTCCGCCGGGGGTGCGGCCTGTTCCGGCTCCGCCGGGGGGTTGGGCAGGGTGCCCTTGTCGTTGTCGGTGCTGTCGGCCGGGGCTGTGCCCACCCGTTCCGCCCCCTGGGCGGACCAGGTGCCCACAGGGGGAGCGGCCGGGGCCGGCTCGGCGTCGGCCGGGGGTGCCGCGGCGGGGGGAACGTCGCCTTCGGCGGGCGACGGCTCGGCGTCGGCCTGGGGCTCTTCGGCGGGAGCGGGGGTGGCGATCTGCTCGGGGATCGCGGGAGCAGGAGCGGCGGCTGGCTCGGGGATCGCGGGAGCGGGGGCGGCGGTTTGTTCGGGGATTGCGGGGGTGGGGGGTTCGGGGGCCGTGGGGGCACC
>NZ_AOPZ01000440.1 GCF_000414115.1 Streptomyces aurantiacus JA 4570
CGCGCACCAGGCCGCGCAGCAGCGCAGGGACCGCCGCGGCGTCGGTGCCCGCGGCGGCTCGCAGGGCGGCGGTGTCCAGGCGTACGGGGACGAGGGCCGCGGGCGCGCCCGGCACCGTCAGGTCCGCGGCGGTGACGGCGGTGACCGCGGTGTCGAGGAGAGCCAGGCCCTCCTCCGTGGACAGCGCCGCCACGCCGCCACGCGCCATGCGGTCGCGGTCGGCGTCGGCGAGGGCGCCGGTCATGTCGCTGTCCTGCGCCGCCCACAGGCCCCACGCGAGGGAAGTCGCGGGGAGGCGCTGAGCACGGCGGTGTACGGCGAGGGCGTCCAGGTAAGCGTTCGCCGCCGCGTAGTTCGCCTGACCCGCGCCGCCGAAGACACCGGAGGCCGAGGAGAACAGCACGAAGGCGGACAGGTCCAGGCCAGCCGTCAGCTCATGCAGGTTCAGCGCCGCGTCCACCTTGGGGCGCAGGACCGTCGTCAGGCGCTCGGGCGTCAGGGACGTGACCACGCCGTCGTCCAAGACCCCGGCCACGTGCACCACGGCGGACAGGTCCGCGCCCTGCTCGTCGAGGAGCGCGGCCAGGGCCTCTCGGTCGGCCACGTCACACGCGGCCACCGTGACCTTCGCGCCCAACGCCTGTAGTTCGTCGCGCAGTTCGTCCGCGCCGGACGCGTCCGGACCGCGACGCGAGACCAGCAGCAGGTCGCGTACACCGTGGTGCTCGGCCAGGTGTCGTGTCACCACCCGGCCGAGGCCGCCGAAGGCACCCGTCACGAGGACGGAGCCTTCGCCCCACGGGGTGGCGCCGCCGTCAGCCGACTCGGCGGAGACCCGGGACAGCCGGGGCGCCCAGACCGCGCCGTCTCGTACCGCCACCTCCGGCTCGCCCGATGCCAGCACGGCGCCGAGCACCGCCTCGTCCACCTCCGCGTCCGCGTCCACGAGGACGAAGCGGCCCGGGTGCTCGGAGCGGGCCGACCGCACAAGCCCCCACACCGCCGCGCTCGAAGGATCAAGGGCTGCGCCCGTGTCCCCGGCCGTCACTGCGCCGCGCGTCACCACAACGAGGCGCGACGCCTCGAACCGCTCATCCGCAAGCCAGCTCTGCACCACGCTCAGTGCCTCGGCCAGACGTGCGGAGACGGCCCCCGGCCGCATGCCACCCTCGGCACCGCCACCGGCCTGCCACACCACCACCGCCGGAGCGGCCTCGTCGGCACCCAGGTCCTGGAGCGAAGTCGGCGACACGGGCTCGGCCGACACCGGTGACTGCCGCCGCCACTCGACGTGGAACATCGAGTCGTCGGCCGTACCGGCGCCGAGCTGGTCCACCGCGACCGGCCGGAAGACCAGCGAGTCCACGGTGGCCACCGGTTCGCCGAGCCCGTCCGCGACGGTGAGCGACACGGCGTCGTTGCCCGCCGGGGCCAGCCGGACGCGCAGGGCGGAGGCTCCGGTCGCGTGCAGCGAGACGCCGCTCCAGGCGAACGGCAGCCGCGCGCCGTCGCCCGCGCCGCCCTCACCGTCGCCGCCGTCGGCCGCCGCGTCGCCGCGGAGTACGCCGAGGCCGAGCACGTGCAGGGCCGCGTCAAGCAGCGCGGGGTGCAGCCGGAACGACTCCGCGTTCTCGTGCTGCTCCTCGGGCAGGGCGACCTCGGCGAACACCTCGTCGCCGCGCCGCCAGGCACCGCGCAGCCCCTGGAACGCCTCGCCGTACGCGAAGCCGAGTTCCGTCAAGTGCCGGTACAGGCCCTCGACATCGACCTCGGCGGCATCGCGCGGCGGCCATTCGGCGAGCCGGAAGGCGGCCGCCGGCTGCCCGCCGGAGAGCACCCCGCTCGCGTGGGCGGTCCAGCCGCCGTCACCCGCGTACGCGTCGCGCTCCTCGCGGGAGTGCAGGGCGACGCTCCGGCGTCCGCTCTCGTCCGCCGCGCCGACGACGACCTGGATCTGTACGGCA
>NZ_AOPZ01000441.1 GCF_000414115.1 Streptomyces aurantiacus JA 4570
GGACCGTGCCGCCGGAGAACTGCGCACCGATGAAGTCGACCGTGCCGCCGGAGAAGTGCGCGCGGCCGAAGTCGACCGCGGTTCAAAGACGGGCTCTCAGCGCTGGTGGATACGGTCGTTGCATGAGTCTGTCCCACCCCTTCCCCGACCGCCGGGTGTGGTCGTCGCCCGCTCCCCGCCGAGTTGAGAGAGAAAAAGGGGGTGAATCTGCATGCCAGACTCAGGCTGTGATCGACATCGACGATTTCATGAGTGGCTGTCGGCCAGCGATCCGGGGGCTGGTGGAGCAGGTCGGCGGCGCGGAGGCTGCACTCGAATTCGACGCCGACCCGCTGAGCGCAGTCGGCGTCCTGGACAGCTACGTGCAGAGGCTGCCACTCGGCGAGTTCGAGGTGGAGGACTGGATTACCCTGCACGCAGACCTGTCCGCGTTCGTCACGGTGGTGCTGCTGGATACGTACGGAGGCACCTGTCGGGCACGCCTGGACGATGCGTTGCCGACGGGCTGGGAGCTGGTGGTTGACGTCGTCGGCCCAGACACCCAGCACCGTGTGATCGCGCCGATGTCTTTCGTGTACGAGTACCTGGTGCCGGTCCCTCAGCGGATCCCTCGCCTGATAGAAGCCGTGGGCCGCCAGGCGACTGGTTGAGCCGCTGGCCAGTTGCGCCGGGTGGGCTCGCATCGGGCCCAGCGGGGATCTAACGCTCGCGTAGGTCGTACGGGGCGATCCCTTCTCAGTAGGCGTTCTTGAACCCGTCGCCCGGCTGCGCGTGACAGCGTGTGAGCGTGGCTCTGTTCACGAGAACCGGCTCTGGTCCACTTCGTGTGGTCGGCTCACCGACAGTGATGTCAGTGGCATGTGCTGAGATGACTTCGCTCTATCAGCCGCTTGGTGGGAGATCTTTCCAATGTCGGTGTACTCGTCGCTGACCCGTGCTCTGGCGCAGGCTTTGGTCGATGTTCTCTGGTTCGTTGATGGGTGCGAGGACGACCAGATGGACCCGGATGACGCGGTCAAGGTCTTGGAGGGCGTTGCCCATCTAGTGACGCAGCTGCCGAATGATCAGCGAATCGAGTTCATCGATCTGCTCGGTTCGATGGCTGCAGAGGAGGCGGACCCATCGCGTCGCGAATTCCTGGAGGGCTTTCCTCAGGGGTTCGGCCTCGTTGAGGAAGACTTCTGACCTGATCCTCATGCGTAGAGCAGGACCCGCTTGCGGAGGAGTTCGAATCCTGCGCGGCCGAACATCTGGCGCTTGAGCATCTTGATCCGGTTGACGTGGCCTTCCACGACGCCGGAGTTCCAGGGCAGCGTGAGGCCCGCGATGACGGCGTCGAGGTCGCGTTCGAGGTGCTGGGCGAAGTGCCGGAGGCTGGGTAGGTCGGCGGTAGAGGTGGCCGTTTCGATCCAGGTCGGCAGCTGGTCGCCTTGCAAGTCAGAGACCATGTGGCCGAAGGAACGCACGTGCTCGGAGAGTGCCGTCAGGTCGGGGCAGTTGGCCAGGACTGCTTTGAGGTGGAGTCGGTCGTCTGCGGGCAGAGCGTCGGGTGCGTGAGGATCCAGCGCGTGACGGCGCGGGCCGATGGCGGGCGGGGGCCGACCGGTTGGGGCTTGCCGCGAAGATTCCTGCTGACGTAGTCGCGGACGCTGGCGTAGCCGCGGGGGATAGCCCTGTTCCTTGATCTCCTCCCATAGTTTCCAGGCGTTGGTGCAGCCTTCTTGCCAGCGCTGATCGAGGTAGGGCTTGTAGGCGTCGAGTCTGGTCGCACGGTCTTGCCACTGCCCGGTGAACATCTCCTCCGGGGTGGTGGCGCGGGAGAAGCGCAGGATCGTGTTGAGGGTCATCCCGAGCTGTCGGGCGACGGACCGCTTGCTGTGACCGGCGGCGAGGAGAGTGTGGATGGTGGCGTACTTAGCGCGGGCGCGCTCGGCGAACCGGTGCCCTGTTGGCCAGGGCGATGACGCGGCAGACTCCGGCTCTTCCTGGGGTTCCTGCGGCTGTTCCGGCGTGGGGCGCAGGCAGCCACGGTGCCGGTAGACGCACTTCTCGGCGGCTTCGCCCAGGTTGTCGGGTCGGGCCCGGGCGCGGTTCCTGGATCGCTCCAGGACCGTTTCCCGGACCCGCCCGCCGAACCCGGCGTGCGACTTTCACCGTACCGGGCTCTCCACGAGATCATGCCGTTGGGATCGGCTCGGTCAGAGTTCCGGCCAGGGCGTGGGAATACTGTTGCCTCGGTAGCGGTAGCGGGTGACCGGCACCGTGGCGAGGTTGAACAGTTCGATTCCGTCCCCCTGTGTGCTGAGGAGGCACTTCCGTGGCTGTCGTTTCCGTGCGTCGTCTGGCTCTTCTCGGGGGCGGCTTTTCCACGGACCACGATGGTCTGTTGGACGACTGAGTGCTCGGTCACGCACGTGTTTCTCGGCCCAAGGTGTGCTTTGTGCCCACGGCCAGCGGTGATGCCCCCGCCTACCTGGACCAGTTTCTCTCTGCGTTCCAGTCACGCGCCTGTGAGCCCAGTTTCTTGCCGCTGTTCCGGAGGGAACTCGATGACGCCGCGTTGCGCACGTTTCTGCTCTCTCAGGACGTCGTGTATGTAGGGGGCGGCAACACTGCGAATTTGCTGGCAGTCTGGCGTGCGCACGGCGTGGACCGGTTGATGTGCGAGGCCTACGATCGCGGCGCGTTGCTATGCGGTATCAGCGCTGGCGCCAACTGCTGGGCCGAGGGCTCGCATACCGACTCCTTCGGACCGCTGACGTTCCTGCAGGACGGGCTGGGTCTGCTGTCCGGTTCGGTCTGCCCGCACTACGACAGTGAACCGGGCCGGCGCTCCTCCTACCAAGCGGCCGTAGCCACCGGCGCGCTCCCCGCCGGGTGGGCGCTGGAGGACGGTGTTGGCGCACTCTTCGTGGACGGCCTCCTGACAGAAGCGGTGACCCGCACGCCGCAGGCTCACCTGTATCGGGTCGAGCCGTATAGGGAGAAAGGAGCTACGGAGCGAGCCCTGCCGTGCCTTTTGCTGCCTGAAGCACAGTGACTCTTCGCATCGCCTCCCATCAGGCTGCCGGGAGTCGTAGGGGAAGGTAACCGGATTCCGCCGAGCAGGGCCGTCGTCATCCGGCGGCTGGCGCCTTGCGTGTCCACTGGCTGGTGCGAGGGCCTTTGCGAGTCAGGCGCCGGGGCATGAGAGTGATGAATGCCCAGTTCAGGTGCGCTTCGGAGTGCTGAGGCAGACGTTCGTAGTCGCGTGCCTTGCGGCGGGCGTTCATGATCCAGCCAATGGAGCGTTCGACTTTCCAGCGGCGGGGCAGCACGACGAAGCCGCGGGTTCCCTTGGGCCGCAGGACGGCCCGAAGCGACATCCACAGCAGATCTGCAGTCCAGTTGGGTAGCAGATCGCGGGCGTAGGCGGAGTTGGCCCACAGACCTGGGTGATCTGTGGATGTGTGAGCCGCAGGCGCCAGAGGAGGTCCCGGGCCATGATCTCGTCGCGGGAGCTGGCGGCGGTGACCGTGATCATCGCGGGCAGGCCGAGGGTGTCGACCACGATGTGTCTCTTGCGTCCATTGATCTTCTTGCCTGCGTCGTAGCCGCGGCTGTCCCTGCCGACGGTGGAGGCGGCTTTGACCGACTGGGTGTCGACGATCAGCGTCACTGGGTGGCCGCGCGTAGCTGGCAGGTGCCCGGAATTTGCCATACCGGGTTCGGGATTCGGTCACAGCGCTGGAATGTGCAGAAGGGAATGGTGTGGTGTTCGTATGTTCGATGTCCTGTCGTTGCCGTTGAGGGGCACGGGGCTCCTTGGGAGCGCGCGACAGAGAGGGGGGTTCGCCAGTGTTACGCAGATGGGCGTACGGTCTCGCGTCGGGCGTCGGGGTGATCGCAGTGACCGGGAGCCTGCTGTCGGTGGCGCAGGCCGCACCTGCAGCTGAGTCCACGATCAAGGTCACGGTGGGGGAAGCGGTGCCGCAGGCGGCGTCGTCGCAGAGTGCGGCCGCGGCCGTACCGTGCCGGAGCGGCCAGGCCATCTATACCCGCTACCAGAGCTGCATCGTGGTCCCTGCGACGGTGACCGTGCGCAGGAACGGCCGGCCGGTGGGCTCGGCGAAGTTCACCGTCACCCACAAGATGACGCTGAAGCAGAAGTCGCTGAAGTGGTCGGAGTCCGTCAAGATCAGCAAAGCGCGGCTGCTCGGCAACGCCCGCGGGATCAAGGTGGGGCTGAAGGTCACGTGCGGCAGCAGCAAGTGCAAGCCCACCAACAAGTTCCCGCGCGGGCGCTCGCTCGGCCCGGAGATCTCCGGGAAGGTGAACTACCAGGACAAGGTCGCCAAGCTGAAGAAGGACTCTGCCTCGGCGAAGTACCTCTTCACCTTCACCAAGGCCGGCTACACCCCTGGCGGGTTCAACTACCGCTCAGTGCCCTTCCGCTGCGATGACACCTTCTGGACCCAGCCGGCGACCAGCCGCACCATGCGGCCGGGCTGCGTCTTCCACACGTACATCCCGGTGCTCACCACGATGCAGTCCCTGCCGGAAATCTCGAAGAACATCCGCAGGATTCAAGCGGGCGGGGGCCACTACGGGCGTCCCGGCTCCGGCAAGCCGCTGCACCGCGAGGCCAATGAGCGCACCATCACCGACAACCGCAACAAGGTGTGCCCGCCGCGCCAGACCCCGCCGCGTCCCGGCCTGTCCTGCGACGAGTACCCCTTCGCCAGCACTCGCGAAGGCGGCACCAACGTGCCCGCCGACAGCCGCGGCACCGCCTGGGTGCCGTTGCAGGAGCAGCGGCAGCAAGGCGGCCGGATCCAGACCTTCCACAAGAAGCAGCGGATCGTGCACCGTGATGCTTTCTGGGTGTCCGTCTGACGTCCAGTAAGGCACCGTACGATCAGCGCGGGCGCTGGGCTCCACGCAAGGGGCCTTGCGTCCGCGCACCCCACACCGGGCAGCAAGGAGAGGGTACGAGGGCCATGCAGGTTCCCGTGTCACACCATCAGTACGTTCTGCTCGACACTGACGCCGACGCGCCGTACGAGACCATCGACGACATCAAGGCCGGCAACGGACTGGTCAGTGTGAATGCGGAAGGCACTTATGCCAGCGTGATGACCGGTACCCCGCACGGACGCCTGGACGTCATCTTCGACCTCCACCCAAGCGAGCCCGGGCTGAGCTGTGACGCCTGGGACGAAGTGGTCGAGGTCAGCCTGTACCTCCCTGACGAGGGCCCTCTGGTCGGCGACCCCGTCAGCGACAACGTCACCCCCGTGGCTCTGACCCCCGAAGGCGAGAACGCTCAGCCCAGGCATAGCGAAGACGACGAAGACGACGAAGACGACGAGAAGACGACGAAGACGACGAAGACGACGAAGCCGAAGGTGATGCCCGGTGGTGGCGCTTTCGCTTCCACGCCCGCGGACGCGACAGCGCCCAGTACCCCGGCAACAGTCCCGAGCAGCACCTGGTCCAGGTCTGGCCCGCCCCGCGCACACCGGAAACCCGGCATAAGCTCACCGACCAGACCGGCGAACGCGCCCGCAACCCCGACCCGCGCTACTACGCCAAGGCCAAGGCCGCAGAAGCCGCCGCCGACATCCATGAAGACGGTTCTGTGGCCACCCGGCCCGTCACGCCCCGCTCCGCGCGTCTCGACGGCACGTAGCGGCAGCACGTGCCAGCCCACGTGCGGGCCGGGGGCGGCGACGCAACGGACGGTCGGGGGGGCGACGAACCAACTCAAGAGTCCACCCACCCCGAGCAGGGCAGGTCGTAAATCTGCGCCGCCGCACAGGTTGAGCGGGCAGCAGCGCCTGTAACCGCAAGGAGAGGGACCGCGCCGCCACAGGATCAGTGGGCGCCGCTGAGACCCTGGGCGAAGCCGCCGTCGACCGGGAACTCGACGTTGGTGCTGAAGGTGGCGTCCGCGGCGAGGAACAGGGCGGCCGCGGCGACCTCTTCGACCGTGCCGTTGCGCTTGAGCGGGGTGGTCTGGCTGCCCTGCTCCTCGAACTCGCGGCGCTCCTCATCGCTCAGCCCGACGACGCCCATGGTGGGAGTCTTGATGTAGCCGGGAGCCACGAGGTTCACGCGGATCTGGCGGGGCAGGAACTCGGCCGCGAGGACATGGGCGACCGCACGCACCGCCTCCTTCGAACCGGAGTAGGCGCTCAGACCGGGGAAGATCAGGTCGTTGGCGACCGTGGTGAAGACGATCGCGCCGCCGTCGTTGAGGAGCGGCGACAGGCTCTGCACGGTGAAGAAGGCACCCTTGGTGTTCACCGCGAAGGCCCGGTCCCAGGCATCCTCGGTGACCTCATCGAGGGTCTGTACCTCCGCGATGCCGTGATTGACGAAGAGATAGTCGACCCGCCCGAGCTTCTCCTGGGCGGTGTCCGCGAGGGCCCGGATGTCGGCCATGCTCGCGGCGTCGGAGCGGACGACGTGCGCGGAGTCCGACTTCAGCTCCGTCCGCGCCTCCTCGATGTTCTTCTCGTTGCGACCTGTGAGGACCACCTCGGCCCCGCCGTCCAGGAGCGCCTTGACGATGGCCAGGCCCATACCGTGCGTTCCGCCGGTGACGACGGCCTTCTTGCCTGCGAACTTGCTCATGATGACTCCCTGCTAAGACAGCGTGCGAGGTGCTCATTACGCCGGTTTTCACCGGTGCACGCAGAGTGCGGGCAAGGGCTTGCAGTCGGCTGTCGGTCCGCTTGCAGTGCACTGACACACCCGTCAATGACCACGGGGCGTCTACCTTGGTCCCATGCGCTTCGGGGTACTGGGTCCGCTGGTCATCTGGTCGGCGGACGGTGAACTGGTAGGGGTGCCGGAGGCCAAGGTCCGCTCGCTGCTCGCGGCCCTCCTGACGGCACCGGGGCAGGTGATCTCCGCCGACCGCCTGGTCGACGAGCTGTGGGGGGACGCGCCGCCCGCCAACGCCAGGGGCGCACTGCAGACCCTGGTGTCGCGATTACGGAAGGTGCTCACCCGCGCCGGAGGCCCCGGCCTCCTGACGTACCGGGCCCTCGGATACGTCCTGGAGGTGACGGACGACGCCGTGGACGCAGGCCGCTTCACCGCACTCACCGCCCGGGCGCGCCCGGCCGCGGACCCCCGGGAGCGGGCCGAGCTGTTCACCGAGGCCCTCGGGCTCTGGCGCGGCCCCGCTTTCGCCGGCTTCCAGGGCGAGCAGTTCGCCCGCGAGGCCATCACCCGGCTCGAGGAACAGCGGCTGCTCGCCCTGGAGGAACAGGCCGAAGCCCGCCTCGAATTGGGCGAGCACAGCCAACTGGCCCCGGAACTAGGCGAACTGACGAGACGTCACCCGCTGCGGGAGCGGCTGCGAGGCGCCCATATGCGCGCCCTGTACGGCGCGGGTCGCGCCAGCGAGGCATTAGACAGCTACCAGGACCTGCGCCGCCGCCTGGACGAGGACCTGGGCCTCGAACCGGGGCCCGAACTGGCGGCCCTGCAACAGGAGATCCTGCAGCAGGACCCCGCCCTGCGGGCCGTGTCCGCCCCCTCGGCCACACCGAGGCCACGCACCAACCTGCCCACCCCGGTCACCGACCTGATCGGCCGCTCCGACTCCGTGGACGCCGTGCGCGACCTGGTGAAGGCCGGCCGCCTGGTGACCTTGACCGGGCCCGGCGGGGTCGGCAAGACGCGCCTCGCGGTGGAGGTGGCGACCCGCCTGTCCGAGGCGTACGCGGACGGCGTCTGGCTGGTGGAACTGGCCTCACAGGCATTCTCCGCCGAATCAGGGGCGGCCGCGGGCGACGACCTCGCCGAGGTCGTCGCCGCGACGCTCGGAGTCCGGGACGACACCGGTCCCGGACCGCTGCCGAGCGGCCTGCCGCGTACGCTGCTCGACCGCCTCACCGACGCCCTGCGCGGCCGCCGCCTGCTCCTGGTCCTCGACAACTGCGAGCACGTCATCGAGGCGGCCGCGGGGCTCGCACAGGCGCTGCTGCGCGGCGCACCGGGCGTCCGCGTCCTCGCCACCAGCCAGGAGCCCCTCGACATCGCCGGCGAGCAGCTGTGGCCGGTGCGGCCGCTCGACCTGCCCGAGAACTCGGCCGACCCGGCGGTGCTGCGGCGCTCCAGCGCGGTACGGATGTTCCTCGACCGGGCCGCGGCCATCTCGCCCGGCTTCGAGCTGACCGACGACAACGCCGGGGCCGTGGCCTCGATCTGCCACCGTCTCGACGGAATCCCCCTCGCCCTGGAACTGGCGTCCACACGGGTACGCGTCCTCGGGGTGCGCGAGCTCGCGGAGCGCCTGGACGACCGGTTCAAGCTCCTCACCGGCGGCCGCCGGGGCGCACCCGTACGGCAGCAGACACTGCGCGCGATGATCGACTGGAGCTGGGAGCTGCTCACCGCGGCCGAGCAGTCGGTCCTGCGCCGGCTCGCCATCCACTCCGACGGCTGCACCCTGGACGCCGCCGAGGCCGTCTGCGCAGGCTACGGAGTCAAGCCCGCCGAGGTCCTGGACCTGCTGACCCGCCTGGTGGACCGCTCCCTCGTCCTGGCCAGCCACGAAGCCGACGGGCCCCGGTACCGGCTCCTCGAATCCGTGTCCGCGTACTGCCTCGAACGGCTGCGCGCCACCGAGTACGAGCGGGTGCGGCGCACCCACGCGCACTACTACGCGGCCTTCGCCGAGCGGGCCGACGCCTTCCTGCGCGGCAGCGACCAGCGGCAGTGGCTGCGGCGCCTGGACGCGGAGACCGCCAACATCCGCAGCGCGCTCGACGCGGCCGCCGCGGACGGCGACGCCGCCCTGATGCGGGGCCTGGCGCACGCGATGGTCTGGTACTGGTTCCTGCGCGGCCGTCTCACCGAGGCCAGGCGCCAGCTGACCGTGGCCCTCGGTCTGCCGGGCGAGGCGGGGCCGACGGCCGAAGGCGACCCGGGCCGCGTGGTGACCGCGGCCTGGCACGCCGGGATGAGCCTGCTGTCCGGCGCCCCGGACGGCTCCGCGCGCCGCAGCGCCGCGGTTCTCGAGCTGTACGAGGACATCCGCGACCCGCACGAGCGGACCAGGGCCGGCTGGTTCCTCGGGTTCGCGGTCACCCGGTTCGGGGACTTCTCGGTGGGCGAGGAACTGGTCAACCGGGTGCTCGCCGAGTCCCGTGCCCTGGGCGACCTCTGGGGGATCGCCGCGGGACTGAGCACACGAGGCATGCAGATCTACGTGTGCGGCAACCTGAGGGCTTCCCGCAGTGACGGAGAGGAGAGTCTCGCGCTGTTCCACGAGGCCGGCGACGGGTGGGGCAGGCTGCAGGCGATGGCGGTGCTCGGGCGGCTCGCGGAGATCGAGGGCGACTACCAGGAAGCCGCCCGGCTGCACGAGCGAGGGCTGCACGTCGCCGAGGACCTGGGTCTGTGGACCGACGCGTCGATGCGCTGGTCCGACCTCGGCCGGATCGCCCTGCTGATCGGCCAGTACGCCCGCGCCGACGAGTTCCACGAGCGCGGCCGGCGGCTCGCGGTCGAACAGGGTGACAAGCCCGCCGAGGAGTTCGCCGAGCTCGGCCTTGCTCTCAGCGCGCGGCGGCAGGGACGGCTCGACGCCGCCGAGTCGTATCTGCGCACCTGGCTGGCGTGGAACCGGCAGTTCGACGCGGAGTACGGGGCGGCCCTGATCCTGGCCGAACTCGGCTTCGTCGCCGAGCTGCGCGGGGACGCCGTCGCCGCTCTGTCCCTGCACCTGGAGGGCCTCGCCGCGGCCCGAGACACCGGCGATCCGCGGGCCGTCGCGCTGGCGGTGGAGGGACTCGCGGGAGCGCGGGCACTGGCAGGGCACGCCGGGCAGGCCGCGCGGCTGCTCGGGGCAGCGGCCGCCGCCCGCGCCTCGGTGGGCGCACCGCTGCCGGCGGGGGAGCGGGGTGAGCGCGGCGACGTGGACCGGGTGACGGCCGCGGTACGCGCGGTACTTGGCGAGGCGGACTTCACGGCGGCGTTCGAGCGGGGGGCCGCCTCGGAGCCGGTCAAGGAGGCGGAATCACTGCGGACCTGACACGTCAAGGCGCACCGGGTCACGGCCCCGGGCACCGGAGCCGCGCGCCCGCGAAGGGCCTCCAAGCCTGTTTCTGAATCCCCGTCGTCCGCGCGGACGACGGGGATTCAGAAACAGGCTTGGAGTACTGATGCGGTGCTCCCTCAGATGAAACCCCTAGGGACCGTCGACGGGTGGGGTGTCCGAGAGGCTGCCCGCCCGTAACATCACCCGCCCTTCAGCACCTTGGTGGCGGCCTCGCTCTCCCGCTGGCGCAGAGAGGGCCATTCGGCCGCCGGCAGCGGGTTGGCGTCGAGCCATCGTTGTTGCAGCACCGCGAGCCTGGCGCAGGCGCGAGGTAGCCGGTGGCGTTCTTTTCGCCATCGCACTCAATTAGGGCCCTTTGAGCGCTCGTGATTGAGCGGGAATGATCGGTGCCGGTCGAACGTGAGCGCCTGAGTTCTGGCCCACGCTTTCACCGCCCAGGGAATTTCCAGGTAAAACGGATCTGCACCGGCCAGCCCGCCCGCCCACAGGAATGACCGTTCTGTCAACACCAGTACGAACCTTCAACGCCTCGCCCCCTCGCCGGGCGGACCCCACCGGGCGAAGGGACGAACAGCCACCGCTCCGCAACAGAGCCCTCTCGACGGGCCGGACGTGTGCGGGAGCCTCCACCCGGACCCGGTGCTCCGCCGCTTCCAACCCGCTGGATGTATCGCTCTCTTAACGGGTCGCCGAGGATGTCGAGCACGTGCGCTGCCGCCGCAGAGGATGGCCGCCTCACCGACCCAGCCAGGTTGCGCCGCCCGCAGTGCCGGCGACGGCGGTGAGCAGGGCCAGCAGCCGGTAGGGGATGCGTTCGATCGTTACGTGCAGGCCACCGATCCGCAGGTCGAAAACGGCGTCGGCTCGCCGGTGCTGCTTGTCTGTCGTGTCATGCCCATCTTCCGGTGGCTGGTCGGGCCCGGCGGTTGCCGGGCGGTGGACTCGAGCATGGAGAGGCGGAACGGGTTGCGGGAGCGGCAACGGCAGGCGCTTGCCGGTTCCCGCAGGTTGGCAACGGCGCGGCCACAAGAGGGCTCGCTGACCGAGGCCGCTGCACCACAATGGTTCAACTCCGTTGCAGTGCAGCGCTGCTATAGCTGTGCCGCAGTTGGCGAGGAGGATGTTGTGGCCGAACCTCTGGAGCAGGCGTACGCCGCCGCGTTGCGCGCAGTCCTGCGGCCGGTCTTCGAAGCGGGCGTCACACAGCGGGCACTGGCCTCGTCGGTGCACGTCGTGCCCTCTACCGTCACCCGGTACCTGAACGGCGAACGCATCGCCCCACAAGGCTTCGTGGACCAGTGCGCCGCCTTTCTGGAGGAGCAGGGCGTCCGCCTGAGCGGCGAGGAGAGGGAGCGCCTGCATTCCCTGCGTCGAGCAGCGCAGGCCGCGAGCGCCTCGGTAGAGACCCGCCTGCTGCACGCCAAGGAGGAGCTTGAACAGCTGAAAGCCGCATTGCCGGCCGCACGGCGCGGCCAGGAGGCAACCACCACGGACGCGGTGCAAAGGGCCGTGGCGCAGGCGCAGCAGGAAGGCGACCGGCAGCTGGCCGGTATCGAGAACCAGCTCAGGGCTGAGCAGAGCGAGCTTGTCGCGGAGATCGAGTCTGTGCGGCAGGAGCTGGCCGCGCAGCGGGAGCAGGTCCGGGCCGCCGAGGCCGACCGTGACGCCCTGCTGGTGCGTTCCCAGGCGCAGCAGCGGCGTCTGGAGCAGGCAGCAGGACCGTCCCGGCTCTCAGTGCCACTCCCCGCACCACACCTGCGCTCCCGCGCTGTCGACCGTACAGACCCTGACCTTCAGGTCCTTGATCTTGACCGCCGGGTCGGTGTGCAGGCTGGTGTGGCGGCCGCTGTCGCTGGCGTCCTTGACCGTGTTGAGGGTGCGCGTCACGGGCTTCCAGGTGGTGCCGTCGAGCCAGGAGTAGCCGGCCTGCAGGATGGCGTCGTTGCCGTCTTTCTTGAGGTCCCACAGGTTTCCGTAGACGCCGCCCTTGCCGGTCTCCCAGTCCACGCGCAGGACGGCGCGGGCGCCCTGGGTGCCGTCGTACGGGGTGACGAACGAGCGGGATCCGGCGTAGTGGGCCTCGCCGTCGGCCCAGTGCTCGGGGGCGGCCGTCGCGGGTGCGGCGAGGGCTGCGGTGGCGATCACGGCTCCGGCGAGCGGCAGCAGGACGCGCGCAGGCACCTTGGCGAACTTCATGAACTCCCCCTTCTGCGGCCCGCGTTGCGAGGCCGTCGGTGATCAGGCCGCCCAGACAAGCACGCCCTCGCGCGGCTTGTCATCAGCGATAGGGGCTCTCGCTCCTGTCGCGGGTGGCGTTCTCGCCAGGTAGGGGGTGGGAAGGGGTGCGGCGCTCCCGCGCGGACCCGTCCGTCCGCGCGGGAGCCGGGCGGCCGCCCCGCGCGGACGCGGTCGCCGCACAGCCCGGCGCGGGGCTGGGCCCACGAACTCGGGTGCCTGCGCGGCCTCGCCGTACTGGGCGACGTATGCCGCGTAGCTATCCGGGAATTACCAGCGGCCGGGGGGAGGAGGGGGAGTCCGGTGCTGCTGGTGGGGACTCAGCCCACGGGCGGGTGTGCTGTGTTCACCAGCAGCCGCCGGTCCGTGCCGCCATACGACCAGCGCGCCACCCCGCCGTCGCATTCCAGGTAAGCCAGGGTGTGACCGGGCAGCGTGTAGCCGATCTCCAGCGGGACTTCGTACGCGATGACTTCGCCCGGCAGGGAAGGCGTGGTCGGAGGCAGGCCCTCTTGCCGGGGCCGAGCGGGCATTTCACACTGCGGATCACGGGCACAGGTGAGTAGGGGACTATGGCAGCACGACGGCGCCGGCGGCTGCGGAAGCGGACACGCAGGCAGTTACAGGGCTGGGGCATCGTGGCGGCGCTGGCCATCGCGGTGTGGACGGCCGGGAACTGGGCGACGGTGTGGCCCGTGCTGGTGACCATCCTCGCCATCGTGGTGGTGGGCGGTGCAGGCTGGGGCCTCCTGCGCGCGCACCGGCTCGCGGTCGGCAGAGACCGGCAGTGGCGGGCGCAGGAGGAGGCGCGGGCGCGGGAGCTGTCGATGACGGAGGTCGACGCGCTGTCCTGGCAGGACTTCGAGCACTACGTCGCCGATCTGTGCCGTCGGGACGGCTGCCGAGACGTCGTCGTCAGCGGCAGGAGCGGCGACCTGGGCGCCGACGTCGTCGGCTACCTTGCAGACGGCCGAAAACTGGTCGTCCAGG
This sequence comes from Streptomyces aurantiacus JA 4570, assembly GCF_000414115.1. Classification (GTDB taxonomy): domain Bacteria; phylum Actinomycetota; class Actinomycetes; order Streptomycetales; family Streptomycetaceae; genus Streptomyces; species Streptomyces aurantiacus_A. Next base: position 13,286 of record NZ_AOPZ01000441.1, read on the forward strand.
TCAAGAAGTACGCGCCTGAGCGCAGCGTGTCCTCGCAAGACATGCAGAAGTTCGTCGGCACTGCCCGCCTCGAGCACGGCGCGGACGTCGCCCTGTTCGTCACCACGTGCCGCGCGTTCACGAAGGCCGCCCTCGGCCTGGCGGTACGCCAGGACATCGTGGCCCTGCACCGCGACCTGCTCGGCTCCTGGGTCAAGGGCGCTCATCTGGAGACACTGATCCCGCTGAACGGAAGCGGCGGCGGCGCGCGGCGCCCGCCAGCCTGACCGGACACCCCTGTAGTGCTCAGGGCGCGTGGCGCTCAGGTGTGGGCAGGGTCAGCGCGGGGGAGAACGCAACAACGCCTGGGGCACAGGGAGTTGTCCGAGCGGGCGAGGCCGGGCGGCCCGCCCGTGTGTGAGGGCTTCGCGGTGTTCGGGCTATACGAGTCCTTTTGCTGCACGTCGGCTGGGGGGGGCGGCCTGGCCGCCGGTGTCCCCACGCCCCGCGTCACGTCCGGGTGAGGGTGCAACTGGTCTTCGCTATGCGCACGCGCTCTCCTCCTCATCGAAGGCGTCGATGGGTCACCACTCGGTACAGGACGGTACGCCGGCCCGCTGGTGGAAGAGGATGCCGTTGATGACGGTGCGGTGATTCTTCCAACGCCCGCCCCGGCCTACGCTCTTCGGAAGGTGCGGCTCCAGCCGAGCCCACTCCACGTCAGACAGATCACCTCGCCCCACAACCACCGAAATGATGGCGTCCGGCGCGGTCACGCGACCCATCGGACACGGCCTCGTGGACTGCGGTGCGGGTCTGTGCGGGTGCGGTTGCCGGGTCCGGGGTGTGCGGGGTGCCGCCGGGTGCCGGGGTGCCGGTTGTGGTCG
>NZ_AOPZ01000442.1 GCF_000414115.1 Streptomyces aurantiacus JA 4570
CCCAGGCGGGCGCCGCCCGCGCCGACCTGCGCCGCCGCGCCGCCGAACTCGGCCGTGACCCGGGCCAGTTGCGGGTGCTCGCCGCGCTGGTCGTCGACCTCGGCGGCGGCGAGCAGGCGGCCCAGCCCGGCCACGGCGGCGGCCCGCTGCCCACCGCGCAGGGCCCTCTCTACCGCGGCGGCCCCGTCGACCTCGCCGACCTCATCGCCGCCTGGCACGCGGCGGACGCCGTCGACGGCTTCCACCTCACGCCCGTCGAACCCCGGCGCGACCTGGAGCGCCTGGTCAACGGCACCGTGGCGCTGCTCCAGCACCGCGGCCTGTTCCGCACCTTCTACCCGGGCGCCACGCTCCGGGAGCACCTGGGCCTCGCCCGGCCCGCCAACCGTTACGCCGCACTCGCGGGGGACCCGACATGACGCACCGTACGACCGATCGTCCGCGCACGAAGCAGATCCACCTCGCCGCCCACTTCCCCGGCGTCAACAACACCACCGTGTGGGCGGATCCCCGCTCGCGCTCCCAGATCGACTTCTCCTCCTTCGAGCATCTGGCCCGCACCGCCGAGCGCGGCCTCTTCGACTTCTTCTTCCTGGCGGAGGGGCTGCGGCTGCGCGAGCACAAGGGGCGCATCCACGACCTGGACGTGGTCGGACGGCCCGAGTCCCTCACCGTCCTGAGCGCGCTCGCCGCCGCCACCGACCGCCTGGGCCTCGCCGCCACCGTCAACGCCACCTTCAACGAGCCGTACGAACTGGCCCGCAGGCTCGCCTCCCTCGACCACCTGAGCGGCGGGCGCGCCGCCTGGAACGTCGTCACCTCCTCGGACGCCTTCACCGGCGAGAACTTCCGCCGCGGCGGCTTCCTGGACCGCGCCGACCGCTACACCCGCGCCGCCGAATTCGTCGCCACGGCACGGGAGTTGTGGGACTCCTGGACGCCCGACGGCCCCGACGGCTCGGTGGGGGAACCGCGGCCCTTCGCACACCAAGGGCAGCACTTCGACATCGCCGGGGAGTTCGGGGTGCCGCGCCCGCCGCAGGGCCATCCCGTCGTGATCCAGGCCGGTGACTCGCCCGAGGGCCGCGAGTTCGCCGCCTCCTCCGCCGACGTCGTGTTCACGAGGCACGGCACCCTGGAGTCCGGCCGCGCCTTCTACGCCGACGTGAAGGGCCGCCTCGCCGCGTACGGACGCGAGCCCGACGACCTGAAGATCATGCCCGGCGTCACCTTCGTGCTCGGGGACACCGCCGCCGAGGCCCAGGAACGCGCCATCGAGATCCGCCGCCAACAGGTCTCGCCGCAGAACGCGATCCTCGCCCTGGAGCAGGTGTGGGGCGTCGACCTGTCCGCGTACGACCCCGACGGGCCGCTCCCCGACATCGACCCGGACCCGGACTCGACGCTCGTGCAGGGCCGGGTGAAGGTCGGCGATCCCCGCGCCGTCGCCGAGCAGTGGCGCGCCCTGTCCCGGGCCAAGGGCCTGTCCATCCACCAGACCGTCATCGAGACGACCTCCCGCCAGTCCTTCATCGGCACCCCCGCCGCCGTCGCCGAGCAGCTCGACGAGTTCGTGCGCACCGACGCCGCCGACGGCTTCATCCTCGTCCCGCACCTGACGCCGGGCGGGCTCGACGAGTTCGTCGAACGGGTGGTGCCGCTGCTCCAGGAGCGCGGCGCGTTCCGCACGGAATACGAGGGCGCGACGCTGCGCTCACACCTCGGGCTGCCCGAGCCCGCTCGGCAGGATTGAGAAGGGTTGATCACCATGAGCACCACCGAAGAGGCGCTGCGGGACTTCGCGCAGTGGCAGGAGCAGCGCGCGGCCACCGTCTCCGCGCCCTACGGCCCGCTGTCCCTCACCGGCACGCACTGGCTCGCCGACCACCCCGACGGCGCGCTGCCCGGGCTGCCCGGGCACTGGGCCGAGGACGGCGACGAGCTGGTCCTGACGGCCGCGCGGGACGACGGACTCACCCTCGACGGAGGGCCTTTCGCCGGTACGGTTCGCCTCACCCCCGACCCCGGACCCGTCACCGCCGCCCGGCTCGGGCTCGGCGAGCGGCGCCTGGTCGTGCTGCGCCGCGAAGGGCTCTGGGCGGTCCGCGACTTCGACCCGGACGCCCCGGCGCGGCGCGCCTTCGCCGGCATCGACGTCACCGGACACGACCCGCGCTTCGTGGCCGAGGGCCGCTTCACCCCGTACGAGCAGGACCGCACCGTGCGCGTCGGCAACGCGGACGGCGTGGAGCGGGGGCTCGGGCTCGGCGGGGAACTCGCCTTCACGCTGGCCGGGCGGGAGCAGACGCTGCAGGTGAGCGTCGAGGACGACGGGTCGCTGTGGGCGGTGTTCGCGGACGGGACCAGCGGCGTCTCCAGCTACCGTTTCCGCTTCCTGCGGCCCGCCGCCCCCGACGAACAGGGCCGTACGACCGTCGACTTCAACCGCTCGCTGCTGCCGCCGTGCGCCTTCGTCGACCACTTCATCTGCCCCTTCCCGCCGCCCGGCAACACCCTCACCGCCGAGATCGCCGCCGGGGAACGGAACCTTTCGGCGCGACGGGACGTCTGACCCAGAGCCGATGACCCAGAGCCCCGGTGGCGTACGCAGGTGCGATGACCACCGGGGCCGGTTGGCGTGTATCCGCCGGTGCGGCCGAAAGGCACCCTTGTGCGGGGTCAGGACGGCCCCAATACTCCCGAGCAGCGCTTGTCAGGGGCACGGCGTAAACGGAATCCGCCCTGCCCGTTGGCTGCGCCTCACGGGCCCCAACCCACATGGGCCCCCTGACTTCCCTCGGGAGGAACCAGCAGTGAGGATCAAGCGCACCACCCCCCGCAGCGGTATAGCGAGACACACCCGCATGGTCGCCGTCGCGACCGGGCTTGTGGCCGCCGCCGCACTCGCCGTCCCCGCCGCCAGCGCGGACGAGGCCCGTACCTACAGTGCGTCCGACCTCACGGCGGCCGGCGATGCCGTCCTGGAGGCGGACGTCGCGGGCACCGCCTGGAACGTCGATCCGAAGACCAAGCAGGTCGTCGTCACCGCTGACAGCACGGTCTCCAAGGCCGAGATCGCCAAGCTGAAGCAGGCGGCGGGCGACAAGGCCGGCGCCCTGAAGATCGAGCGCACGCCGGGCAAGTTCCAGAAGTACATCTCCGGCGGCGACGCCACCTACGCCAGCAGCTGGCGCTGCTCGCTCGGCTTCAACGTCCGCAACGGGAGCACCTACTACTTCCTGACCGCCGGTCACTGCACCGACGGCGCGGGCACGTGGTGGGCCAACTCGGCGAAGACGACCGTGCTCGGCAGCACGCACGGCTCCAGCTTCCCGACGAACGACTACGGCATCGTGCGCTACACCAACAGCTCCATCACCAAGTCCGGCACCGTGGGCAGCCAGGACATCACCCGCGCCGCCGACCCGACGGTCAACCAGTCCGTCACCCGCCGCGGTTCCACCACCGGCACCCACTCCGGCCGTGTCACCGGCCTGAACGCCACGGTGAACTACGGCGGCGGCGACATCGTGTACGGGATGATCCGGACCACCGTCTGCGCCGAGCCCGGCGACAGCGGCGGCCCGCTCTACTCCGGCACCACGGCGCTCGGCCTGACCTCCGGCGGCAGCGGCAACTGCTCCTCCGGCGGCACGACGTTCTTCCAGCCGGTCACCGAGGCGCTGCGCGCGTACAACGTGAGCGTGTACTGATCCGCGTACGTGTACTGATCCTCGTACACGGCGCACGACGACGGCACTGACAGCGCCGCCGGCATCGGCACCTGAGCCCCCGCCCAACTCCCGGGCGGGGGCTCTTCGCTTGCCTCCGGAGCGTCGCGGAGCGTCCTGGAGCGTTCCGGAACATCGAAATCCGGACAGGACTAGTCCTCACCCGCTGCCGTCCGACGCTCGCACGCGGTGTTTGCAGCGGGAACCCACGTGGTGAGACCACGGACGGTCAACGGGGCCTGGCTGGAAGGTCATTGTCGGGCGGGCGTCCTGAAGTAGACCTTGTGTGCGACCTGGCCCGCTGGGAATAGTGGGCCGCGTCCTATTGGCATGGACGCGGCTTATCCAGCGTCGCTTCCCCATGCGCGTACGCCTTTCGGCCGCCGAGGTCCCCACACCGGAGCGGACCGGACCCCCCACAGGAGGACGTCAGTTGAAGCACCGCCGCATACCCAAGCGCCGGGCCGCCATGGCAGGCGCGGGCGTCGTCGCCCTCATCGGCGCGGCCATCACCTTCCAGACTGCGAACGCGAGCGAGGACACCCCCACCCCCAAGCCGGACACGCTCTCCGTCGCGAAGGCCGGAAAGCTCGCCTCCTCGCTCGACAAGGAGCTGGGCGCCGACGCCGCGGGCACGTACTACGACGCGGGGGCCAAGAACCTCGTCGTGAACGTGCTCGACGACAGCGCCAAGGACGCCGTCGAGTCGGCCGGGGCCAAGGCCAGACTGGTGGAGAACTCCCTCGCCGAGCTCAAGGGCGCCCACACGGCCCTCACCGACAAGGCGTCGATCCCCGGCACGTCCTGGGCCACCGACCCGGCCACCAACAAGGTCGTCGTCACCGCGGACCGCACCGTCAAGGGCGCCGATCTGAAGAAGCTGACGTCGGTCGTCGACGGCCTCGGTGAGAAGGCCGAACTGAAGCAGACCAAGGGAGAGTTCAAGCCCTTCATCGCCGGCGGCGACGCCATCTTCGGCGGCAGCAGCCGCTGCTCGCTCGGCTTCAACGTGGTCAAGGACGGTGCCCCGCACTTCCTGACGGCGGGCCACTGCACCGAGGCCGTCAAGAGCTGGTCCGACAAGCAGGGCGGCCAGGCCATCGGTGAGAACGCGGGCTCCAGCTTCCCCGACAACGACTACGGCATCGTCAAGTACAGCGGCGACACCGCCCACCCGAGCGAGGTGAACCTCTACAACGGCAGCACGCAGAAGATCACCAAGGCCGGTGACGCGACCGTCGGCCAGGAGGTGCAGCGCAGCGGTTCGACCACGCAGCTGCACGACGGCAAGGTCACGGGTCTGAACGCCACCGTGAACTACGGCAACGGCGACGTCGTCAACGGGCTCATCCAGACCGACGTCTGCGCCGAGCCCGGCGACAGCGGCGGCGCGCTCTTCGCGGGCGACACCGCCCTCGGCCTGACGTCCGGCGGCAGCGGTGACTGCAGCTCCGGCGGCGAGACGTTCTTCCAGCCGGTGCCGGAGGCCCTGTCGGCCTTCGGGGCGGAAATCGGCTGACGCCCGGTTCGACGGTTGGTGGGCCCCGGAAACCTTTTGGTTTCCGGGGCCCTTTCGCGTTTATGAAAACTGGTCGGATAATTGCGATTCCCTTGAACTTCCACGGGGTGACGCGCGTAGATTGGCGCTGATGCGCAGGTGGTGCGCGTTGATGACCTTCCCTATGCAGGTTTGTGGCGCACCTGACCTTCCATGGTGAGGTGTGTGGCGCAGATCTCATGATGCTGCAAATGCCCGTTTTTGCCCCCTTGTGGGGCCCTGTAATGTTGCACCGCTGTAAATCTCCGCAGCATTCCCGAAATGCTTTCTGTGGGGGATTTGCGAAGGCGTCGCGCCGCTGGCTCTAATGATGCGCAACCCGACGCGGGAAACATCCGCGTCCGTACGTCATCAGGAGTGGGGCAGCATGCTGGGTGCCTTCCGCAGGGACCGGATCGGCGTCGTCGCGCTCTGCGTGGTGGCACTGTTCGTGCTGCTCGCCCTCGCCGCGCCGCTCATCGCCACGCTCTACGGCAAGAACCCCACCGAGCACTACGGCCAGAACGAAGCCGGACTGCTCAGCCCGGAGGGGCTGCCGGTGCTGCCCAACGGCGGCATGTCCGGTGACTTCTGGTTCGGCATCGAACCGGGCCTGGGCCGCGACGTGTTCACCCAGCTTCTGTACGGCATCCGCACCTCCCTGCTCGTCGCCACCGCCGCCATCGCCGTGATCGCGGTCCTCGGTGTCGTCCTGGGGGTGACCGTCGGCTATCTCGGCGGGCTCGCGGACCGGGCCTTCACCTTCGTCTGCAATGTGCTGCTCGCCTTCCCCACGCTGCTGCTCTTCCTCGCGCTCGGCCCGATCGTGCAGACCCGCTTCGTGGACCCCGGCGAGAACGAGCCCGCCTGGATGCAGTTCACCGTCCTCGTGCTGATCTTCGCGGCGTTCGGCTGGGTGCCGCTCGCGATGATGCTGCGCACGACGGTGCGTTCGCTGCGGGAGCGGGAGTTCGTCGAGGCCGCGCGGGCGCTGGGCGCCTCGCGCCGCCACATCGTGCTGCGCGAACTGCTCCCCAATGTCTGGGCGCCCGTCCTCGTGCACATCACGATCGCCCTGCCCGGCATCGTCACCGCCGAGGCCGCGCTGTCCTTCCTGGGCGTCGGCATCAGCGAGCCCATCCCCGACTGGGGGCGGATGATCGCGCGCGGCTCCGAGGTCTTCTACGACGACCCGACGTACATGATCTTCCCCGGCGTGACGATCCTGCTCTTCGTCCTCGCCTTCAATCTGCTCGGCGACAGCGTGCGCGACGCGCTCGATCCACGCACCCGCCACTGAGTCACCTCTTTCCGTACGGCCACCAACTCACCGCACCGTCAATGGAGTTCGCCATGCCCAGGATTAGTTCGCGCACCGCGGTCCCGCTTGTCGCCGCCGCCTCCGCCATGCTCGTGCTGTGCTCCTGCTCGGCCGGGGCGGGCTCCCAGAGCGACGAGGCCGCGACCAGGACAGAAGCCGACCTGGTCGCGGGAGTCGGCAGCGCCAAGGACAGCGCGGGCCCGGCCCCGGCCGTCGCAGGCGCCCGCAAGGGTGGCACCGTCCGCGTCGCCAACCTGCGCGACTACTCCCACCTCGACCCGCAGAAGGTCTACGCGGGCGAGGCATACAACACCTCGCTCCTGTGGGGCCGCCAGCTCACTCAGTACCAGGTCGTGAACGGCAAGCCGAAGCTCGTCGGCGACCTCGCCACCGACACCGGCAGGCCCTCGGACGGCGGCCGCACCTGGACGTACAAGCTCAAGGACGGCATCGCCTGGGAGGACGGCAGGCCGATCACCTCGAAGCACATCAAGTACGGCATCGAGCGCACCTTCGCGCCCGGCTTCGAGGTCGGCCCGTCCTACTGGCCGCAGTGGCTCACCGGCAAGTCCGACCTCGCGGCGGCCCGCAAGGTCTACGGCGGCCCCAAGAAGGACGGCGACTTCGACCGCATCGAGACGCCGGACGACAAGACCGTCGTCTTCCGCTTCCACAAGACGCAGTCCGACGTGCCGTTCATGGCCGCGCAGTCCTCCTCGTCGCCGGTGCGCCCCGACAAGGACACCGGCGCCGCCTACGACCTCAAGCCGTTCGCCACCGGCCCCTACCGGATCACGGCCCACCGGCAGAACCAGTCCCTGACCCTGGAGAGGAACCCGCACTGGAAGGCGGACACCGACCCGATCCGCCACCAGTACGCCGACAAGTTCGAGTTCACCTTCGAGAAGAAGGAGCTCAACACCGCCCAGGAGATCCTCAACGGGCGCGGCGAAGGCGCGGACACCGTCACCACCAAGAACGAGTTCCCGCCCGAGCTGATCGGCGAGGCGGGGCGCGACGCGAAGAAGAAGGACCTGATCGTCGACGGGCGGCGCGGCGCGTTCACGTACCACCTGATCATCCGCAACGACCGGGTCGCCGACCCCGAGGTGCGCAAGGCCGTCCACTACCTCCTGCCCCGCCAACAGGCCCGCCAGGCTCTCGGCGGCCCGCGCGTCGGCGACATCGCCACCACGTACTCCTCGCCCGCCATCGTCGGCTGGGAGAGCTACGACACCCACCCCGTCAAGCCCACCGGCGACATCGAGAAGGCCAAGCAGCACCTGGCCAGGGCCAAGAAGAAGGTCAAGCGCCTCTCCTACGCCTACGAGTCCAACGCCGTCAACGACCGCATGGCCCAGGTCCTCGTCGACGCCTTCGCCAAGGCCGGCATCGAGCTGGTCACCAAGCCGCTGCCGCTGCCCGCCTACACCAACGAGGTCCTGCGCGGCACCGATCCGCAGTACGACCTGTGGATGTCCGGCTCCTCCGTGGACTGGCCGACCCCGGCCACCGGCGTGCCGTACCGCTTCGACAGCCGCCGCGACTCCCTCGACAACGACCCGCGCTACAAGAACCCGGCCGTCGACAAGGAACTCGACCGCATCGCCGAGATCAGCGACGCCACGAAGAAGGCCAAGGAACTCATCGCCCTGGAGAAGGACACGATCATGAAGGACGTGCCGCTCGTGCCGTTCCTGCACCAGCGCGTCCAGCAGGTGCGCGGCAGCAACGTCGGCGGCGCGTTCATCCACCCGATCTACGGCACCATCAGCCCCGCCTGGCTGTACCTGAAGAAGTCGTCCTGACCCATGCTCAGTTATCTGCTACGCCGGGCGGTGCAGGCGGCCGTGGTGCTGCTCGCGATCTCCGCGACCGCCTTCGCGCTCTTCTACGCCGCCCCCTCCAACCCGGCCGTCATCGCCTGCGGACCCAAGTGCGACGCCACCCAGCTCGCGGCCGTGCGCGAATCCATGGGACTGGACGAGCCGATCCTCGCGCAGTACGCCGACTACGTACGCGGCTTCGTCACGGGCCGCACCATCAGCGACGTCGACGGCACCCCCATCGCCTGCGACGCGCCCTGCCTCGGCTACTCCTACGCGCTGCACGAGCCGGTGCGGGCCGCCATCACCAGCCGCTTCCCGGTGACGCTCTCGCTCGCGGGCGGCGCGCTCGCCGTGATCGTCGTGGCCGGGATCGGCGCGGGCTTCGTGTCCGCGCTGCGCCGCGGCCGCCCCACCGACCGGGTCCTGTCCGGCTTCACCCTGCTCGGCGCCAGCGTGCAGATCTATTTCCTCGGCTACGCGCTGCAGTACCTGCTCGTGTACCGGACCGGGTGGTTCGCGCTGCCCGGCTACACCCCGCCGGGTGAGGACCTCGGCGCCTGGGCCGCGGGGCTGCTGCTGCCGTGCCTGGTGCTCGGCTTCGTCAACGCGGCGATGTTCGCCCGGCTCTCCCGCGCCCAGATGCTGGAGGTCATGCACGAGGGGTACGTGCGCACGGCGCGCGGCAAGGGGCTCGGCCCGCTGCGCACCCATCTGAAGTACACCTCGCGCGGGGCCGCGGCGCCGCTGGTGCAGCTCCTCGGCCTGGAGGTGGGCGCGCTGCTCGGCGGCGCGTTCATCACCGAGACCGTCTTCGGGCTCGGCGGCGTCGGCAAACTCGCCGTGGACGCGGTGGTGCAGAACGACCTGCCCACCGTCGTCGGCACCGTGCTGCTCGCCGCCTTCTTCGTGGTGGTGTTCGTCGCCCTGGCCGACCTCGTCGTCGCCTGGCTCGATCCGAGGGTGAGGCTCGCGTGACCACTCCTGCTCCGACGGCCGCTCCCGCGCTGCGTGTGCGCGATCTGAGCGTGACGTTCACCGGGCCGCGCGGTGCCGTCACCGCCGCCGAGGGGATCACCTTCGACCTGGCGCGCGGCGAAGTGCTCGGCCTGGTGGGGGAGTCGGGCTCCGGCAAGTCCACCGTGGGCCTCGCCGCGATGGGCCTGCACGACCCGGCGCGCACCCGGATCGCCGGCAGCCTGGAGGTGGGCGGCACCCAGGTCGTCGGCGCCTGTGACGCGGAGCTGCGCGCGCTGCGCGGTTCCCGGGTGGCGATGGTGTTCCAGGACGCGCTGGCCGCCCTGTCCCCCTTCCATCCGGTGGGCGCGCAGCTCGCCGAGGCATACCGCGTCCACCACAAGGGCGCGCCGCGGGCGGAGGTCAGGGACCGGGCGGTCGACATGCTGGAGCGGGTGGGGATCGCCGCCGCCCGCGCCCGGGACTACCCGCACCAGTTCTCCGGCGGGATGCGCCAGCGCGTGGTGATCGCGATGGCGCTGATCAACAGCCCGGACGTGCTCATCGCGGACGAGCCGACGACCGCGCTCGACGCCCGCGTCCAGCGCCAGGTGCTCGACCTGCTCGACGAGCTGCGGCGCGAGCACGGCACCGCCGTCCTCCTGGTCACCCACGACGTGGGCGTGGTGGCGCACGCCACCGACCGGGTCCTGGTCATGCGCGACAGCCTGCAGGTGGAGTCGGGGCCGACCGAGCGACTGCTCACCGCCCCCGAACACCCTTACACCCGCGCCCTGATCGGCGCGGCGCCCACGCTGCGCACCGTCCCGGGCACCCGCCTGCCGACGGTCGAGGAGCCGGAGCCCAAGCCGCGCACGGCGGCGCGCGCGGTCGTCGCGGACGCCCGCCCGCTGGCCGAAGTCACCGACCTGCACGTCGAGTTCGGCGGCGGACGCACCTGGAGCGGGCGCCGCGAGCCGACCCGCGCCGTCCGCGGCATCAGCCTGTCCGTGCGCGAGGGGGAGACCCTGGGCCTCGTCGGCGAGTCCGGCTCGGGCAAGTCCACGACCGCCCGGGTGCTCGCCGGGCTCCAGCGGCCCACCTCGGGCGAAGTCCGTTTCGAGGGGCGTGACATCTCCGGCGCGGCGGGGGACACGGCGCTGCGCCGCGAGCTCAGCCGCCATGCGCAGCTCGTCTTCCAGGACCCGTACGCCTCGCTGAACCCGCGCCGTACCGTCGAGCAGATCGTCACGACGCCGCTGCGCGTGCACACCCGGGCGGACGCGGCCGAGCGCCGCGAGCGGGCCGTGGAACTCCTGGAGCAAGTCGGCCTGTCGGCGGACCACTTGGGGCGCTACCCGCATGAATTCTCCGGCGGCCAGCGGCAGCGCGTCGGCATCGCCCGCGCGCTCGCACTGCGCCCCCGGCTGATCATCGCCGACGAGCCGGTGTCCGCTCTCGACGTGTCCGTGCAGGCCCAGGTCCTCAACCTCCTGATGGACCTCCGCGACGACCTCGGCCTCTCGCTGCTGTTCGTCTCGCACGATCTGGCCGTCGTACGGCACTTCTGCGACCGCGTCGCGGTGATGCGGCACGGCGAGATCGTCGAGACCGGCGACCGGGACGAGGTCTTCGACCGCCCGAGCGCCGCGTACACCCGCGAGTTGCTCGCGGCGACGGTATGAGCCACCCGGTCCGGTGCCCCGCGGAGGGGGGCGCCGGACCGGGTGGGGGGCTCAGAAGTTGAAGACCTGCCCCTGACCTGCCGTCAGCGCGCAGGGGTTGGCGAAGGTGTGCTCGTAGTTGACGCGGCGGCCCTCCCACACGCCCTCGGCCGTGACGACGATCGGGTTCCACTCCTTGGTGCAGGCGGTGTTCGTCGGCGCCTTGGTCACCTTGTCGAACTTGCCGCCCACCATGCGGAGTTGGTGGCAGGCGCCGGGCGCGTCGGGGTGGCTGCCGACGCCGCCGGAGGAGCAGCCGAGGGTCACGGCCCGCTGGATGGAGGCGGTGGCGGCGTTGTCGCCGTAGCCGATGGTGAGCACCAGCTCGGAGGGCGCGTAGCCGCTCACGGCCGGGGCCGCGGGCTTGGCGGGCGCCGGCGCGGCGGTGGCCGCGGTGGCCAGACCGCCGAGGGCGAGGGTGACGCCCAACGCGATCCCCCCAGAGATGTACCGCATTTCGAACACTCCCTTGCTTGTCGTCACGGATAACGAACGGAACGGGTCGGAGTCTTGCTCAGGGCGACAGCGAAAGCACGTCGATCACTGACTTTCAGTCGTTGGTTGAAAACTGTGTGTAGTGGCGTGAAGCGATACTGCCTCACGGTCGGTTGAGGACCCGTGCACCACGCGTGACCGGCGTGAAGGGGGAATCGGCGGGAAGTTCCCAGATAGCCGGAATGTGCGGCTAAGGCCCGGGGGAGTGGGGTGGGTCACTCCGGCCGAGCCTTCCGGAGGGGGCGGAAATGGCTGGATCCGGAATGGGGGTCAGCGCTTGGGCCAGTACCAGAGAGGCTCGTCGAGCAGACTCTCGCGGCCCGCCACCGTCGTCTCGCCCGACTGCTTGACCAGCTCTGTGGAGTTGACGTCCACGCGGTGGCGCCGCGCGCCCTTCGCGACCGCCTCCGCCAGCGGGCCGGCGTGGGTGACCAGGACGATCTGGGTGTCCTTGGTCGCGGTGAGGATCAGGTCCGCGAGGGGGCGCAGCAGGTCCGGGTGCAGGCTGGTCTCCGGCTCGTTCAGGACCAGGAGCGAGGGCGGCCGGGGGGTGAGCAGCGCGGCCGCCCACAGCAGATAGCGCAGCGTGCCGTCGGACAGCTCGGCGGCGCCGAGGGGGCGGGTCAACCCCGCCTGGTGCAGCCGCAGTTCGAACCGGCCGCTGTTGTCGAGGATCCGCACCCGGCTGCCGGGGAAGGCGTCGTCGACGGCCGCGTCCAGGGCGTCGGCGTCGCCGATCTCGCGGATGGTCTGCAGGGCCGCGGCCAGGTCGGCGCCGTCGTGGCCGAGGACCGGGGTGCGGGTGCCGATGCGGGCGGCGCGGGCGGGGGCGTCGGCGTCCGTGCGGACGTGGTCGTAGAACCGCCAGGAGCGGATCAGCTCGCGCAGCCGGAGCAGGTCGGGGGCGAGCTGCGGGTCGGCCAGCTCGCTCAGCATGCTGTCGTACGGCCGGATGCCCTGCGTGCGGTGCCAGCCGCCGTCCGCCGTCCGTGTGCGCACCGCCGGGCCCGCGCGGTCGCAGAGCAGTGTGGCGGGGCGGAGCACCGGGCCCGCCCAGGTGCACTCGCGTTTGATCTCCGGGTCCAGGTTGAACAGCGACGGGGCCGCGCCCACCCCTGATGTGGGCATGGGGTGCCCGAAGTCGACCGCGTATCCGAACTCGTCGCCCGCGAAGCCGAGGCGCATGCTTGTCGCTTCCGCCTTGGCCTTGCCGGCCCATAGCGCGGACTGGAGGCCGCCCTCGCGGGCCAGGGCCGTCACCGCGCCGCCGCGGCCCGCGTCCGCGAGTAGGCGCAGTGCTCTGTACAGGCTGGACTTGCCTGTTCCGTTGGCGCCGGTGATGACGTTCAGGCGGTCCAGGGGGACGGTCAGCTTGCGCAGGGAGCGGTAGTTTTCGACGGCGAGTGTGCGGATCATGTTTTTCAGGGTTGCAGGTGGGTCTGACAGTGGCCCTGGGCGTGGGGGTTCACACGGGGCTTCGCCCCTGGCCCCCTTTTCGCCGCTTCGCGGCTCGTCCTCAACCGCTTCGCGGCTCGTCCTCAAACGCCGGACGGGCTCATATCCGCGCGCCCGCGCGTCCGGCGCATCGCCGCCAGCAGGGTCACCACCGTTCCGCCTACCGCCCACGCCGAGAGGACCAGGAGCGGGCCCGTCACCGCGTTGCCCTGGAAGTACGCGATGGAGCGGGCCACCCAGGTGCCGGCGCCGGGGGGCAGGGCTGGGCCGATCGCCTCCCAGAACGGGGGCAGCATCGGCAGGGGGAAGGCGCCGCCCGCGCTGGGGTTGCCCGCGACGACGATGACCAGGACGGCCAGGCCGATGCCGACGATTCCCGTGAGTGCCTCCAGGGCCAGCGTGAACGCGCCGACCGCGAAGGTGACGAGGGCGCCGAGGCCCCACAGGCCCATGATCGAGCCGGGCAGGGCGCCCAGGATCGGGCCGATGATGACCGCGCCGCCGAGGCCGCCCGCGAGGGAGAGCAGGGCCATGGCGCCGAGCCGGATCGCCGCGCGCTGCGGGTTGGCCGGCTTCGAGCCCGCGCTGATCGACATGATCGAGGCGCACAGATAGCCGCCCACGCACCAGCCGACGACCAGGTAGAACGACGAGAGCCCGTTGAAGTCCTGGGACGAGGCGGCGGCCACGTCGACGGTCTTCACCGTGCGTTTCTGGGCGCCCTCGGTCCGGGTGGCGATCGTCTCCAGGGCGTTGGCGAGGGCCTTGCCGCCGCCGGAGGCCACCAGGAGGGTGTCGTCCGTGCCCCGGGGGTCGACGATCAGGGCGCCGTCGATCTTCCGGTCCATGATCTGCCGCCGGGCCTCGGCCTCGTCCTTGACCACGCGTGGATCGAGCGGCTCGCCGGGCAGTTTCGCCAGCTGGTCCTTGGTCTGCGCGGCCGCCTCGCCGGGGGCGACCACCCCGAAGGGCACGTCCGTCGGCTTCGGGTTGTGCAGCGCCCCCACGTAGGAGGCGATGAACAGCAGCTGCAGGGCAAGCACACCGATGACGAGCATGGCTGCTCGCGGGGTGACGGCGCTCTTCAACTCGTCGGCGAAGGTCATGCCCTCCACGCTCCGAGGCGGCCGGGGGTCACGCAGGTGGGGCGCGGCCGAATGGCTGACGGAACCGGCTATCGAACGTTGGTTCGAAAGTTGGTCTATGGTGGAGGAGGGGACGAGCAAGCGGAAGGTTCAGGAGGTGCGTGTGCCCGGGTTCACGCATCTGCACACCGTCTCCGGGTTCTCCCTGCGGTACGGGGCCTCGCATCCGGAGCGCCTTGCCGAGCGCGCCTCGGAGCGGGGCATGGACGCGCTCGCGCTCACCGACCGGGACACCCTCGCGGGCGCGGTCCGGTTCGCCAAGGCGTGCGAGAAGGCGGGGGTGCGGCCGCTGTTCGGGACGGAGCTCGCGGTCGAGCCGCCGGTGGCCCCGGAAAAGGGCGAGCGGAGTGCGCGGCGCCGGGCTCCGGTGCGCGGCGGTGCCTTCATCGACGAGTCGACCCCGCGCGTGACCTTCCTCGCCCGGGACGGCGCCACCGCCTGGGCCGAGCTGTGCCGCCTGGTCAGCGCCGCGCACCGGAGCGGCGACGGCCCGCCCGTGCTGCCCTGGGAGGACTGCCGCGGCGACGGCCTGACCGTGCTGCTCGGCCCCGCCTCCGACGTCGGCCGCGCACTCGTCGCGGGCCGCCCCGACCGCGCCGCCCGCCTCCTGGTCCCCTGGCGCGAGCGGTACGGCGACGCGCTGCGCCTCGAAGCCGTCTGGCACGGCCGCGCGGGCACCGGACCCGGCTCCCTGCGCCTGGCCGCCCGCACCGTCGGCTTCGCCGCCGAACAGCGCCTGCGCCCCGTCCTCACCAACGCCGTCCGCTACGCCGACCCCGGCCAGGGCCCCGTCGCCGACGTCCTCGACGCCGCGCGCCGCCTCGTGCCCATCGACCCGTCGGGCCCTCTCGACAGCGGGGAGCGCTGGCTGAAGGGCGAGGCCGCCATGCTGAGCGCCGCCGAGCGGGTGGTGGAGGCCGCCGGTTTCCGCCGCGACACCGCGTACCGCCTGCTCGAACAGACACGGGCGGCCGCCGCCGAGTGCCTGGTCGACCCCCAGGACGACATCGGCATCGGCTCCGTGCGCTTCCCCGAGCCCGGCCTGGTCGGCGCCGGGCGCCGCACCGCCCAGCGCGTCCTCGCATCGCGGGCCGCGGCCGGCATGGTGCTGCGCGGCTACGACCGCCGCCCGGACGCCCGCGCGTACTGGGAGCGGGTGCACCACGAGCTGGACATCATCGCCCACCACGGATACGCCTCGTACTTCCTGACGGTCGCTCAAGTCGTGGACGACGTACGGGACCTGGGCATCCGGGTCGCGGCGCGCGGCTCCGGCGCCGGGTCCCTGGTCAACCATCTGCTCGGCATCGCGCACGCCGACCCGGTCGAGCACGGCCTGCTCATGGAGCGGTTCCTGTCCGTGCGGCGGCGGGTGCTCCCGGACATCGACATCGACGTGGAGTCCGCGCGCCGCCTGGAGGTCTACCGCGCGATCATCGGCCGGTTCGGCGAACAGCGCGTGGCGACCGTGGCCATGCCGGAGACGTACCGGGTGCGGCACGCGATCCGGGACGTGGGCGCCGCCCTGTCCATGGACCCCGCCGACATCGACCGGATCGCCAAGGCGTTCCCGCACATCCGCGCGCGCGACGCCCGCGCGGCGATGGAGGAGCTGCCCGAACTGCGTGAGGTGGCGGCGGAGACGGAGAAGCACGGCCGCCTGTGGGAGCTGGTCGAAGGGCTCGACGCGCTGCCCCGTGGCGTCGCCATGCACCCCTGCGGCGTGCTGCTCTCCGACGCCTCGCTCCTCGATCGCACCCCCGTCATGCCCACCAGCGGCGAGGGCTTCCCGATGTCCCAGTTCGACAAGGAGGACGTCGAGGACCTCGGCCTGCTCAAGCTCGACGTCCTCGGGGTGCGGATGCAGTCGGCGATGGCGCACGCGGCCGCGGAGGTCGAGCGGGCCACGGGCACCCCGCTCGACCTGGACGCGATCCCGCAGGGCGACTCGTCGACGTATCGACTGATCCGCTCCACCGAGACGCTCGGCTGCTTCCAGATCGAGTCGCCAGGGCAGCGCGACCTGGTGGGCCGGCTGCAGCCCGCGACCTTCCACGACCTGGTCGTGGACATCTCCCTGTTCCGCCCCGGGCCGGTCGCCGCCGACATGGTGCGGCCGTTCATCGAGGCCAGGCACGGCCGCGCCCCCATCCGCTATCCGCACCCCGACCTGGAGGAACCGCTGAAGGAGACCTACGGAGTCGTCGTCTTCCACGAGCAGATCATCGACATCGTGCACCTCATGACCGGCTGCGGGCGCGACGAGGCCGACCGGGTGCGGCGCGGCCTCTCCGACCCCGAGTCGCAGGGGCGCGTCCGGGTCTGGTTCGCCCAGGCGGCGGCCGCCAAGGGGTACTCCGCGGAAACGATCGCGCGCACCTGGGAGATCGTCGAGGCATTCGGCTCGTACGGCTTCTGCAAGGCGCACGCGGTGGCCTTCGCCGTGCCGACGTACCAGTCCGCGTGGCTGAAGGCCCACCACCCGGCGGCCTTCTACGCGGGGCTGCTCACGCACGACCCCGGCATGTACCCCAAGCGGCTGCTGCTCGCGGACGCGCGGCGGCGCGGGGTGCCGGTCCTTCCGCTCGACGTGAACCGGTCCGCGGTCGCCCATCGCATCGAACTGGAGTCCGAATCGGGGAAGTGGGGGGTGCGGCTCGCGCTGTCCGACGTGCACGGCATCAGCGAGGCCGAGGCGGAGCGGGTCGCGGCCGGGCAGCCGTACGCCTCGCTGCTCGACTTCTGGGAGCGGGCCCGGCCGAGCCGGCCGCTCGCCACCCGGCTCGCGCAGGTCGGCGCGCTCGACGCATTCGGCGCCAACCGGCGTGATCTGCAACTGCACCTGACGGAGCTTCAGCGGGGTGCTCGCGGGGCCCGTGGACCTCAACTCCCGCTCTCCGGCGGTCGGCAGACCGCCTCCGCCGGGCTGCCCGACCTCGACGACGCGGAGCGGCTCAGCGCCGAGCTCGGCGTGCTCTCCATGGACGCGTCCCGGAACCTGATGGACGATCACCACGCCTTCCTCGCCGAGCTGGGCGTGGTCTCCGCGCGCCGCCTGCGCACGGCGCGGCACGGCGACACGGTCCTGGTCGCGGGCGCCAAGGCGGCCACCCAGACCCCGCCGATCCGCTCCGGCAAGCGCGTCATCTTCTCCACCCTCGACGACGGCACCGGCCTGGTCGACCTGGCCTTCTTCGACGACAGCCACGACGCCTGCGCGCACACCGTCTTCCACTCCTGGCTGCTGCTGGTACGCGGCGTGGTGCAGCGGCGCGGGCCGCGCAGCCTCAGCGTCGTCGGCTCGGCGGCGTGGAACCTCGCGGAGCTGGTGGAACTGCGCCGCGACGGCGGGCTCGACGCGGTGGCGCTGCGGCTGGCCGAGCGAGGGGTGGCGGGGCCGGACGCCGAGGGCACCCCGGCGGCGGAGGGTGCCCCGGCGCCCCCCGAGGGCGAGCCCGTGAACGGGCGGCGCATCCGGATGGAGACCGGATACGAGATGCACCCCTGGGCCGACCTCCAGCCACCCGGCGAACGGGCCGCCACGGGGCGGAAGTTGTGGCACCAGAGTCCGGGGAGCGCGGGATGAGCACGCTGTACGTACGTTTCCTGACCTCGGGGCCCGAGGGCGCCCCGGGTGAAGCTCTGCTGCCCCAACTGCTCGCCGTGGTGGGCGAGTTCACGCCCGTCGTCGAGGCCCTGCCGCCCGACGCCGCGCTCGCCGACGTGAGCGGGGCGCGGCGCTACTTCGGCCGGGACGCCGCCGGGATCGCCGCCCTGATCCGGGTGCGGACGCTCGCCCTGTACGGCGTCGACTGCCTGATCGGCGCCGGGCCGGGCCCGATGCTGGCGCGGATGGCCGCGCGGGACGCGGCGCCCGGGGTGACCCGGGTGGTGCCCGGATCCCCGGACGCGGTCGCGGAGTTCCTCGACGGCAGGCCGGTCGCCGAGCTGCCCGGCGTCGGCCGCGCGGGCGCCCGCACCCTGTGCGAGTACGGCCTCGACACCGTCGGCAGGGTCGCCGCCGCGCCGCTGTCCACGCTGCAGCGGCTCGTCGGCGCGCGGGCCGGGCGCGAGCTGTACGACAGGGCGCACGGCGTCGACCGCGCCCGCGTCGCCCCGAACGCGGCCACCCGCTCCCTCGCCGTCGAACGGCCCTTCCCGCGCGACGAGATCGACCCGCACCGGCACCGGCGCGCCCTGCTCTCCGGCGCCGAGGAACTGGGCGTCCGGCTGCGCGGCGACGCCCAGGTGTGCCGCTCCCTGACCCTCACCGTGCGCTACGCCGACCGCTCCGTCACCACCCGCACCCGGGCGCTGCCCGAGCCGACCGCGCACGCGGCCGCGCTGACGGCGGCCGCGTACCGGATGTACGAGGCGCTCGGCCTCCAGCGGGCCCGGGTGCGCGCCCTCGCCCTGCGCGCCGAAGGCATCGCCCCCGCCGCGCTCGCCGCCCGCCAGCTCACCTTCGACCCCGCCGACGAGAAGGCCCGCCGCCGCCGACGAGAAGGCCCGCCGCATCGAGGCGGTGGCCGACCGGGCCCGGGAGAAGTTCGGCCCGGGGGCGATCGTGCCGGGGACGCTGGCGGGCGGGTCCGGGACGCCGGCGCGCGGGCCGGGGACGCCGCCCAGGTCGTCGCCCCGCCCCGCCGCGGCGGCCAAGCCCCTGGCCTGATCATCGCCGTTCGACTGGGCCCGAGCCCGGCCCGCGCGGTACAAACTGCTCCAGCCCCGCCCGCCCTCCGACGAAAGACCTCGCCATGCCCGCGCAGCGCCCCCGCCCCCAGCGTGACCTCGCCGACCTCCCGTACGCCCACCGGCTCGAACCCTTCGCCGGGGAGCCGGCGCGGGAGGGGGACTACGAAGCCGCGCACTTCGACGGGTGCGACTTCGAGGAACTGGACGGCGGCAGCGCGCTGTTCGCCGAGTCGGCGTTCTCCTCGGTGACGTTCACCGGCGGGCGCTACCGCCGCGCCCGCTTCGACGACGTCTGGACCCACCAGGTCCGCTGGGTGGGCACCGACCTCGCCGAGACCGCCTGGACGGACTGCGAGTCCGGCGCCGGGCTGCTCGCCGGCGTGGAACTCTTCGGCGCGCAACTGCGCCGCGTCACGTTCCACCACTGCAAGTTCGACTCGGTCAACCTGCGCGCGGCCGCGCTGCGGGACGTCACCTTCGTGGACTGCCTGCTGCGGGACGTGGACTTCGGCGGAGCGGGGCTCACCCGGGTCGCCTTTCCCGGTACGACCCTCGACCGGGTCCGCTTCGACAACGTCAAGGCCGACCGCGCCGACCTCAGCGAGGCGGCGTCCCTCAGCATCGCCTCCGGCCTCGAAGCGATGCGCGGGGTGACCATCAGTGCCCTCCAACTCCTTGAGCTGGCACCGGCGTTGGCGGACATCGTCGGGCTGGAGGTGCGGGAGGGGTGACCGCCGGGCAACGCCCGGGCCGAGTGGACGCCGACCCGGGCCCGCCGGCTCAGCGACCGGGCCCGCCGGCTCAGCGGCCGTGGCGGCCGCCGGTTGCCGTGCGGCGGCGGGTCGTCGCGAACATCGCGGCCGCGCCGACCGCGAGCGCCGCGGCGCCGCCGATCGCGATGTACGCGGTGTCGCTGTCGCCGCCGGTCTCGGCGAGGTTCTCGTCGGCGGCCACGGGCTTGCCCGCGGCGCCCTTCACCTCGGGCTGGTTGCCGGACCCGCCGGGGGCCGCCGCCGTGTCGTCCCCGGTGTCCTTCGCGGGCTTCGCCTCCGTGACCTTCGGCCCGGTCTGGGCGTCGCTGTCGCCGTGGCCCCGGTGTTCCACGGACGACTTGTCCGCCCCGTCCGTTATCTCCTTCTCGGAGGGTGCGGAGGCGGTGGGCGCGGCGGCCCCGGCACCTGCCCCCGAACCGCCGCTGCCCTTGCCGAACACCACGTCGGAGCAGGTGTAGAAGGCTTCGGGGGAATCGGAGCGCTGCCAGATCGAGTAGACCAGGTGGCGGCCGGACTTGGCGGGCACCTTCCCCTGGAAGACGTAACTGCCGTTCTCCAGCTTCGGGTCGGTCACCTTCGCGAAGGGCCGCGCCTCCAGGTCCGACCACTTCAGGGGCTTCCTCGGGTCGTACGAGTCCTTGGTGACGTACAGCTCGAAGGAGCCCCGGTGCGGGGCGGTGGCCCGGTACTTGAAGGTGTGCTTACCGGCGGACAGCTTGGAGGACGGCCAGTCGGCGCGCGGCAGGTCGAGCCCCTTGTACTTGTCGTTCCCGGCGCTGCACAGCTTCCCGTCCGGGATGATCTCCTTCGACTTGCCCGCGGCGTTGGCGATGTTGACGCCGTTCCAGTCGTACAGGGCCTGCGTCCCGCCGGCCGCCACGACCGCCTTGCACGCCGCCGACTTCGGCGCCTCAGGACCCTCCTGGAAGCAGGCGGACACCCGGCTCACCGGGTCCGTCATCGAACCGTGCGCGGCGGCGGGCACCGAGGCGAACACGGTCAGGGCGAGCGGCGCGACACCCGCGGTGGCGATCGCGGCGACCTTGCGAGCAGCAGACATGGGGGATCTCTCCTAGGGCGACGTTCAGGTGAGGGCGGGCGGAGCGCGAACCCCGCAGGGGCCGGGCCGCGAACCCCGCGGCGATCAGCAAACTAGCCCCAGAAATCCCCGAATTCGCCTGCCGGGACCGCCCTCCGGCCATCCTTATGCTCCCGTTAAGGACCCCCTCAGCCTGACCTCAGGTCATCAGGTCACCCCACCCACCGATACCGCCGCTCGGGCCGCCCCGCCCCGCCGTAGCGCAGCGTCACCTCCGCCCGGCCCGTGCCCGCGAAGTACTCCAGGTAGCGGCGGGCGCTGACGCGGGAGAGGCTGCCCTCCTGGGCGCATTCGGTGGCGGAGAGGCCGGTGGGGTGGGCGCGGAGGGTGTGTTCCACGAGGTCCGCGGTGTGGGCGGCGAGGCCCTTGGGGAGTTCGCGGGAGCCGGGCGGGCGGGGCCCGAAGATCTGGTCGACGTCCTCCTGGCGGGCCTCGGCCAGGCCGTCCAGGCGGGCGCGCAGGGCCGCGACGTGCCGCAACTGCTCTTGCAGGGCCGCCTGGTTGAAGGGCTTGATCAGATAGTGCAGGGCCCCGGCGCGCAACGCGGCCCGGATCACCCCCGCGTCCCGCGCGGCCGTGATGAACAGGACGTCCACCGGCGCCCGGCCGGGATCCCGCTCCTCCGCCGCCCTGAGCTCCCGCAGCACCGCGATGCCGTCCATGTCCGGCAGGTACACGTCGAGCAGGACCAGGTCGGGCCGCAGCCGCTCCGCCGCGCGCAGCGCCTCCGCCCCGCTGTGCGCCACGCCCGCCACCGTGCATCCGGCCACCGTGGCCACGCACCGGCTGTGCAGCTTGGCGACCATGAAGTCGTCGTCGACGACCAGCACCCTCGTCATCGCCAGGCCCCCTCGCCCCTCGTCGTCGCCGCAGGCTACGAGCGTGACCACAAGGACCACAACGTCCGTTGATTCCGGAACGGAGACAGGTTCTTAACGCGCGGGCAACATGTGGGCCACTTCACACCCGTATCCGCTCAGACAGGCGGTGGTACCCGTGCGACTACGCACCCCCTTGGCCCTGTGCGGCGCCGCGCTCCTCGTGCTCGTGGGGCCGCCGCTGCTCACCACGGGCAGCGGCGACGACACCGGCACCAAGATCCCCGGCCTGCGCCTCATGGTCCCCAACACCCCCGGCGGTGGCTACGACATCACCGCCCGCACCGCCGCCAAGAACGCGGAGGACGCCGGGCTCACCCACAACATCGAGGTGTTCAACCTGCCCGGCGCCGGCGGCACCGTCGGCCTCAGCCGCCTCGTGGGCGAGCACGGCAACGGCAAGCTCGCCATGTCCATGGGCCTCGGCGTGGTGGGCGCCGCCCGCTCCAACCACGCCCCCAAGACCCTCGCCGACACCACCCCGATCGCCCGCCTCACCGAGGAACAGGACGTCGTCGTGGTGTCGAAGAACTCCCCGTACAGGACCATCGGGCAGCTCGTCGACGCCTGGAAGAAGAAGCCGGGCAAGATGCCCGTCGGCGGCGGCTCCTCGCCCGGCGGGCCCGACCACATCGCGCCGATGCTGATGGCCCGGGCCGCCGGGATCCCGCCCAAGGACGTCAACTACGTGCCCTTCGACGGCGGCGGCGAACTCCTCGCCTCGATCCTCGGCAGCAAGGTCGCCTTCGGCGTCTCCGGCGTCGGCGAGTACCTGGACCAGATCAAGTCCGGCGAACTGCGGCTGCTCGCCGTCACCGGACCGAAGCGGGTCAAGGGACTCGACGGGCCCACCCTCAAGGAGTCCGGCTACGACGTGGACTTCACCAACTGGCGCGGCATCGTCGCGCCACCGGGCCTCTCCGACGCCGAACGCGACAAGCTCACCGCCCTCATCCGCAAGCTCCACAACTCGCCCGAGTGGCGCGAATCCCTGAAGAAGAACGGCTGGGATGACGCCTTCCTCACCGGCGACAAGTTCGGCGACTTCCTGGACGCCCAGGACAAACGCGTCGTATCCGTACTGAAGGAGCTGGGGCTGTGACGACGACCGAGCCCACCGGACGTACCGAGGAAGCCCCCGAGCCCCGCAACTGGCGGACCTGGCTGCGCGAGCACTCCGAACTCGGCGTCTGCGTCATGCTGCTCGCCCTTGGCGTCGTCGTCCTCACCGACGCCCTCACCATGGACGTCGAGATCGCCCAGCGCGGACCGATCGGGCCCAGGACCGTGCCCGTCGCCGTCGGCATCGGGCTGCTCGCCGTCTCCGTCCTGCTCGCGGTCGACGTGCTGCGCGGCGGCCGCGGGGAGGCCGAGGGCGGCGAGGACATCGACCTGTCCGAACCCGCCGACTGGCGCACCGTGCTGCTGCTCGCCGGAGTCTTCCTCGCCACCGCCGTCCTCATCGAGCCGGTGGGCTTCCCCGTCGCAGGCGCCCTCCTCTTCTGGGGCGCGGCCTATGCGTTGGGCAGCCGTGCCGTCCACCGCGACCCGCTCATCGCGGCCGGGCTCTCCCTGGTCACGTACGCCGTCTTCAACAACCTGCTCGGAGTGCCGCTCCCCGGTGGCCCGCTGATGGGAGTGCTGTGACATGAACGCCTTCAACTCCCTGATGGACGGCTTCGGTACGGCCCTGACGCCGATCAATCTCCTCTGGGCCGCCGTCGGCGTGCTCCTCGGCACGGCGATCGGCGTGCTGCCCGGCATCGGCCCCGCGATGGCCGTCGCCCTGCTGCTGCCGGTGACGTACGGGCTCGAACCCACCGGCGCGTTCATCATGTTCGCGGGCATCTACTACGGCGCGATGTTCGGCGGCTCGACGACATCGATCCTCCTGAACACGCCGGGGGAGAGCGCCGCGGTCGTGGCCGCCATGGAGGGCAACCCGATGGCCAAGTCCGGCCGTGGCGCGCAGGCACTCGCCGCCGCGGCCATCGGCCACTTCGCGGGCGGCATGATCGGCACGATCCTCCTTGTCGCGCTCGCCCCGAAGGTCGCCGAGCTGGCCGTGGACATCGGCGCCCCCGACTACTTCGCCATCATGGTCCTGGCGTTCATCGCGGTGACCTCGGTCCTCGGCTCTTCTCGTATACGGGGGTTGGCGTCTCTGTTGATCGGCCTGACCCTCGGCCTGGTCGGCCTGGACCAGATGACCGGCCAGCAGCGCCTGACCTTCGGCTCGCTCCAGCTCGCCGACGGCATCGACGTGGTGATCGTCGCGGTGGGGCTGTTCGCGATCGGCGAGGCGCTGTGGGTGGCCGCCCATCTGCGCCGCACCTCCGGCCGGGCGATCCCCGTGGGCCGCCCCTGGCTCGGCAGGCAGGACGTCAAGCGCACCTGGAAGTCCTGGCTGCGCGGCCCGCTCATCGGCTTCCCGTTCGGCGCGATCCCCGCGGGCGGCGCGGAAATCCCCACCTTCCTCTCGTACGTCACCGAGAAACGCCTCTCCAAGCACAAGGACGAATGGGGCAAGGGCGCCATCGAAGGCGTCGCGGGACCCGAATCGGCGTCCTCCGCGTCGGCCGCGGGCACCCTCGTCTCGATGCTGACCCTCGGCCTGCCCACGACCGCCGTCGCCGCCGTCATGCTGGCCGCGTTCCAGCAGTACGGCATCCAGCCGGGCCCGCTGCTCTTCGAGCGCGAATCGGAGCTGGTGTGGGGCCTGATCGCGTCCCTCTTCGTGGGCATGGTGCTGCTCCTGGCCCTGAACCTGCCGCTGGCCCCCCTCTGGGCGAAGCTCCTGCGCATCCCGCGCCCCTACCTCTACGCGGGCATCCTCTTCTTCGCGGCCGTCGGCGCCTACGCGGTCGGCGGTGAGGCGCTGGACCTGGTCATCCTGCTGGTCATCGGCCTGATCGGGTTCGGCATGCGGCGCTATGGACTGCCCGTCCTGCCCGCCGTCATCGGGGTCATCCTCGGTCCCAACGCCGAGCAACAGCTCCGCCGCGCCCTGCAGATCAGCGACGGCAGCGTCAGCGGCCTGGTGGACACGCCGTTCTCGGTGTCCGTGTACGTGGTGGTCGCGCTGATCGTGCTGTGGCCGCTGCTGCGGAAACTGGCGCGCGGGGTGCTGAAGTCCCGTCGTAACGTGACGGAATGACGCACGGGATCCGCCTCGCCGAAGCCGCCGACGTGCCCGCCGTGAAGGCGGTCACCGACGCGGCGTACCACCACTACATCGCCCGCATAGGCCGCGTGCCCGCCCCCATGGAGTCGGACCACGCGCAGAACGTGGCGGAGGGGCGGGTGTACGTCACCGAGGACGCGCAGGGCGCGGTCGTCGGCCTGGTGGTCCTCTACGCCTACGAGGACCACCTCTACCTGGACAACATCGCCGTCCACCCCGACGCGGCCGGCCGGGGACTCGGCGGCCGCCTGCTGTCCTTCGTGGACGCGCACGCCCGTGCCCTCGCGCTGCCCGAGATCCGGCTCTACACCAACGCGATGATGTGGGAGAACCAGAAGATCTATCCCCGGTACGGATACGAATTCGTGGAGCGGCGCGTAGAGGGAATCTACGACCGCTTCCACTACCGCAAGCGGCTCACGAACTGAAGCAGAAGCGGACGGCCGGCCCGGTTACTCGGTGGGCCACCAGACACGCTGGACGTCTCTGCGGACCTCGGGCCGCTCCCGGGCCCGCCGGTCCGCGCCTTCCCGGCCCTCCAGGGCCTCCCGGCTCTCCCGCGCCCGGCGGGCGGCGGACTTCACGACGGTCTTGTGCACGGTCACTCGGCGCATGACGGCCTCCCTGCCTGTTCGTCCTGCCGTACCCACCGAACGGCCCGGTGACACAGGAGCGGACCGGTCCGGGGCGCATTTCTCATCGCGCCGCCGGGCGGGTGAGGCCCAGGGCCCGGTCGAGGCCGGCGGTTCTCGCCAGGTGTTCCAGGTCGTCCAGGGCCCGGCGGGCCGCGGCCGCCGCGGCCGGATCCGCTGTCGGCAAGGCACTCGCTGCGAACTCGTCCTCGTCCAGGCGGAGGATGGTCGTGCGGTCCGCGGAGCACCACAGGTCCAGGTCGAGGTCCTCCACCGTGAGGACGCCGTCGGCGAGGGTGGCCGGGCGGGTGACGTCGCAGTACCAGCCCTTGAGGGAGCCGTCGGGGGCGTACACCTCCTTGACGGCGTACCAGCGGTCCCGCCAGAAGTGTTCGACGAACACGTCGCCCGGCTCGAAGCGCACGAAGCCGAAGTCCCGGGCGCCCGCGCCCGCCCAGGGCGCGCGGACGGTGACGCGGGTGCCGTCGTCCGCGAGGAGCCGGGCGGGGTAGCGGATCTTCGTGCGGCCCGCCTTGCGGAGGACGACCTCCACGGCCTCCGCGTCGGCAGTCTCAGCCGAGGGTGCGGACATGACGTACCTCCGTGTCACAGATCCGGTAGCCGAACCAGTCGTTGATCGCGAGCATCGGCGCGTTCCCCGCGTCGTTGCCCGTGAACGCCTCCGTGTACCCGGCGGCCCGCGCCCGGTGCAGCGAGTCGTTCTTGGCGAGCTTGGCCAGGCCCCGCCCGCGGTGGGCGCGGGCCGTCCCCGTCATGCCGCTGGCGTAGCGGGACGCGTCGTCCGTACGGGCCATGCTGAACGCGGCGGGCCGCCCGTCCACCACGGCGACGGTCGTCAGCTCGTGGTTCATCAGCGGGTGCTGCCAGGTCTCGGCGAGCCAGTGTTCGTAGTCGGTCAACTCGGCCGCCACGTCGCTCGGTTCGTCCGCGGCCGTCTCCGCGTCCAGGTCGAAGAACGGGCGCGGGTCGGCGGCGAAGTCGGCCCCGGTGCGCAGTTCGACGCCGGCCGGGAGCGGCGGGCGGGGCGGCAGGTCGCCCTTCGCCAGGTCCAGGCGGAGGAAGTGCGCGGAGCGGCTCGCGCGGTAGCCGCGGCGGGTGGCGAACGCGCGGTTCTCCGGGGTGTCGAGGACCCACGAGTAGAGCGTCGTCGCGCCCTTGCCCGCCAGGTGCTCCTCCGCCGTGCGCAGCAGCAGCGAGCCCGCGCCGATGCCGCGGCGCTCCGGGTGGACGTAGATGTTGGCGGAGCCCTGGCCCGGCTCCGGGCTGTCGAACGCGATGCCTGTCTGCGCGGTGCCGATCACCTCGCCGTCGGTCTCCGCGACCAACTGGAGGTAGTGCGCGTCGGGATGGGCGTGCGCCGCGTCGTACGCCACGGAGGCGGACGTGGCCAGCATCGCGGGCAGGCAGGCGCGGCGGACCGCCGCGAAGGCCGTGGTGTCCGCCGGGTCGGCGGGGCGCAGGGCGCGGACCAGTACTTCCGTCATGGGGCGGACGGTACGCGTGGTGCGCCGCGGGTCGCCTCTCCTTTTTCGCGGCTTTCCCCGGGTTCCCTGGCGGGTGCGGGACAATCGCCGCGTGACGTTGAAGATCGTGATCGATGAGGGTGCGGAGGGCCGGGCCGTGCCCGCGCCCTACGAGCAGGTGCGGGCGCAGATCGCCGAGCAGGCGCGGGGCGGTGGGCTGCCGGTGGGGTACAAGCTGCCGACCGTGCGGGGGCTCGCGGAGTCGTTGGGGCTGGCCGCGAATACCGTCGCCAAGGCGTATCGGGCGCTGGAGGAGGACGGGGTGATCGAGACGCGGGGGCGGAACGGGACGTTCGTGGCCGCGGCGGGGGACGCGGCCGCTCGGGGCGCGGCGGGGGCCGCGCAGGCGTACGCCGAGCGGGTCCGCCGCCTCGGCCTCTCCGAGGAGGCCGCGACGGCGGCGGTACGGGACGCACTGCGTGCGGCGTACGGATCATCCGGCTGATCCGTACGGGGGTGCCACGGGCGGGCGGGGTGCCGCTGGGCGTGACGGTCCCGTCGGCCTGAGGCTGCCCCTCCCCTCACATGACGGCCCCGTCGGCCTGGG
>NZ_AOPZ01000443.1 GCF_000414115.1 Streptomyces aurantiacus JA 4570
GGGAGCGGGGCGGGGCGGGCCGCGGCGGCGCGGCGCCCGGCCCCGCCGTGACGGTCAGGGCCATGTCGGCCGACCCGTGCCCCTCCAGCTCCAGCGTCCACACCAGGCGCCGGGCGCCGGTGCCGGTCTCCTCGACGGCGTCCGGGGCGGGCTCGGCGGTGACGGCGGTCCGCGCGATCCAGTCGCCGCGCCGGTAGCCGAACTCGACGCCCTCGACGCGGCCCTGGCTGGTCCCTTTCCTGGGAGCGCGCCCGCTCTCCTCGGCATCCGCGCCCTCGTCCGCCGTCAGCACCCGCCGCGACCGGACCGCCCCCGCCTTGGCGTACGTACGGTGGTCCGAGCGCAGCTCGAACTGATCGGTGAAGTCGGCGTCGGCGGTCAGCGCGAGCCGCAGCGTCGTCGGCACCGGGCGGTTGCTGGTGATGCGCAGGGCCTCGATCAACGCGCCGTCCACGACGGCCTGTTCACGGAAGAGCGTGTACGCGGGCGGCTCCTGGCGGCCGCCGCGCGGCACGAGGACGCAGCGCGCCACGCCGGTGTCGGTGCCCGCGGCGGACGTGCCCGGCACCGAGGCGGTCACCGGGGTGAGCACCTCGGGGACGGCGCCGTCCACCGTGAGCTGCCAGCGGCTCAGGTGCCGCGCGTCGCGCACGAACAGCCCGTCCGGGGCGGTGCCGCCGGGCACGCCCCGGATGTCGCCGCCCGCGCCCACCGCCGCGAACGTCGCGCCGTACACGAGCAGTTGATGCTGCCGGTCAGTCATTCCGAGCCCCTTCGTCCGAACCAGGCCCCGCTGTCGTATCCCTGTGCACGCCCACGCCCACGCCCACGTCTCCGCGCCCGCCCACGTCCCCGTGCACGCTCAAGTCGAGGGCGAGCGCCGCGCTCCAGCTGAAGCCGCGGGCGCCGCATCCCGCTCCGGTGTACGGATCCACGTACTCGGCGAATTCCGAGGTCAACGCCGTGTCGAGCAGCGCCGCGCGCAGCAGGTCCGCGCGCTCCCGCTCGCCGTGCAGCCGCAGCCCGCGCTCAAGGAGCCAGTTGGTGTTGAACCAGGCGGGCCCGCGCCAGTAGCGCTGCGGGTCGAAGGCGGGGCTGAGCAGATCTCGGTCGCCGGCGGGCCCGCCCGCCGAGCTCGAAGTGCGGCCCGCACGCGGTGCGCACCAGGGCCGCGGCGATGTCCCGGGGCAGCCCCGGCAGCACGAGCGGCACGAGGCCGGTCACGCCGCGCTCGGCGACGAGCGCGCCCTCGGCGGTCGGCGGACGCTCGGCGGCCGGAGGACCCTCGGGCGAGGGCCCGCCCCCGCCCGCGTGAGCACCCCCGGCGAGCAGGTCCCGGCACCGGAAGATCCCGTCCGCCGGGTCCCACAGCCGCTCCACCAGGGCCCGCGTGAGCCGCTCCGCGCGCTCGTGCCGGGCCGTCGCGGGCACGCCGAGCTCGCCGGTGATCCGGGCGAGCGCATGCTCGGAGGCGATCAGGAGGGCGTTGAACGACGGGTCCTCGACGGCGAAACCACTCGCGCCGAGCGCTACCTCGGCCCCGGCCCCACCGGGCCCAGCCCCCGCCCCGTACCCCCCGTCCCGGTAGTCCGCCGCGAGCCGCACATACCGCCCGTAGTCCAGATCCGTCGGCCGGTCCTGCGGTGAGCCGTGGTCCAGGTCGGCGCGCCGGAACGTACGCGCTCGCGCGGGTGCCACGCGGCTCAACGGGGCATCCCAGCAAGGGCTGTTGTCCATGCCCTGCTCCCAGGGGTGGACGACCGCCGCGAGCCCCGCGCCGCCGAGGTCCCGGTGGTGCAGCAGGAACCGGTGCCAGGCGGCGAGGCGTGGGTGCAGGCGCGGCAGGAAGGAGCGGGCCCGGGACAGGCCGGGGTCGGCCAGGTGGACCAGCCACGCGGCGAGGGCGTGCACGGGGGGCTGCACGATGCCGGAGGTCTGCGCGCCGCCGGGCGCGCCCGCCGCGCGCCCCGCCGTGGTGGAGCGCCAGAAGTCGGGGCTCGGAAAATACGCGTCGAGCGGGACGGAGGGATTGAACACGATGTGCGGAACCCGGCCGTCGGCCCACTGCGCGGACAGCAGCGTCTCCAGCTCCAACTGGGCGCGCAGCGGGGAGAGATGGCGCAGCCCGATGGCGATGAACGCGGAGTCCCAGGACCACTGGTGCGGATACAGCTCCCGGGACGGGACGGTCGAGGTGCCGGTCCAGTTGGCGGCGAGGACGCGGGCGGCACGTTCGCGGAGCGCGGCGGGGGCGGCGCCCG
>NZ_AOPZ01000444.1 GCF_000414115.1 Streptomyces aurantiacus JA 4570
CAGGGGGCGGCCGGTGCGGGGGGCGAGGGCTGTTGCCGCGCCGTTTCAGCCTGTCCGGCGTTTGAGGACGAGCTGCGGAGCGGCGATTCGGCGGGGGCTGTCCCACGCGCACGGGACGTCTGCCCGGCTGGGGTCCAGGGGGCGCAGCCCCCTGCCCGCGGCGGAGCCGCTAATCGATGCAGCGGGAAGGGGCGGCGGAGCCGCTAATCGATGCAGCGGGAAGGGGCGGGACCGGGGCGCCCCGCGAGGGCCCCGCCGGCCTCAGGGGGACCGGGTCTCGGACTCCAGGTACCTGCGGGTGGTGGGGCCGTAGGTGCCGTGGGGGTCGCTGGTGACGCCTCGGGCCCATTGGTAGCGGGTGACCGCTGCGGTCACGGGGCCGGAGTAGACGCCGTCGGCGGGACCCACGTAGAGGTACAACTGGCTTAGGCGGTACTGGAGTTCGGAGACTTCGCCACCGCGGTCGCCCAGGCGCAGGGTGGGGGCGGAGGACGGTCGGCGGGACGGCGGAGGCCCTACGGACCCCGTGGCGCGGAGCGTCGTACGCGAGGGCGAGGTGACCGGGGCGTTCCGCACGGTCAGCGACGGCGAGGGCGAGGCCGAGGGCGTCCGCGTCGGCTCGGCGCGGGACGACGTGGGCCGGGGCGCGGGCCGCGATGCCTCGCGGGGCGCGGGATCCCCGGAGGGCGCGTCCGGCGTGTCGGCCGCCGTGTCCGGCAGCGCCAGATCCGTACCGCCGTCCCCGTCTCCGCCACCGCCGTTGCCCCCGGACAACGCACCGCCCGCGAACACGGCGACCGCCGCGAACACCGCCCCCGCCCCGGCGAACAGCGCCGTCCGCACCCGCCGCGCGGGCCCCTCGTACGCGTCCGAAGCCCGCGCGGGAGCCGTGTCCGCCGCAGCGGGCGCCTCCGGCGGCAGCGGCGCCGAGGTGAGCGCGGGCAAGGGGGCCGACGGCTCCGGCAGCGTCACGTACGGACGTATGCGTATCGGATCGAAGTCCTCGGCGGCGGCCGCCTCCGCGGACCGGGTCAGCCGGGCCGCGTCCGCGGCCTCGCGCGCGCACCCGCAGGAGGGGGCGGCCCCGCGCTCCCGCCACGTACCGCACCCGGGGCACACCGCCCCGTCGCCGTCGCGGCCTCCTTCCCAGCCTCCTGAGCCGCCGAAGCCCTCTGAGCCGCCCAAGGGCCGGGAGCCGCCCAAGGGCCCGGAGCCGCCTAAGACACCCTCCGGGTCCCGGGGCCCGCCGACGGGCCCGCCCGCCCCGCGTGCGGCGCGCTCCCGCGGTGCCCCGGCCCGTCCGTTCGCCTCGCTCATCGCGTGCTCCCCTCCCTCGACGGCCCCGACAGGCTCTGAAGGAGTATGCAGCCACTCGGCTCGACAGGCCATAACGGATGACTCGGACCACGATGGGAGGTGGACAGCACCGCAGGAGGTGTCCATGACGCACGACGTGAGCGCCCGCCCGGCGGCTCCCCGGCCGGGAGCCGGGCCACCGGAGCACATGGGTGGCGGCGTACTGGTCTCCATCGGCGCGCTGCTCCTCGGCATGCTCCTGGCCGCCCTCGACCAGACCATCGTGTCGACCGCGCTGCCGACCATCGTCAGCGACCTCGGCGGCCTGGACCACCTGTCGTGGGTCGTCACCGCGTACCTGCTGGCCGCGACGGCCGCGACCCCGCTGTGGGGCAAGCTCGGCGACCAGTACGGCCGCAAGAAGCTCTTCCAGACCGCGATCGTGATCTTCCTGATCGGCTCGGCGCTGTGCGGTGTCGCGCAGAACATGCCGCAGCTCATCGGCTTCCGGGCGCTGCAGGGCCTGGGCGGCGGCGGGCTCATGGTCCTGTCCATGGCGATCGTCGGGGACCTGGTCTCGCCGCGCGAACGCGGCAAGTACCAGGGCCTGTTCGGCGCCGTCTTCGGGGCGACGAGTGTGCTCGGACCGCTGCTCGGCGGGCTCTTCACCGAGCACCTCAGCTGGCGCTGGGTCTTCTACGTCAACCTGCCGATCGGCGTCGTCGCGCTCGTCGTCATCGCCGCGGCGCTGCACATCCCGGCGAGCCGGGCCCGGCACACCATCGACTACCTGGGCACCTTCCTCATCGCGTCCGTCGCCACCTGCCTCGTGCTGGTCGCCTCGCTCGGCGGTACGACCTGGGCCTGGGGCTCGGCACAGATCATCGGGCTCGCGGTGCTCGGCGTCGTGCTCGCGGTGTGGTTCGTGGCGGTCGAGCGGAAGGCCGCGGAGCCGGTGATTCCGCTGAAGCTGTTCCGGATCCGTACGTTCACCCTGACCGCGGTCATCAGCTTCGTCGTGGGCTTCGCGATGTTCGGGGCGATGACGTACCTGCCGACGTTCCTCCAGGTCGTGCAGGGTGTCTCGCCGACGATGTCCGGTGTGCACATGCTGCCGATGGTGGTCGGCCTGCTGCTCGCGTCGACCGCGTCCGGGCAGATCGTCAGCCGCACCGGGCGGTGGAAGGTGTTCCCGATCGCGGGCACCGGCGTCACCGCGCTCGGCCTGCTCCTGCTGCACCAGCTCGACGAGAACAGCCCGACCGGCGAGATGAGCGCCTTCTTCTTCGTGTTCGGCCTCGGCCTCGGCCTCGTCATGCAGGTGCTGGTCCTCATCGTGCAGAACGCGGTCAGCTACGAGGACCTGGGCGTCGCCACGTCCGGTGCCACGTTCTTCCGGTCCATCGGCGCCTCGTTCGGCGTCGCGATCTTCGGGACGGTGTTCACCGGCCGGCTCGGGGACAAGCTCACCGACGCGCTGCGCGGGCAGGGCCTGCCGGCCGGGGTCAGCGTCGACTCGCTCAAGGCCGACCCGCGCGGCATCGCGGAGCTGCCCGCCGATCTGCGGCCCGGGGTGCTGAGCGCGTACGCGTCGTCCATCACGGATGTCTTCCTGTACGCGGCGCCGGTCGCCCTCGTCGCCTTCGTGCTCGCCTGGTTCCTGCGCGAGGACCGGCTGCGCGGGGCGGTGACGGCGCCCGATCCGACGCAGACGCTCGCCAGCAACCCGGTCGAGCGGTCCTCGTACGACGAGGTGGCGCGCGCGTTGTCGCTGCTCGGGACGCGGGCGGGGCGGCGGGAGGTGTACGTCCGGATCACCGAGCGGGCGGGGTACGACCTGCTGCCCGCGGCGAGCTGGATGCTGCTGCGGATCGCCCGGCACGGGCATGTGGAGCCGGCCACGCTCGCCGAGCGGAGCATGGTGCCGCTCACCGTTGTCACGGAGGCCTCGCGTCAGTTGGAGGAGCGGCGCCTTGCCCTCCGCGAGGGGCTCGGCCTGCGGTTGTCCGACTCCGGCCGGGAGGTGGCCGCGAACCTCGCGGCGGCGCGGGAGGAGTCCCTCGCGGAGTTGCTGGGGGACTGGTGGGGGCCGGGGCGGCCCACGGATCTGATGCAGTTGGTGGAGGAGTTGGGGGCGGAGATGTGCGGGTCCTACGCGGAGCGGCCTGCTGGTCGATGAGGGCTTCTGGTCTGCCTGGGGGGGGCCCAAGCTCTTAAAGAGCAGGGGGGACCCCCTTCCCGTTTGCTGTCGGACGTCAGCTCCTGGCCGAGAAGCTGCCTCAACGCAGTCCGCACTTCGCCGTGGGGCACCTCGCGCACGTGGGCCGGACCACCCCGTCCCGCCCGGTCACCCCCGCCCCGGCGCCAGTTCCTTCCGCAGCCAATGCTCCGCGTACTGGTCGGAGTTGTGCCGCGGCCCCTCCACGTACCCGTGCCGCGCGTACAGGGCCCGCGCCTCGACCAGGTCGTGGCGGGTGTCCAGGCGGACGCGGGTCGCCCCCAGCGACCGGGCGGCCTCCTCCGCGGCGGTGAGGAGGACCGAGCCGCCGCCCTTCCCGCGCAGCCCCGCCGCGACGAAGACGCGCGTCAGCTCGGCGGTGGCGGCGTCCACGAGGCGTACCCCGGCCGTGCCCGCGGGGTCGCCGTCCCAGCGGGCGAGGAGCAGCACACCGGCGGGCGGCGTGAGCCCCGCCCCGGAATCCGCCGCGATCTCGCGCTCCAGCTCGGCGGGATTGGTGGCGTGCCCCTGATGCAGCTCGTACCACCGGTCGCTGATCTCGGTGTAGTACGCCCGCCACAGCGCGAGGGCCGCCACCGAGCCGACCGGCTCGGGGCCCACGGTCCAGGACATCCGGGCTCAGGCCCCTTCGGGGGCCGGCGGCGCCGCCTGCTGGACGACCTCGAAGGTCCAGACGGCGGCGCTGGACGAGGCCGGCTTGGGGCGCTCGCCGCCGCCCTGCCCCTGGTGGGACGCCTTCATCGGGCCCTCCATCCACGCCTGGAACGCGGCCTCGTCGCGCCACCGCGTGTACACCAGGTACTGGTCCGTGCCCTCGACGGGGCGCAGGAGCTCGAACCACTCGAAGCCGTCCGAGTTCTCGACGGCGCCCGCGCGGGACGCGAAGCGCTGTTCAAGGGTTTCCCGCTGCTCGGCGGGAACGGTCAGGACGTTGATCTTGACTACGCTCATGGGGCCATCCTGCCGCAGAGCCGCACGGCGTCGGACGGCCGGGGCGGGCTCCGGAACCGGTCCGGTTCCGGTCCGGTTCCGGCTCCGGTCCTGCTCCGGTCCCGCTCAGGTTCCGTTTCCCGTCGCCGTCCCGCCCGCGTGGCGTTCGCGCCAGTCCCGGGCCACCTCGTCGACGTCGAAGGGGCGCAGGCCCAGGGGCGGTCCTGGGGGCGGGGTGCGCAGGGCCTCGCGGATCTTCTCGTTGAGGTCCGTGACCAGGCGGCGGGCCATGCGCTCCGACGGCGCCTCGGCGGCGGCCGCGAGGACGTCCTCGGCCTCCTTGCGCAGGGCGAGCGTCGGCGACAGGACGGAGACGCCCTCGCGGGCCAACTTCCGTTTGACCCACCACAGTTCGTCGTACGCGGCGCCGGTGTCGTCCGGAAGGGGCTGACCGCGGCCGGGCAGGGCGGCGAAGTCGCCGCGCTCCTCCGCCTCGCGGATCTGCTTGTCGACCCAGGACTCGAAGCTGACTCCCGGTGGTTTCCGTTCAGTCATGCGTCCATGGTCGCAGAGGGCGCCCGGCGGCACGGGGCTAGGATGCGCGCGGTTGTCCGGACTTCAGGGCAGGGGGTACCCAGGTGCTTGAGCTGACCATGGCCGTGGTGACGGGGGCGGCGGACGCGGGCGCGACCGCGGGCATGCTGATGGCGGAGGCGGAGAGTGAGCCCGGCGCGGTCCTGCGCGTCGGCCGCGACCGCAACGTGTGCCGGCTGGCGCCGCCCCAGGACTGGCTGTTCGTCTCCCGTACGCATCTCGAATTCCGTTGCCGTATCGACGGCACCTGGACGGTGACCTGGGTGCGCGGCTCGCAGCCCGACCCGGCCTCCGAGGTGCGGCTGCTCGCCGGGGGCTCCGCGGTCCCTCTCGCGTACGGGGCGACGACGCCGCTGCCCCGGGGCGGCTCCGGTGAGCTCGTCGTGCGGGACCGGTCGGGGCCGCGGAGCGTCAACGTGGGCTTCTACCACGAGGTTTGAGCCCTCCGTACGGCGCGGGTGCGTACGGGGCGGGTCAGTCCAGTACGCGGGCCAGGGCGAAGCCGTCGTACCCCTTCGTGCCCACCGTCTGCACCGCCGTGCCGTCCAGCTTCGGGTGGCTCGCGATGAGTTCGAGGGCCGCGCGGGTGCCCTGGATGCCGGGGTCGTCGCTGTCGGCGTCGGTGACGTGGCCGCCGCGTACGACGTTGTCGACGATGATCAGGCTGCCCGGGCGGGTGAGCTTGAGGGCCCACTCCACGTAGTGCGGGTTGTTGACCTTGTCCGCGTCGATGAAGACCAGGTCGAAGGGGGCCGGGGACTCGGCGTGCAGGGCGGCGAGCGAGTCCAGGGCCGGTCCGGTGCGCACCTCGGTGATCTTGTCCAGGCCGGCCCGGGCGAGGTTGGCGCGGGCCACGCCGGCGTGCTCGGGGCTGTACTCGAGGGTGAGCAGGTGGCCGTCGGCGGGCAGGGCGCGGGCCAGCCAGATCGTGCTGTAGCCGCCGAGCGTGCCGATCTCCAGGATGCGGTGGGCGCCCTGGAGTTGGGCCAGGAGGTGGAGGAGCTTGCCCTGGTTCGGGGCGACGTTGATGGCCGGCAGGCCGGCCGCTTCGCTCTCCTGGAGTGCGGCCGTGAGGGCGGGGTCGGCCGGGGTGAGGAGCTCGGTGAAGTAGGCGTCCACGGCGGTCCAGCGGTCGGGCTCGGTGCTCATGCGGGCGTGCTCCTTGGGTCGGGTGACGCTGCGCTGAGCATTCCCCAACCCCGCCCCTTCCCGAAACCGGGGGCTCCGCCGCGGCTCGTCCTCAAACGCCGGACGGGCTAAAACGCTGCCGCACCGGCGAAATTTTTAGCCCCTCCGGCGTTTGAGGACGGGCTGGGCGCAGGCCCCGATTACCGGCGCTCAGCCCGCCGCAGGCCCCTCCACCGCCGGCGGCGACCCCGGCAGCGGCCGGCCCGCGGACTCCGCCATGTACCAGACGGCGACGCCGCCGACGACGGCCGCCGCCATCATGTAGTACGCGGGCATCATCACGTCCCCCGTCGCCCCGATCAGCGCCGTGACCACCAGCGGAGTCGTCCCGCCGAAGACGGACACGGAGACGTTGAAGCCGATGGACAGGGAGCCGTAGCGCACGGGTGTGGGGAAGAGGGCGGGCAGCGCCGACGGCATGGACGCCGTGAAGCAGACCAGGAGCAGCCCGAGCGCGGACAGGCCGAGGCCGATGGCCCACAGGGAGCCGTCGCGGATCAGGAGCAGGGCGGGGACCGAGAGGAGGAGGAAGCCCGCGCAGCCCGCGGCTATGACCGGGCGGCGGCCCACGCGGTCGGTGAGCGCGCCGACGAACGGCTGGGCGCACATCATCAGGGCCATCACCACGAGGATGACGAGCAGCCCGTGCGTCTCGTCGTAGTTCAGCTCGCTGGTGAGGTAGCTCGGCATGTACGACAGGAGCATGTAGTCCGTGACGTTGAAGACCAGGACCAGGCCCATGCAGAGCAGCAGGGCCCGCCACTGCCCGGTCACCATGTCCCGCACCCGCACCTTCGGCCGCGCCTGCTCGCCCTGGTGCGCCTTCTCCAGCTCGGCCGCGAACGCGGGGGTCTCCTCCAGGCGCATGCGGAGGTAGAGGCCGATGAGGCCCATGGGGCCCGCGATCAGGAACGGGATGCGCCAGCCCCAGGACTGCAGGTCCTCGCTGGACAGCAGGGCCGTCATCAGTGTGACGAGGCCCGCGCCGCCGATGTACCCGGCGAGGGTGCCGAACTCCAGCCAGCTCCCGAGGAAGCCGCGCTTCTTGTCGGGCGCGTACTCCGCGATGAACGTCGAGGCACCCGCGTACTCGCCGCCCGTGGAGAAGCCCTGCACCAGGCGGGCCAGCAGCAGCAGGATCGGCGCCCACACGCCGATGCTGGCGTACGACGGGATCAGACCGATCGCGAACGTGCCCGCCGCCATCATGATCATGGTGAGGGCGAGGATCTTCTGGCGGCCCACGCGGTCGCCGAGCGGCCCGAAGACCATGCCGCCGAGCGGGCGGATCAGGAAGGCCGCCGCGAAGGCGCCGAACGTCGACAGGAGCTGGGCCGTGGGGTTGCCCGAGGGGAAGAAGACCTTGCCGAGGGTCACCGCGATGTAGCTGTAGACGCCGAAGTCGAACCACTCCATCGCGTTGCCGAGCGCGGCCGCCTTCACGGCCCGCTTGACCAGCGCGGGGTCGGTGACGGTGGCTTCGGCGGCGGCCGGTCCCGCGGGCCCGGGGGCCGCGTCGGCGAGGGCTTTCGCCGTTCCGCCGGGGGAGGGGGCCGCGGGGGTGCGGGGTCCGACGTGTTGCGCGGTCGGCAAGGGCTCGCTCGCCTGCCTTTCGTGGACGACATGGACCCGGTGACCTTAGGTGCAGCAACCATCATTACGGGTGGTGGCGGGGTGATCGCGCAGGGTCGCAATCGCGCTGTATTCAGGCCAAACGGGGGTACTTCCGGCGGCGACGGCGTGGGTCGTATGTGATCTATGTCGCGCCCGGACGGCGGAACCGAACCAGGGGGTTCACCGAGTCATCACACAGATGAGCCCCGTGAAACCGCCCGGAAACCGGCCGGGCCCGGTGAACCCGCAGGGAACGCGGGTCGCCGGGGGCCCGCGCGCTCTCCCGCCGAGGGCCGTGGACCCCGCCCCGGGGCGTCCTCCGGGGCCCGCGCCCGCCGCGGGCCGGTTGGGCACGGAAGCCGAAAAGCCGGTAGAAAGCGGTGTGGCTGCCAGGTGAAATGGGGGTTGCGCGCGTCTCACTCAGGGGCATGCGAGCCTCTTTGGGCGAGATCTGGGATCTCCTGGCACTTTGATCGAGGATGACGGATGGGGCGGGAGGGCCGACAGGGCGTGGCGAATGTTGAGCACAGGGGGCCGGGAAGTGCCTTGGGCGCGGGGGCATCCGGGACACCCGACGCGCGTATCGGAGCGATGCGTGTCGCCCTCTGGCTGATCGCCGCCGTCCTCGCCGTGCGG
Organism: Streptomyces aurantiacus JA 4570; assembly: GCF_000414115.1. Taxonomy (GTDB): domain Bacteria; phylum Actinomycetota; class Actinomycetes; order Streptomycetales; family Streptomycetaceae; genus Streptomyces; species Streptomyces aurantiacus_A. The sequence continues at coordinate 8,498 of NZ_AOPZ01000444.1, forward strand.
CAGGTGACCGTCGTCCTGCGCACCCCCAAGGGCGAGCGCCTGACCGACCTGGAGACCTGGATCGGGCCCAACGGCGTGCTGCACGTGAAGGGTTCGCTGTACGACGCGGACAAGTTCACCGGCACGCCCTTCGGCGGCCTGGTCCTCAAGCCGTTCGCCAACTCCGCCGAACAGGCGCTCGGCTGGGCCTGGACCTTCGGCACCCTCGGCCTCGTCGTGGTCCTCGGCCTGGTCGCCGCCCGCGCGCTGCCGCAGCCCGTCTCGCGCCGCACCTCCCTGCTCGCCGCCCCGGTCGCGATCAGCCTGCTGATGCTGTCCCTGCCGGTGCGCAACACCCTGCACCTGGGCCAGACCAGCATCATCCCCGTCCTGCTCGTGCTGCTCGGCTGCTTCGCCGTGCGCGGGCAGCGGGCCAGCGGCATCCTCATCGGCCTCGCCGCGGCCCTGCAGCCCACGGTGCTGCTGTTCGCGCCGCTGCTGTGGTTCACCGGCCGCAAGAAGGCCGTCGGGTCCCTCGGCGCGACCTTCGCCGCCGCCACCGCCGCCGCCTGGGCGGCCATGCCGCACGACTCGACGACGTACTGGGTGCACCACCTGGCGGGCGCAGGGCTCGGCGCCAGCCCGGACGCCAACGCCAACCAGTCGCTGCACGGCGCGCTGCTCCGCCTCGGCCTGGAGGGACCGCTCGAAATAGGGCTCTTCCTCGCCCTGAGCGCCGCCGTCGCCGCCCTCGGCCTGCGCCGCGCGGTCAGGTACGCCCGCGACGGCCAACTGCTGCTCGCCGTCGCCCTCACCGGCTGCGTCGCCGTCGCCGTGTCCCCGACGAGCTGGCAGCACCAGCTCCTGTGGCTGCTGCTCGCCGTGGTCGGCCGGGTCGGCAAGCGGGCCTCCGACCGGTACGTATGGCCCATCGCCGTCGTCCTGGTGATGACGCTGCCGTCGAAGATGATGCTCCCGAACATGTCGGTCCTGGAGCCGCTGCGCGACAACGTGATCCTGCTGGCCGCGCTCGCCTCGGCCCTGATCGTGCCGTTCCTGTCCCGCACGGCCCCCGAGTACCAGAAGCCGATCCCCACCTCGTACGCCGATCCCGTACCGGCGCGGTGGAAGTGGGTGCCGCTGTTCCCGTTCTGGCGGCGCGTGCTCACCCGCCCGAACCTGCTGCTCGAACTGCTCCTGATCCGCGTCGGCTACTCCGCGTACCAGCAGACCCGGCTCGCGGCGACCGGCGGCACCATCTCCGGCGGCCGGGAGCGCGCCGAGAGCCACGGCGAGCAGATCCACTCCATCGAGCAGTTCCTGCACATCGACATCGAGCACTGGTTCAACCATCTGACGGCGCGGACGCCGTGGATGGAGAGCTTCTTCAACTTCTACTACACGTCGTTCCACTTCGTGGTGCCGCTGAGCGTCCTCGCGATCCTCTATCTGCGCCGCCCCGCCCAGTACCGCTGGGCGCGCTCCGCCCTCGGCTTCGCCACGATCCTCGCGCTCGTCGGCTTCTGGGGCTACCCGCTCGCGCCGCCACGGCTGATGGAGAACCTCAACTTCATCGACACCATCCACGGCCCGCAGGACTTCACACAGCCGGACTACGGCACGCTGACGAAGCTCACCAACCAGTACGCGGCGATGCCCTCGCTGCACTTCGGCTGGTCCCTGTGGTGCGGTCTGACCATCGCGATCCTCGCGCCCAAGTGGTGGATGAAGGCCCTCGGCCTGCTGCACCCGTTCTTCACGGTGTGCGCGATCGTCGGCACCGGCAACCACTGGATCCTCGACGCGGTGGGCGGCGCGGCCGTCGTCGGCGCGGGCTTCGGGCTGACCTACCTGCTGCAGGGGCCGCGCGTGAAGCAGGCCCTGAGGGTGGGGACGGGGTTGGAGCCTGCCGTGGCGGGAGCCGCCGCCGGACCGGTGCCGGAGCCGGCCGGCGCGGTCAAGGCCGTCGGCGGGGCGTCCCAGAAGGCGCTCGCCACGTCCGAGAAGGCCGTCGCCACCCCGGAGAAGGCGCTCACACCCGAGAAGCTCCTCGCGGCCACGCCAGAGGCACCCTTGAGCACGTCCAAGAAGGCCACGCCCGACAAGGCCGTGGGCGGGGCCGCCGAGGGGCCGGAGGGCGGCGTCGCGAAGCCGTCGGGCGCGCCGGACGAGCCCGTCAGCAACCCGGACGCGACGAGCGGCCGTACCCCGAGCTGATCCGGTACGTCCCGGGCGTCTCGACCGTCAGCTGTGTGAACTCGCCGTGCCGCTTCAGGCACGCCCCCTCGGCCCGGAGCCACGGCGAGTACACGATCCGCACGGTCACCGAGCCCCGCTCCGGCACCCGCACCACCACGTCCGTGCTGGTGGAGCGGACCACGGAGGCGGGCGCGGAGGCCATCGGCACCGCGTTCCGCACGCGGTAGATCCGCCAGTGCTTGTCGCGCCACACCGGCTCCAGCCACTGCGGTCCGCTCTTGACCAGCGCCGCCTCGTCGAGGGCGGGCCCGTCCGGCCGGCCGGACGGCAGCACGACGAACCCGACCGCCCACTTGTCGAGCCAGGCGCGGTACGTCGTGGCGGAGAACGAGCCGTCGTAGAAGAGCCGCCCGCGCTCGATGTCGAGCTGCCGGTTCCAGCCGCGCGCCATGTTCACGTACGGCGCGAGCGCGGTGGCCTCGCGGTGGTTGCGGGCCGGGACCACCTCGACCCGGCCCCGGTCGGCGCCGAGCCGGTGCAGTTCGCGTACGACGGCCTGGGTGTCCGTCGACCAGGCCGGCACGATCGTCGACACCTCCAGGTCGTCGGCCGTCTTCTGCGCCACCCACGCCGTCGACAGGACGAGCGCCGTCACCAGCGCCATCCGGCGCATGACGGGCAGCGCGGGGGTGAGCAGCGCGGCCAGCAGCAGCGCGGGCGCGACGAGTTCGGCGAGCCGCTCGACGTTCGTGCCGATCGGCGAGGGGATGAGATACGTGAGGACGGTCCCCACCGCGTACACCCCCGCCCCCCACCGCAGCACCCGCCACTCCCGCGGCCCCGCCACCACCAGGACCAGGCTGAAGAAGACCGGCGGGAAGATCCGGTCCGCCCACATCAGGTGCTCGCCCTTGAAGGGGAAGAGCAGCGTCGTGACGCCGACGACCACGACGGGCGGCGCGAGCAGGGCCAGGGCGCGCGCCCATTCCCGTACGAAGAAGTAGCCCGCCCCGACCACGAGCAGGAACAGGCCCGCCACCGGCGAAGCCATGGTGGCGAGCGCCGAGCAGACGACCGCGACGGTCAGGCGCCTGCCGCGCAGCACCGCGAGGACGGCGCCGAGCCCGAAGGCGAGGCCGAGGGCGAACGTGGTGCGACCGGAGGCGACGTTGCACCAGACGGCGAGCGAGGCGAGGACCGCGGGCCACAGCGGGCGGCGCACACCGGAGCGCTCGATGAGCACGGCGACGAGCCAGGCGCCCGCGACGCCGGACAGGACCGTCACGGTCTTCACGCCGATCGCGGCCATCAAGTACGGGGATATCAGGCTGTAGTTGGCGGTGTGCATGCCGCCGTACCAGAAGAGGCCGTACGCCGCCGAGCCGTGGTCCTCCGCGAACCGGGCCCACGCCTGCTGGGCCGCGAGGTCCCCGCCGCCGGTGGCGAGGAACGCCGCCCACAGCGCGTACAGGGGAAGGGTGGGCGCGGTGGCGAGGACGGGCACGCGGTGCCGCCGGCAGAAGGAACGGATGGCGCGGAAGGGATTCTTCCGTTCTGTGGGCGAACTGCCGGTGGGGAGGATCGAGAGGTCGGCAGAGACCACGGTCACCGTTTCCGTTCGAAGTCCTGGAGGGGCAAGGTCACCCCTCAAGACGCCTCACGTAACGAAAACGTTGGCGTGACTTGCCGATCAAGTGAACATTTGGCGGAATTCCTCGGTGAGTCGGTCCAGGGGAGGCAGGGGCGGGGCGTAGGGGGTGTGCCCCTGCCTCCCGTGGGGCCGGGTCAGCGGGTGCTGACCTGGAGTTCCTTGACGCCGTTGAGCCAGGCCGAGCGGAGCCGGCGCGGGTCGCCGGTGAGCCGCAGTCCGGGCATCGCCTCCGCCACGGCGTTGAAGATGAGGTTGATTTCAAGCACCGCGAGGGACTTCCCGAGGCAGAAGTGCGGGCCGCCGCCGCCGAAGCCGAGATGGGGGTTCGGGTCCCGGCTGATGTCGAACACGTCGGGGTTGTCGAAGACTTCGGGATCGTGATTGGCGGAGGAATAGAAGATTCCGACGCGGTCGCCCTTCTTGATCCGCGCGTCCCCGAGTTCGGTGTCCTCGGTCGCGGTGCGCTGGAAGGACACCACGGGCGTGGCCCAGCGCACGATCTCCTCGGCGGTCGTCACCGGCCGCTCGCGCTTGAACAGCTCCCACTGGTCGGGGTGGGTGAGGAAGGCGTGCATGCCGTGGGTGATGGCGTTGCGGGTGGTCTCGTTGCCCGCGACGGCCAGCAGGATGACGAAGAACCCGAACTCGTCGGAGGACAGGTTGCCTTCGTCCTCGGCCGCCACGAGCCGGCTGACGATGTCCTTGGCCGGGCACTCCTTGCGGGCGGCGGCCAGATTCATCGCGTAGCTCACGATCTCCATCGCGGCCTCGGCGCCGACCTCCTCGGTGATCGCGTACTCCGGGTCGTCGTACGCCGCCATCTTGTTGGACCAGTCGAAGATCTTGGAGCGGTCCTCCTGGGGTACGCCGATGAGCTCGGCTATGGCCTGCAGGGGGAGTTCGACGGCGACCCGGGTGACGAAGTCGAAGGAGCCGTTCTCGTCGGCGCTCTCCAGGGCCGTCTCGACGATCCGGTGCGAGCGGCTGCGCAGCGCGTCCTCCAGGGAGCGGATGGCGCGCGGGGTGAAGCCGCGCTGCACGATCTGGCGGACCCGGGTGTGCTCGGGCGGGTCCATGTTGAGCATGATGAGCTTCTGGACCTCGATCTGGTCGCGGCTGATCGACTCGTTGAAGCGGATGACCGCGGTGTTGAGGTTCGAGGAGAACAACTCCGGGCGCGTGGACACGTACTTGACGTCCGCGTGCCGGGTCACGGCCCAGTAGCCGGCGTCGTCGAACCCGGAGATGCCGGGCCGCTGGGCGATCCAGCGCACCGGCTCCGACTGCCGCAGTCGCGTGAACTCCGGGAAGGGCACGCGGTCTTGCAGCACATCGGGATCGGTGAAGTCGAACCCGTCGGGCAGCGCGGGACAGGACATCGGCAGCTCCAGACGTTCATCTGACGGGCCATCAGGAGATGCGTCGCAACGTAGTAACGGGTTCTACAAGTGGCAAGGCCCGCGACGGCATCCCTTTGCGGGCCGGTCGCGCGGACGGTGCGTGCACGCCCCTTGCGGGGGCGGGGTCGGGGTCAGCAGACTGCTGGACATAACTAGAACGCGTACTAGTTATCGCGCGCGGGATGCCGGGACGCCCCGCGTGCTGTGGACGGAGAGGATGAGCTGTGGCCGCTGAACCTGTCATCGTCGAAGCCGTACGCACTCCGATCGGCAGGCGCGGGGGTGCGCTCGCCAACCTTCATCCGGCCTATCTCCTCGGCGAGACCTACCGGGAACTCCTCGGGCGCACCGGCATCCACGCCGACTGCGTCGAGCAGATCGTCGGCGGCGCGGTCACCCAGGCGGGCGAGCAGTCCGCGAACCCGGCACGCACCGCGTGGCTCACGATGGGCCTGCCGTACGAGACGGGGGCGACGACGGTCAACTGCCAGTGCGGCTCGTCCCAGCAGGCATCGCACATGGTCGCCAACATGGTCGCGGGCGGGGTCATCGACGTCGGCATCAGCTGCGGGGTCGAGTCCATGTCGCGGGTGCCGCTCGGGTCGGCGTCCAAGCACGGGCCCGGCAAGCCGTTCCCCGACGAGTGGAACGTCGACCTGCCCAACCAGTTCGAGGCGGCCGAGCGGATCGCCCGCAAGCGGGGGCTCACCCGCGAGAACGTGGACTCCCTCGGGCTGATCTCGCAGGAGCGGGCGATGGCCGCGTGGGGCGAGGAGCGGTTCAAACGCGAGACGTTCGCCGTGCAGGTGCCCACCACCGAGGCGGAGCAGGCCGCGGGGCAGGGGATGTGGCGGCTCGTGGACCGCGACGAGGGGCTGCGCGACACGTCCATGGACGCGCTCGGCCGGCTCAAGCCCGTCATGCCCACCGCCGTGCACACCGCCGGGAACTCCTCGCAGATCTCCGACGGGGCGGCGGCGCTGCTCTGGACCTCCAAGCGGATGGCTCGCGCCCTGCGGCTGCGGCCGCGGGCGCGGGTCGTCGCGCAGGCGCTGGTGGGGGCCGATCCGCACTTCCACCTCGACGGGCCGATCGATGCCACGCGGGCCGTGCTCGGCAAGGCGGGGATGTCCCTGAAGGACATCGATCTGGTCGAGATCAACGAGGCGTTCGCGGCTGTGGTGTTGAGCTGGGCGCAGGTCTTCGGGCAGGACCTGGAGAAGGTGAATGTCAACGGGGGCGCGATCGCTCTCGGGCACCCCGTCGGCGCGACCGGCGCCCGGCTCCTGACCACCGCCCTCCACGAACTGGAGCGGGCCGACAAGGAGTTCGCCCTTGTGTGCATGTGCGCGGGGGGCGCGGTGGCTACGGCGACGATCCTGCAGCGGCTGTAGGCCCTCGCGGGGTGCGCCC
>NZ_AOPZ01000445.1 GCF_000414115.1 Streptomyces aurantiacus JA 4570
CCGCTCGGCGCCCTGGGCCGAACCCCGGTCCCGGGCCCGGCCCGGCGAACCGCTGCGCCCGCTGCCCGCGTCGTCACCTCCGGAGGAGGCGGCGCGCCCGGACTCGTCGGCCGCCGCCGCTGTCGTACCCCCGCCGGTCGCGGAGGCGCCGGACGTCGGCGCCGCCCCGGACGAGGGCGCCGACGAGGACGGCGACCTGGGCGAGACCGCAGGCTCCGCCGGGGCTCCCGGGGTGTCGACCTTGCTCGCGGGCGGCTCGTCCTTGGGGGCGGGCACCGGCAGCCAGGGCGCGCTGGAGTTCCCCGAGGCGAGCGTGGCCACGATGACCGCCGCGTACACCGCGCAGAAGAGGCCGACGGCCCCGCCGATGCGGCGATACCGCCTGCTGCGGCGGCCCGTCTCGTCCACGAACACCGGCTTGTCGGCCAGATCTTGGGTGTCTTGAATTCCCTGTTGAATGCGGGTTCCGTCGGCCGCGCCACCCGCTTCGCCCGCCAAGTGCCGCCCCAGACCGTCGATCTGGACGGTGACCTCATTCGGGTCGTGCGTCGGCGCGGACGGACCGCCCGCGCGCCCCGGCAGTGCGCCGCCGGTCTCCGAGAGGCCCGGCGTATTCCCTGGCAGATCGTCTTCTCGCCACTTCTCCATGCGTACGCGAACCCCCCACGTGCAGCTGAATCGGGCGCGTACGACTCCCCGGGCACTCGTCGTCCGGACCGGGCCCCCACCCGATCCGAGCGCCCCCCTTACCACACCGCGCCCGGAATCCGAACGTAGCGCACGCCACCGACAACCGAGGGTTCAAGTCAGTCCTGACTCATCATGATGAGTGCATCCGTGGCCGGAATCCATGCGTCCGCCGGGCGGGTCAGCCACCCTTCGGCCGCCGCGAGTTCGGCCGCGGCCCGGCGCAGGGCGTCGAGCCCGGGGTGGCGCAGGCCGCGGCGCCACACCAGCGACACCGGGGACAGCGGTACGGGGTCGACGAGCGGGCGGAGCACGGCGCCCGGCAGCTCGGGGAAGCCGACGACGGCGAGGACGGGGTTGCGGTGCTTCGCCATGATCCGCGCGAACTCCTCGGGGCCGACGGCGAGCGGCGCGGGCGGCGCGACCTCGATGCCGCGGCCCTCGAAGAGGCGGCGGGCGAGATCGGTCCACTCCGGGGTGCGCTCGTTGCCCGCGCCCGCGTAGACGCTCGTCCCCGCGAGCCGGCCGAGCGGCACCTCGTCGAGCTCCGCCAGCGGGTGGCCGGTCGGCAGCAGCACCGCCATCGGCTCGTACCGCACCGGCTGCTGGGCGAGCCCCGCGCGCACGGCCGCGGGCAGCCCCGCGTACCGGCCGAACGACGCGTGCAGGCGCCCGGCCGCGATCTCGGCGGCGGCGCCGGTCAGTCCGCTCTCGAAGCGGGCCATCAGCTCGCACTGCGGGGCCAGTTGCCGGGCCCGGTCGAGGATCCGGCCGAAGACCAGGCCCGGGCTGTTGAGGTCGACGAGCAGCGGCCGGGCGGCGGCCGCCGTGCCCCCGCGCGCGAAGGCGGCCGCCAGCTCGTCGTGCGCCGCGAGGACGCGCCGCGCGTACGGAAGCAGCCGCTCGCCGTCGGCCGTCAGTGTCACCTGCCGCGTCGACCGCGCGAACAGGCCGGCCCCCAGCTCCCGTTCGAGCCGCCGCACATCGCGGCTCAGCGCCTGCTGGGCGACGTACAGCCGGGCGGCGGCACGGGTGAAGTGCAGTTCCTCGGCGACGGCGAGGAACGAGCGCAGGAGGCGGGGGTCCACGTCACGGCGTGCGTACGGCTCCCCACCGGGGGACGTGCGGGGCTCTCCGGTCATCCCGCGAACTTACAACGCAGGTGCGTGAATCGGCACCCAGAAGGTGTTGGACCGCCACCGGCCCGCGCGGTGAGCCTGGAGTCATGCCCCAAGCCCCCGCCGACCCCGCCGCCCCACCCGCTGCCCCGCCCACCAGCGATTCCGCGCGCGCCCACACCCGCAACCCCTACGCCCGCCTCTTCGCGATACCCGGCGCCGCGGCCTTCACCGTCGGCAACCTCATCGCCCGCCTCCCCATGGGCATGTTCAGCGTCAGCGCGGTGATCATGATCGCCGGTGCCCGTGACTCGTACGCGCTCGCGGGCGCCGTCACCGCCACCGGGCTCGCCGCGACCGCCGTCGTGGCGCCCTGGACGGCCCGTCTCGTCGACCGGCACGGGCAGGCGCGCGTCGCCGTGCCCGCCACGGCCCTGGCGGTGCTGGGCTCGCTGTCGCTGCTGCTGTGCGTCCGCTTCGGGGCGCCGGACTGGACCCTGTTCGCCTCGTACGCCGCCACGGCCACCACCCCGAACATCGGCGGGATGTCGCGGGCCCGCTGGTCGCACCTGCTGAAAGGCCGGCCGGACGCGCTGCACACCGCCAACTCCTTCGAGCAGGCGGCGGACGAACTGTGCTTCATGCTCGGCCCGGTGCTCGCGGCATTCCTGTGCGGGTCGCTGTTCCCGCAGGCGGGCACCCTGGTGGGGGCCGTCCTGCTGCTGACCGGCGTGCTGCTGTTCGCCGCCCAGCGCGCGACCGAGCCCCCGCCCCAGCGGCGTACGAGCGGCTCTCCTAAGGCGAAATCGCCTCTCCGCGCGCGTGGGATGCCCGCTCTGCTGGTCGTCTTCCTCGCGACCGGCGCCGTCTTCGGTTCGCTGGAGGTCGCGACCCTCGCGTACGCGGACGCGCAGGGGCACAAGGCGGCCGGGGGCGTGATCCTCGCGCTGCAGGCCGCGGGGTCGTGCGCGGCGGGCCTGGTCTACGGAGCCCTGCGGCCGAGCGGTCCCCTGGACCGCCGCCACCTGTGGTGCGGGGCGGCGATGGCGGCCCTGATGACGCTGCCGCTGCTCGCGGTGGCGGCGACCGGGTCGCTGGTGGTGCTCGCGGGGGCGCTGCTCGTGGCCGGGATGGCGACCGCCCCGACGATGGTCACCGGCATGACGCTGGTGCAGCGGTACGCCCCCGAGGGGCAGTTGAACGAGGCCATGACCCTCGCCGTGACCGGCCTCCTCGGGGGCATCGCGTGCGGCGCGGCGGGCGGCGGCTGGGCGGTGGAGCATCTCGGCTCCACCGCCGGCTACACCGTGCCCGTGGCCGCCGCCCTGTGCGCGCTGCTGCTCAGCACCGCGCGGGCTTGCGCCACGAGCACTCGAGCTCGCCGCCCTGCCCGGACCCGCGCTCCGCACGGGGCCTGACCAGTACGGCCTTGTCCTCGTCGGACTTCGCGAGGGTGACCACGATGGCGTCCTCCAGTGCCTTCACCGAGGAGGGCAGGTAGTTGTTGAGGACGATGCTGAAGACGAGTTCGCGGCCGCCCGCGTCGGTCACGTACCCCGAAAGGGCGGACGCGCCGGTCAGCGACCCGGTCTTCGCGTGCACGTTGAGCGCCGCCGGCGTCCCGCACATCCGCGAGCGCAGCGTGCCGCCGTCGAGCTTGTCCGGGTCGCACGCCACCGGCAGCGACCGGTACCAGTCGGCGAACCACGGCTCGCCCTTGGCCGAGCGCAGCAGCTTGATGAACTGGTCGGCGGCGACGTTGTTCTTGCGCGAGAGCCCGGAACCGTCGACGTGCCGCAGCTTGCCCGGGTCGACCCCGGCCGTCTTCAGATAGCCGCCGATCGCCGCGATGCCGTCGCCCCAACTCCCGGGCCTTCCGGTGGCCTTGTACCCCATGGCCTTCGTCAGGGACTCGGCGTGCATGTTGTTGGACAGCTTCATGAACGGGATCAGCAGGTCCCTGAGCTTCATGGAGGCGTGCGAGGCCAGCTCGCGCGCCCCCTTGGGGGTCGGAATCCCGGCCCTGGTGGGCCCGCCGACCTTCACCCCGTGGGCGGCCAGCGCGTCCCGGAAGATCGCGGCGGCGTACCGGGTCGGCTCCCAGACGGTGATCCACTCCTTGGTGGTGCTGCCGCCGACGGGCACCGTGCCGGTGACGGTGATGGTGTTCTTGCCGTGCTGCCGCTCCACGGCGATGGTGTCCGCGCCGCCCGCGGCGACCGTCGTGGCCCGCAGATCGATGTCTACGTAGTCGGTCTTCGGCGTCACGGTGACCTTCGGCCTGTCCCCCGCGGTGGCCCCCGGCGCCACCGCGACGACGACCGTCCCGGTGTCGTAGTCGGTGTCGGGCGCGACGCTCAGCGCGGAGATCTGCGCGGCGTAGTACGCGGACTCGTCGTCGGCGCCCCAGGTGTCACCCTGGCGCCGGTCGTCGAACCGGGTGTCGTCGGCCACGAGCCGCCCCGAGACCCGCTTGATGCCCTCGGCGGCGACCTTCTCGGCGAGCCGGTCGTAGTCCTTGGCGAGCGTCGTCGGGTCGCCGGTGCCGCGCAGATACAGGTCGCCCTTGAGCACGGTCCCGTGCCGCTCGCCGTGGGCGAGCACGTCGGTGGTGAAGCGGTGCTCCGGGCCGAGCAGCTCCAGGGCGGCGGCCGAGGTCAGCATCTTGGTGTTGGAGGCGGGCATCAGGCGCCCGCTGGGCAGGTGCTGGTAGAGGGTCTCGCCGGTCGCGGCGTCGGCGACCACGACGCTCGCGGCGCCGCCCTCCATCCGGGGGTCGCCAAGGATGGTGTCGATGGCTTCGGGCAGCCCGCTCCGGTCGGAATCCGCCCCGGCGGGAGCGCTGAGGGAGCTGAAAGAGAAGGTGGCCACGGCGAGGCCGAGCACGGCGGGCCAGATCCAGTGGCGCATACGGTGGTTGACGCGTCTCACGGGTCTACTCATGACCCTGGAGCATCCCGGAAGACGGCCGCGCGCGACAGTAGGCGGCTCCGTACGGCCTGCCCGAGCCCGCGCTAGGGGGTGCGGGTGGCGGAGCCCCCGCCACGCGCGGCGCAGCCGCGCAAAACGACGAAGGCGACGCGGCCCGCGCTGTCCGCGGGCACACGTCGCCTGTCGACTTCGTGGAGATGGCGGGAATCGAACCCGCGTCCAACGGTGCGGAATCAGGGCTTCTCCGTGTGCAGTTCGCTGTGATTTTCTCGGCCCCGGTGATCTCGCGAACAAGTCTCCGACGGGCCCAGTCACTGTTTGATTTCCTTCCAGACCCCGTGACCGGGTCTAGAAGTTTAGTTCCCTAGCTGATGCCAGGATCCGGGTCGGGAACAGCCCCGGGCTGACACTTCGCAAAGTCGCTACTTAGGCAGCGAGGGCGAAGGAATCGCGCTTGGTGTTGGCGATTATTTGTTGCGACATATGGTTTACGAGATCATTGCCGCTTCCTCGACACGCTTCCCCTGCTTCGACATCCGCTGTCGAAACCGATCATCCCCATGTTGATTTTTCAAACCCTCCGAGGAGGGGCCGCCCCGTCACCTGCGGGGCGTGAACCATCGTACGTGACCAACGTACGACCGTGCCAGCGTATTCCCGGCGGCTAGCCGATCCCCTGCCGGCGCCGGACCGCCGAGATCGCCCGGTTCGTCTCCCGGGTGTCCTGCTTCTCGCGCAGCGTCTGCCGCTTGTCGTACTCCTTCTTGCCCTTGGCCAGCGCGATCTCGACCTTCACGCGGCTGTCCTTGAAGTACAGGGCGAGGGGCACGATCGTGTGACCCGTCTCCTGGGACTTCGACTCCAGCTTGTCGATCTCGGCCCGGTGCAGCAGGAGCTTGCGCTTCCGCGTGGCCGAGTGGTTGGTCCAGGTGCCCTGCACGTACTCGGGGACGTGGATGTTGTGCAGCCACGCCTCGCCGTGGTCGATGTGCACGAAGCCGTCCACCAGGGAGGCCCGGCCAAGGCGCAGCGACTTGACCTCGGTGCCCATCAGCACCAGGCCGCACTCGTAGGTGTCCAGGATGTGGTAGTCGTGCCGCGCCTTCTTGTTCTGCGCGACCATCTTGCGGGCGGGGGCCTTCTCGTTGGCCTTGGCGGCCTTGCGTTTTACCTTTTCCTTCGCCATAGTCAGGCCATTTTCGCACTACGAGGGGGGCCCGAGGCCAGTCAATACTGTCTCGGCCCGCTCCTGGGCGCCGTCCTCGACCTCCAGGTCCGGGATGATGCCCCGGCCGTCGACCGCCTTCCCCGAAGGGGTGCGGTAGTGCCCGACGGTCAGCTCGGCGACGGAGCCGTCGGGCAGCTTGCTCGGCATCTGCACCGAGCCCTTGCCGAACGTCCTGGAGCCCACGACGACCGCGCGGCCGCGGTCCTGGAGGGCCCCGGTGAGCAGCTCGGCCGCGCTCATCGTGCCGCCGTCGACGAGCGCGACCACGGGTCTGGTGGTGTCGCCGCCCTGCTGGGCGTGCAGGGCGCGCTGCTCGCCTCGTACGTCGTACGTCGCCACGAGGCCGCCGTCCAGGATGGCGGAGGAGGCCGTGGTGGCCTCGGAGACCAGGCCGCCGGAGTTGCCGCGCAGGTCGAGGAGGACGCCGGCGCCCTTGGGGGCGCGGCGCACCGCGTCCCGCACGGCCTCGCCGGAGCCCTTCGTGAACGCCGCGACCTTGATCATCACGGCGCCGTCGCGGAGCCGGGTGACGGTCACGGAGTCCGTGGACAGGCGGGCGCGGCGCAGGGTCTCGGTCCACGCGCGCGTGCCGCGCTGCAGGCCGAGGGTGACCGGGGTGTTCGCGCGGTCGCCGCGCAGCAGGGCCACGACGTCCGTGACGGGGCGTCCGGTGGCCTTCTTGCCGTCGATGGCGGTGAGCCTGTCGCCCTCGCGGATGCCCGCGCGGTCGGCGGGCCCGCCGCGCTGCACCCGGGACACCTCGATCCTGCCGTCGGCGGCGCGCCGGGCCCACAGGCCGACTCCGGTGTAGGCGCCGTCCAGGGACTGCTCGAACTCGCGGTACTCCCCCTGGGAGTAGACCGAGGCCCAGCGGTCGCCGCTGCGGCTGACGACGTCCTCGGCGGCCTCCTTGCCGGACTTGCCGTCGGCCATCGCCTCGGCGGCGGCGTCGGCGGCCTCCTCGGCGGGGTCCCGCTCGCGACCGCTGTCCCGGGAGGAGGCGACGGCGCGCGTGGGCGGGGCCGGATTCCGGCCTTCTGCCGGCTCCTCGTTCCAGGAGCCGGTGGCCGCACCGGTGGCGAGGACGCTCGCGAACACCAATGTCAGGGCGGCCCCGCGGCGGATGCGGCGGGGCTCGGCGAGCCATGGGGGGCCTGACATGTCGGTGAGTCTAGGACAACGAGGGGCGCCGCACGGCCCGTTGACCGCACGGCGCCCGAGGCACTCCTCACACCCCCCGGACCGGGATGCTCCCCGCCTCACACCTTCAGGTACTTGCGCAGGGCGAAGAACGCTGCCAGCGCGGGCATGAGCAGGCCGATGGCGAGCACGAGCGGCAGCTTGGCAAGCACCGCGTCCCAGCCGATGAAGTTGATCAGATTGAGCTTCTCGGACAGCTGCAGGCCGTGGTCGATGATGAAGTACCGGCCGAGGAGCAGGAATCCGCACGCGAGCCCGCCGCCGATCAGGCCGGCGACGGCCGCCTCCAGGATGAACGGCATCTGGATGTAGAAGCTGGACGCGCCGACCAGACGCATGATCCCGGTTTCACGTCGACGGCTGAACGCCGATACGCGCACCGTGTTGACGATCAGCATCAGCGCGACGACGAGCATGAGCGCCATCACCGCGAGCGCCGCCCAGTTCATGCCGTTGAGGAGCTCGAAGAGGTTGTCCAGGACGCCCTTCTGGTCCTCGACGGACTGCACGCCGTCCCGCCCGGAGAAGGCGGTCGCGACCACCTGGTACTTCTCCGGGTCCTTCAGTTTGATGCGGTACGACTCCTGCATCTGGTCCGGCGTCAGCGAGCTGGACAGCGGCGAGTCGCCGAACTGTTCCTTGTAGTGCTTGTACGCCTGGTCGGCCGTCTCGTGCTGGACGGTGTCGACGACCGGCATCTTCTTCAGATCGGTGAGGATCTGGTCCTTCTGCTCGTTCGTGACGGCGCCCTTGGCGCACTTGGGGTCCTGCTCGGCGTCCGCCTTGTTGCACAGGAAGATCGAGACGTTGACCTTGTCGTACCAGTAGCCCTTCATCGTGCTCACCTGGTCGCGCATGAGCAGCGAGCCGCCGAAGAGGGCGAGCGAGAGCGCTACGGAGACGACGACCGCGAAGGTCATCGTGAGATTGCGGCGGAGACCGACGCCGATCTCCGACAGGACGAACTGGGCGCGCATGGCGGCCTTTCAGTGGATCAGGTGGAGCGGAGGGTGCGGGCACGGAAGCGGACACCGGCGGCCATGGCAGGCGCCGGCGGCCGGGTCAGTGCTGGTAGCCGTAGACACCGCGGGACTGGTCGCGGACCAGACGGCCCTTCTCCAGCTCGATGACGCGCTTGCGCATCTGGTCCACGATCTGCTGGTCGTGGGTGGCCATCACGACGGTGGTGCCGGTGCGGTTGATGCGGTCGAGCAGCTTCATGATGCCGACCGAGGTCTGCGGGTCGAGGTTGCCCGTCGGCTCGTCGGCGATCAGCAGCTTCGGCCGGTTGACGAAGGCGCGGGCGATGGCCACGCGCTGCTGCTCACCGCCGGACAGCTCGCCGGGCATCCGGTCCTCCTTGCCGCCGAGGCCGACGAGGTCGAGGACCTGGGGCACGGACTTGCGGATCTCGCCGCGCGACTTGCCGATGACCTCCTGAGCGAAGGCCACGTTCTCGGCGACGGTCTTGTTCGGCAGGAGACGGAAGTCCTGGAAGACGGTGCCGAGCTGGCGCCGCATGTGCGGCACCTTCCAGTTGGAGAGCCGGGCCAGGTCCTTGCCCAGGACGTGCACCTGGCCGTGGCTGGTGCGCTCCTCGCGGAGGATCAGCCGCAGGAAGGTGGACTTTCCGGAGCCGGATGACCCCACCAGGAAGACGAACTCGCCCTTCTCGATCTCCAGCGACACGTCGCGGAGGGCGGGGCGGTTCTGCTTCGGATAGGCCTTGGAGACGTTGTCGAATCGGATCACGGATGCACCACGGGTAGCCGGGGGTAGGTGAGCGTGACCATACGCGAACCGGGTAGGGCCGCGCAGTCGGCGTCCTGAGTTGCGCGTTTTGTTGCGGATCCGACTCCGCACAAATGGGGTGCCGGACGGCGGCCCGCGCCGAATTCCGTGGAAGCTGGCACAGTGGTAGGGGGAACGGTTGAGGTTCCCCGAGCGTTGGGCAGGCTGAGACTGTGCGGGAGGAGAAGCGCATGACCTATGACAGGTTGGTGTGCGCGAACTGCGCGGCGCCTGTGAGCGAGGGCCGCTGCCCCGTGTGCCGGGCCAACCGGGAGCGGATGCAGCACGAGGGCCCCTTCGGCGGCCTCAGCCCTGCCGCCCTGATAGGGCTGCTGCTGGTGCTGATCGCGGCGATGGCCCTGGTGGCGCACCAGACGGCGTAGCCTCCGGGCAGCGCGTGACAGAACGGTATGCGGAAGGGCCCGGAGCCGATGCGGCTCCGGGCCCTTCTGTGCTGCTCGTGCGCGGCTCGCTACGTCGCGTACGTCGCCGTGACGCTACGTAGCGTGCCGGGTGACCGTCGGGTCAGGCCGCCGCGCCGCGGTTGCCGACCAGGCGGGGCAGGAAGCGGAAGCCGACGCCACCGGCGATCATGGTGGCGGCACCGATGATCAGGAAGGTGGTCTCGGCGGCACCCGTCTCGGCGAGCTCGCCGTCGTTCTTGCCGCTGCCGTTGTCGTTGACCTGCTCGACCGGCTTGCTGCCGGTGTCGGTCAGGCTGTCCTTGCCGCCCTGCTCGGCCGGGCCGGAGCCGC
Source organism: Streptomyces aurantiacus JA 4570 (assembly GCF_000414115.1). Lineage (GTDB taxonomy): Bacteria > Actinomycetota > Actinomycetes > Streptomycetales > Streptomycetaceae > Streptomyces > Streptomyces aurantiacus_A. Next base: position 9,711 of record NZ_AOPZ01000445.1, read on the forward strand.
CGTCGGGGTCGGTGTCGTTGCCGCCGGTGCCGCCGCCGCCCGTGCCGTTGTTGTTGTCGTCACCCGGGTCGGAGGGCTGGTCCGTGGGCTGGGTGGGCGGGTCCGTGGGCTCCGTCGGCGGGTCCGTCGGGCTCCGTCGGCGGGTCCGTCGGCTCCGTGGGCGGGTCGGTGGGCTCGGTGGGCGGGTCCGTCGGCTCGGTCGGCTCGTCGGTCGGCTCCGGAGGGTTGGTGGGCTCCTCCGGGTCGTCGGTCTCGTCGTCGCCACCCGGCAGGTCGACGTCGACGCCGATGCCGTTCTCGTCGGCGGAGGCGCTCGCGCCGGTCCCGCCGAGGTCGACGCCGACGTCCAGGGCCGAGGCGGCGCCGGCGGCGGTCAGCGAGGCGCCGGCGGCGATCACCGCGCCGGCGGCTATCCGCGCGATGCGGATCCGCGTCTTCTTCGTCATCTGGCTGCTACCCCCAGTAGCTGAATCGTCAGTGAGGCAGCGCCTCGGATCGCGGGTCACGGGGCGGCTCGCGATCGGCCCCCCGGATCACACGCGCCTCAGAGATACGCATGCCGCCCGCTAGCCTTTCCAGTTTTCAAAGCACCGTCAAGGTCGTTGCGGGCGCGATGCCCGTTATGGGGACAGTTGACCGGCGTACGGACATGTGACTGTGACGTAAAAGGCGCAAGAAGCCCACAGGAGGCCCCGGGAAGCCCATAAACAAAGGCAACTGCCGCCCGGAGGGTGGCAGTTGCCTCGTTCAGCTTTGTCGACTTAGCGCCGAAATTACTTCTCCTGCTGCTTGCGCCAGCGAATTCCGGCCTCAAGGAAGCCGTCGATCTCGCCGTTGAACACGGCCTCGGGATTACCGACTTCGAACTCCGTGCGCAGGTCCTTCACCATTTGGTACGGGTGCAGGACGTACGAACGCATCTGGTTGCCCCAGGAGTTGCCGCCGTCACCCTTGAGGGCGTTCATCTTCGCCTGCTCCTCCTGGCGGCGGCGCTCGAGGAGCTTCGCCTGGAGGACGTTCATCGCGGTCGCCTTGTTCTGGATCTGCGAGCGCTCGTTCTGACAGGAGACGACGATGCCGGTGGGCAGGTGGGTCAGGCGGACCGCGGAGTCCGTCGTGTTCACGCCCTGGCCGCCGGGGCCCGAGGAGCGGTACACGTCGACGCGGAGCTCGCTCTCGTCGATCTCGATGTGGTCGGTCTGCTCGACGACGGGGAGGATCTCGACGCCCGCGAAGGACGTCTGACGGCGGCCCTGGTTGTCGAACGGCGAGATGCGCACGAGGCGGTGCGTGCCCTGCTCCACGGAGAGCGTGCCGTACGAATACGGGGCCTGGACGGCGAAGGTGGTCGACTTGATGCCGGCCTCTTCCGCGTACGACGTCTCGTACAGCTCGGTCTTGTAGCCGTGGCGCTCGGCCCAGCGCAGATACATCCGCTGGAGCTTCTCGGCGAAGTCGGAGGCGTCGACGCCGCCGGCCTCGGCGCGGATCGTGACGACGGCCTCACGCGCGTCGTACTCCCCGGAGAGGAGGGTGCGGACCTCCATCTCGTCCAGTGCCTTCTTGACCGCGGTGAGCTCCGACTCGGCCTCCGCGACTCGGCCTCCGCGCGGGTGTCCGAGTCGTCCTCCTCCTCGGCCATCTCGAAGAGCACGCCCAGATCGTCGATCCGCCCGCGCAGCGCCTCGGCCTTCCTCACCTCCGCCTGGAGGTGACTCAGCTTGCTGGTGATCTTCTGCGCTTCGTCCGGGTCGTCCCAGAGGGACGGCGCTGCCGCCTGCTCCTCGAGCACGGCGATGTCTGCCCTCAGCTTGTCGAGGTCCAGGACGGCCTCGATCGACTCCATGGTCGAGGAGAGGGACTTGAGCTCTTCGGATACATCGACGACTGCCACGACTCCAGCGTAACCGCTGCGGCAAGGGGTCTTTCCCCGGTGCCGTGGGCTCTCCTCGCCGGCTGGGCTTATGGGGCTGCGCCCCTTTCCCCCCTTTCGGCGCTTCGCGCCTCGTCCTCAAACGCCCTTCGCGCCTCGTCCTCAAACGCCGGACGGGCTGAATCGGCTCACGGCATCGGTGGGGCCGAAGTGCCGGTGTTCGGCTTCGCCGGGTCGGCGTCGTCGCCCGACGTTGCGTACCAGGCGCCCGCTCCCACCGCTGCGGCCAGGACGACCCCCGCCACGCCCAGCGTGATCCTGCGTCGTCGTGCCGAGGCGCGGTGGCGGGCCGAGCCGGGGCGGACGGTGCCTGCCGCGCGCGGGGCCCGTGCCGTTCCCCTGGCGCCCCCGGCCAGCTCGTCGGGGGCGGGCACGCGCATGGAGGTGTGTGTGTCCCGGTTGGCGTCCGCGGGTGTGGCCCCGGGCACGAGGGGGACGGCGCCCCGCCGCGGGGGCTGCTCGCGCGGCTGCGGTGCCGTCTCCTCGTACCCCTCGTCGGGGGCTTCCGCCTCCGGCTCGTCGACGTCCAGCGGCGGCATGCCCGCGAGCAGCGGCAGCTGTTCCCGCAGCCGGGCGGCCAGCTCGGAGGCGCGCAGGCGGGAGGCCGGGGCCTTGGCCAGGCACTGGAGCATGAGCTGCCAGAGCTCGTCCGGGATGCCGGGGAGCGGGACCACCGTCTCCGTGACGTGGCGGCGCAGGACCGCTCCGGGGTGGCCGCCGCCGAACGGCGTGAAGCCCGCGAGCAGCTCGTACAGGACGGTGGCGAGGGCGTAGATGTCGACGGCCGCGCGCGGGGGCAGCCCTTCGATGATCTCGGGGGCCAGATAGTCCGGGGTGCCGATGATCTTCGTCGCGCGGGTGCGGCGCGGCGAGTCGATGAGCTTGGCGACGCCGAAGTCCGTGAGGAGGGCCGGGTGCGAGCCGCCGGGGCCGAGGGGGCCCTGCATGTCGAGGAGGACGTTCTCGGGCTTCACGTCGCGGTGCACGATCCCGGCGGCGTGCGCCGCGGCGAGGGCGTCCGCGACGTCCGCGACGATCGCGACGGCGGCCTCGGGGGCGAGCCGCCGCTCGCGCTCCAGACGGGTACGCAGATCCGTGCCGCGGACGAGATCCATCACGAGCGCGAGGTCGTTGCCGTCGACCACCAGGTCGTGGACGCCCACCACGCGCGCGTGGTCGAGGCTGAGCAGGGCCGTGCGCTCCTGGACGAAGCGGCCGACGAGCTCCTGGTCGGACGCCAAATCCTCGCGCAGCAGCTTGATGGCGACCGGCCCTTCGGGTCCCTCGCCGAGCCACACCGTGCCGGCGCTGCCCCGCCCCAGAATCTGGTGGGCCGTGTACCGGCTGCCGATCTTCCGTCCCAAGACTGCTCCTACGGATGTGTGTTGGCCCAAAACTACGCGGCCAGGGCGCCAACCATCACATCCGCAGGGGAAATCACCCCGCAGGAGTCGACAAATCCACAGAGTCGGCCGGGTGCGGCTCCCGCACCCGGCCGGGCGTCAGTTCCCGCCGACCTTGCCCATCCAGTCGGAGACGGTGTTGTAGACGTCCTTGATCTGCTCCCAGTACCCCTTGGTGGTACCGATCCAGTCCTGGAGCGGGCTCAGCTCCCAGACCAGCCAGCTCGCCACGAACAGGATCACGAGCACGACCAGGCAGCCCTTGAGGCAGCCGAGGCCGGGGATCCGGGTCCGGTTCGGGTTGTCGCGCCGGCGCTGGCGCGGGGCCGGCGGCGTGGGCTGCGGCGGGGCGGGCTGCTGCGGGGGTGCGTACGGCTGGGGGTGCTGCGGCTGCTGGGGCTGCATCTGCCGCTGCGGCTGCACCGGCGGGTGGTACGGCTGCGGCTGGTGCTGCGGGGCGTACGGCTGCGGCTGCTGGGGCTGCTGCGGGCGGGCCACCTGGCGCTGCGGGCGGCGGCGCAGCGGGTCCTGGCTCGGGTCCAGGTACTGCACCTGCGTCTGGTCGTTGCGGTCGCGGGCCGCGCGCATCTGGTTCTGCCAGGGGTGCGGCTCGTCGGGGTTGCCGCCGTGGCCGCCCTGGTTGTGGCCCACCGGCGGCATGACGGCCGTGGGGTCGGCGTTCGGGCCCTGGGGGGCGCCGGTGTTCGGCATGACGCTGGTGGCGGCGTGCGGGTCGTACCCGCCGGCGTTGGTGTTCGGCAGGACCTGGGTGGGGTCGGCCGCGCCCGGGGTGTCGGGCACCGGGGCGGGCGACGGGTCCGGCGCGAGCAGCGCGGCGACGCCCTCGGCGGCGGCGATCTGCGCGGCGTTCGCGTGCACGCCGATGCCGTCGGCCACGGCGCGCAGGCCGCGCGCCAGGTTCTCGGCGCTCGGGCGGCGGTCCGGGTCCTTGCTCAGGCAGCGCTCGATGACCGTCCACAGCGGGTCGGGGACGGTGGAGGGGCGGCGCGGCTCGGCGCTCAGGTGCTGGTGCAGCACTTCGAGGGCGGAGCCCCCGGAGAACGGCGGCCGGCCCGTGACCAGCTCGTACAGCAGGATGCCCGCTCCGTAGATGTCGACGGCGCTCGTCTGCGGGCGGCCCTCGGCGGACTCCGGGGCGACGTACGCGGGCGTGCCGACGAACTCCTGGGTGCGGGTCAGGCCCGGGGAGTCGGCGAGGCGGGCGATGCCGAAGTCCGTGAGCATCGGGTGCATGCCCTCGGCGTCCTGCTTGACCAGGACGTTCGCGGGCTTCAGGTCGCGGTGCACGACGCCGTCGGCGTGGCTCGCGGCCAGCGCGTCGGCGATCTGGGCGGTCAGCAGGGCCGCCGCGGAGGGCGTGAACGGGCCGTTCTCGCGCAGGTACTTGTGCAGGTCCGGACCCTCGATCAGGTCCATCACCAGCGCCAGCAGGTCGCCCTCGACCACCAGGTCGCGGGTGCGCACGATGTTCGGGTGCGTCAGCCTGAGCAGGACGGAGCGCTCCCTCAGGAAGCGCATCACCACGTCCGCGTCGTTGGCGAGCTCCTCCTTGAGGACCTTGATCGCGACGGTCTCGCCGGGCTGGCCGGGGACGGCCGCCTCGGCGCCCGCGGTCTCCCGCTGGCGGGCTCGCCAGACGGTGCCCGTGGCGCCGCGCCCGAGCGGCTCCTCGAGCAGGTACTTGCTGCCTACCGGCCGCACGTCATGCGCTCCCTGCTGATCTGGCTGGTCTGTCCGGTCGCTGGTCCGTGGTCCCAGGGGCCGTGCTGTCGTCGTCCGCTCCGCGGTGCCGACGCCGGCACGGCGTTCCGACCCACTGTAGTGCCGCTGAACGGGGCACAGGCCGACGATCTTCCGCCCACCGGTGGCCGGAACCGGCCCTGGGTGCGGACCTTTGTTCGGAGGGAAGACGCGCGACCAGCGCGGTTGGTTGCCGATGTGCCCGGGGCGGGCCGGAAAACGGACTTTGGTCCTCGCGGACGTTCGCTCTCGGTCGCGCTTTACGGCCCGCCGCGGTCCGCGCGCCTGGCCGCGTCCGCCCACATCGGTCCGAGCAGGCACTTTGCGGGCACTTTTCCGAGCAGAGCCGACCAATCAAGATCACTTACCGGTGGGGGGCGGGCGTGTTGTCAGTGGCAGGTGCGAGGATGCTGTCCGTACTGGCCGACGTGCCCGTGTGCGGTGGGGGGAATCACAGCGCGAGACCCCGTGCCGGGCGCCCAGCGCAGAAGGGACCGCTGACGGCGATGCAGATCCGGCTGACCGTCCTCGGGCCGCGTGGCGGCCAGACCGAGTCGGGGGGACGCCCCGCGGCGGCCTGCGACGTGCTCGTCACCGCCCCCGCCGGAACCGCGCTCGCCGCGGTCGCCTCCGGTCTGGCCGCCGCCGTCTCCGCCGGCGACGGCCCCACCGTGTTGTACGCGCAGTCCGACCGCCTCGACCTCCAGCGCTGCACACTCGGCGAACCGCCCCTGGTCGACGGCGCCGTGCTGTCCGTCGGCACCCCCGCCGAGCCCGGCCCCGAGCTGGCCGACGCCGCCACCCGGCTGCACGTGGTCGCGGGACCCGACGCGGGTGGTGTGCACCTGCTGCACGGCGGTCAGATCCGCGTCGGCCGCTCCGCGCAGGCCGACGTCCCCCTGGACGACCCGGACGTCTCCCGGCTGCACTGCGCCGTCACGCTGGACCCGGACGGCCGCGTCACGGTCGCCGACCTGGGCTCCACGAACGGCACGACGGTGGACGGCCGCGCGGTCACCGACCGCCCCGTCCGCCTCGCCTCCGGCTCCCTCCTGCGCATCGGCGAGTCCGTACTCCGCCTGACCACCGGCACGGCCCCGGAGACCCCCCTGCCGAGCGCTCCCGACGGGGAGGGCCACGTGCGGGTACGGGTCGCCGGGGCGACGGCCACCGAGGATGCCGGGGTGCGGGTGGGGGATTTGCCTGGGCCTCGTGTGGGGGGTGCGGGGGCGGCACGGGCGACGGGGGCTGTGGGTGCGGGTGGTGCCGCGAGTGCGGCGGGGGCCGCAGGTGCGGGGGGTGCTTCCGGTGCTTCCGGTGCATTCGGTACCGCCGGTGCTGCCGGGGGGCCTGAGGTCGAGGTGATTGGTGGGTCTGGCGGGGCCGGTGGGCCTGGGGGGTCCGGTCGGGCCGGTGGGTCGGGGCCCGGTGATCCGGTGGGGTCGGGTGGTCCTGAGGGGTCGGGCGGCCCTGGCGGGCCCGGCGGTCTTGGGGGGCCGAGTGGTCCTCGTGGTCGGGGCGGGGTCGGTGGTTCTGAGGTGCCGGGTGCGCCCGGCGGGCCGGGAGGTCTTGGCGCCGGGGGCGCTGCGGGGGCTCCGGGCGAGCGTGGTGGGTCCGGCGGGCCGGGTATTTCTGGTGCTTCGGGCGGGCCCGGCGGTTCCGGGGCGATGGGCGGCCCTGACGGTTTCGGTGCGCCGGGTGGGGCCAGCGGTTCTGGTGCGGCAGGTGGGCCTGACGGTTCCGGCGCTGCGGGCACCTCGGGTGGACGTGAGGGGGCTCGCAGGCCGGGCCGCGCTGGAGCTTCGGGTGGGCCCGGCGGTCCAGGGGCGCCCGGCGAGCACGGCGGCTTCGGCGCTGGAGGCGCCGCGGGCGGCCATGGTGGGTCTGGTCGGCCTGACGGCCCAGGGGCTCCGGGTGGGCCCGGCAGTCCCGGTGTGCCGGGCGAGGCCGGCGTTGTGGGCTCTTCGGGGCGGCCCGGCAACCCGGGTGGGCCGGGTGCCCCAGGTCGGCAGGGTGGTCCCGTAGGGCCCGGTGCTTCCGGCGGTCCGGGGGCTCACGGCGGTTCCGGCTATGCCCGTGTTGCGGGTGGGCCCGGCCCTGCGGGCGGTTCCGGGGCTTCGGCGCGGGTGTTCCAGCAGCCTCTGGGCAACTCGACTCAGCATGCGTACGGCTCTGCGGGCTGGGGCGCGGCCGGGGGCAGTGGTGTCGGTCCCGAAGGGTCGGCACGCCCGGAAGACCAGGGCGACCAAAGCGTCCAGGGAAGTCAGCGGGGTCAGGGGGGCCCGATCTCTGCGGTGGCCCCGGGTGGCCCGCAAGGCCCCGTGGCCTCGGCGGCTCCGGCGGACCCGGCGGCTCCGGCGACTTCGGCGGCTCCGGGAGCGCTGGAAGCTCCGGGCGCGCCAGGAAGCCCCAGCGGCCCCGCAGGCGCGAGCACCCCGGCAGGCCCGAACGGCCCGACAGCACCGGGAGCACCGGGAG
>NZ_AOPZ01000446.1 GCF_000414115.1 Streptomyces aurantiacus JA 4570
CCCGTCCAACCGATCCCCGTCCATGAGACTGCGGGCCCGCGCCGAGCGCGGGCCCGCAGTCTCATGTCCAGACATCGGAGGGGATGCTCAACTCGCCTGCCCGGACTTGCCCGTACAGGCATCGGGGGTACTCAAACGGTCGCCAGGACCAGTACTTCCGGGGCGTAGGTGCCCGCTGCCGCCCCCACTACGCTGACTGTTCCGACCCCCGTACTGCGCCGATTCAGGGTGGGCAGAGGTGTGACCGGAGAACTCAGGCAGGGCCGCGCGGCCGCGGCGGACAACGGCCGCGGAGCCGAGGCCGACGCCGACGGCGTCGTCCCCCAGAGCGCT
>NZ_AOPZ01000447.1 GCF_000414115.1 Streptomyces aurantiacus JA 4570
GGCGCGCCGGGCGCCGCTCGCCGTCCTCGTCGGCCCGCCCGTCCGGCTCGGCCGGCGCGGTGAACCCGGCGGCGGCCTTGCGGGTGGCACGACGACGCGTACGCCCGCGCGGTGCGGCGTCGGCCTCGGCCTCGCCCTTCTCCGACTTCACGGCCTTCACGGCCTTCTCGGCCTTCTCAGGCTTGGCCTTCTCAGGCTTGTCGGCCTTGTCGGCCTTCTCGGGCTGGGCGGGCGTCTCGGCCCGCTCCTCCTGCGCCTGCTTGTCGTCGGCGGCGCGGGTGGCACGGCGGCGGGTGCGGGCGCGGGGGGCCTCGGCCTCGGCGGCCGGGGTCTCGGGGGTGGCCGTGGCCTCGGGAGCCTCGGCGGACGCGGCC
>NZ_AOPZ01000448.1 GCF_000414115.1 Streptomyces aurantiacus JA 4570
CGCCGCGGAGCGGCGGGCCGGGACGCGGACCGACACGTTGTCGAACGCCTCAGCGACCAGAGCCTCCGCGGCCGAGCCCCCGGAAGAGGCCGACGCGGGCGCAGCCTCCGGCACGGACACCCCGGCCTCCGGCACGGATACGGCTGCCTCCGGCAGGGAATCCGCTGCCTCCGGCAGGGACGCCGGGGCCTCCGGCGAGGACGCCGCCTCCGGCACGGGCGCAGCCTCCGGCGCGGATACGGCCGCCTCCGGCGAGGATGCCGCGGCCTCCGGCGAAGGGGAGGGCGACGGAACCGGTGCGGCCGGGGCGTCGTCACCCCGTGAGCGCCGGAAGACAGCCCGCAGACGACCCAGAATGCCCATGTGCGCAACCCTTCACGTGACTTGTACCCCGGAGCGGAGCGATCCCTTGGCCATGAGGGACACGTAAGGTTAGCGGCCACCGCGCGGACAGAGCGGGCGCCCCGTACCTGACACGGATTCACCCGCCGTTAACCCGCAGTCCCCCATGGCGCTCGCCGCCCCACCTAGCCTCCAGCCGGAAACACCGGCAAAAAGAAGCCAAAGCGCCGTCAACCGGCCACCCATGGAGGACCCCGTGCGCAAGCTGCTGCCCCTGATCACCTCACACCCGGGCGGCTCCGGCGGCCGCTCGGCCATGACGTGCCGGTTCCGCTGCGGCGACGCCTGCTTCCACCCGGTGCCCAACACCAGCGACAACGAGTACATGGGCGACGTCATAGCCGGGGCGCTCAGCCGCCGCTCCATGATGCGCGCCGCGGCCGTCGTCACGGTCGCCGCGTCCGCCACCGGCGGCCTCGCCCTCGGCCCGGGCGCGGCCGAAGCACAGGCCGCCGCACCCGGCGCGGCAACGGCCGCGGAGGCGAAACGCAGAAGCAAGAAGGCCGCCCGCGGCCTCCGCTTCACGCCCGTCGCCCCGAACACCGCCGACACGGTCACCGTCCCCGACGGCTACCGCCAGAACGTCGTGATCCGCTGGGGCGAGCCGATCCTGCGCGGCGCCCCGGCCTTCGACGCGGACAAGCAGACCGCCAAGGCGCAGGCGGGCCAGTTCGGTTACAACAACGACTTCCTCAGCCTGCTCCCGCTGCCCGGCGAGAAGCACGGCGAGGACCACGGCCGCCAGGTCCTCGTGGCGAACCACGAGTACACGGACGAAATCCTGATGTTCAAGGGGTACGACGCCAAGAACCCCACCCGCGAGCAGGTCGAGATCGCCTGGGCGGCCCACGGCCTGTCCGTGGTCGTGGTCGAGGGCGAGCGCAGGACCGGCGCGCTGCGTGCCGTGTCCCGCCACCACCTCAACCGCCGCCTCACCACCACCAGCAAGTTCCACCTCACCGGCCCGGCCGCCCGCAGCGAGCTCGTCCGCACCAAGGCCGACCCGCGCGGCGTCACCGTCCTCGGCACCCTCAACAACTGCTCGGGCGGCACCACCCCGTGGGGCACGACCCTGCACGGCGAGGAGAACTTCAACCAGTACTTCGGCCACGCGGACAAGGTGACCGACCCGACGCAGGCCGCGCGCCTCAAGCGCTACGGCGTCGCCGGCGGTGAGTCCGAGCGCAAGTGGGAGCGTTTCGACGACCGCTTCGACCTCACCAAGGAGCCGAACGAGCCCAACCGCTTCGGCTGGGTCGTCGAGCTCGACCCGTACGACCCCGACTCCGTCCCGCGCAAGCGCACCGCGCTGGGACGCTTCAAGCACGAGGGCGCCCAGCCGCGGCTGACCCGTGACGGCCGCCCGGTCGTCTACATGGGCGACGACGAGCGCTTCGACTACGTGTACAAGTTCGTGAGCAGCAAGCGCATGGCCAAGGGCAACTCGCGCTGGGCCCGCGAGCACAACCTCACGCTGCTCGACGAGGGCACCCTGTACGTCGCGAAGTTCACGGGTGACTCCCCGGCCGAGGAGATCGACGGCAAGGGCACGCTGCCGGGCGACGGCGAGTTCGACGGCAGCGGCACGTGGATCCCGCTGGCCACCGCGTACGCGGGCGGCAAGGCCGTCAGCCACGTCGAGGGCATGACCGCCGACGAGGTGTACGTCTTCACGCGCATCGCCGGTGACAAGGTCGGCGCCACGAAGATGGACCGCCCCGAGGACATCGAGCCGTCGCCGCAGACGGGCAAGGTGTACGTCGCCCTGACGAACAACACCGACCGCGGCAAGCCCGGCAAGGCCGGCGCCGACGAGGCCAACCCGCGCAACCTCAACAAGCACGGCCAGGTCCTGGAGCTGACGGAGTCCCGCAACCGCCCGGAGTCCACCCGCTTCGGCTGGAACCTCTTCCTCGTCGCGGGCGACCCGAAGGACCCGGCCACGTACTTCGCGGGCTTCCCGAAGGACAAGGTCAGCCCCATCTCCTGCCCGGACAACGTCGCCTTCGACGCGCACGGCAACCTGTGGATCTCCACGGACGGCGCCCAGCTCGGCTCGCACGACGGCCTGTTCGGCGTCGCCACGAAGGGCGACCGGCGCGGTGAGCTCAAGCAGTTCCTGACGATGCCCAAGGGCGCGGAGACCTGCGGCCCGCTGATCCAGGACCGCCGCGTCCTGGTGGCCGTGCAGCACCCGGGCGAGATCGACGGCGCGTCCGTGGAGAAGCCCGCGAGCACCTGGCCCGACGGCCCCGGCAAACTGGTCCGCCCGTCGGTCGTAGCGGTCTGGCGAGCGAACGGCGACGACATAGGCGTGTAGTACGCGCCCTCTCCTAGTACGCGCTTGGGGCGCCCCTCAGCCAAGGGGCGCCCCGTAAGGGGCGCGGGGAACTGCGCGCCAAGCCCCCACCGGCCCGCAGGAGTCATCACCGCACATCTGCGAAGCGCTCAACTCTGCTTACGGCGGTACATAGAGAACCCCATCCCCGCCGCACCGAGAGCGGCCATACCGCCCCCCGCAGCAACGAGGGGGGCATCGTGCGAGGGCGGGGCGACGTTCTCCGCCCCGGCCTTCACACCACCCCGCGGCACCACGGTGGAGACATGCCCCGGCTTGCCGGAGCCGCGCTCGACCCACCCCTTCATGGTCCCGTCCGGGTTGAGCACGAAGTGCGCCCCGTTGTGCTGGCCGTACGCCGCCTTGTTGCCGCGCTGCTTGAGGGTGTCCCAGACGATCTTCTTGCCGCCGCCGGGGGACTTGGCGATCATGTCGGCCTCGTAGCCCGCCTTGGTCTTGTAGACCTTGGCGTCGAACCCGGACTTGCCGAGGTTCTTGTACTCGCGGACGAAGACGCGCTTCTTCGCGGGCTGGGGCTTCGGCTTCGGCTGCGGCTTCGGCGGGGTCGGCCTGCCGGTCTTGGTGATGCCGCCGTCCGCGCTGAGCGTGAACGTACAGCCGTCGATCCTGGTGGAGGCGGGCTTGATGTACGCCTCCAGGGAGCCCTTGGCCGCGCCCTTCAGGAAGATCTGGGCCTTGGCGCTGCGGGCGGAGGCGTTCACGTCGACCTTGGCGCTCCAGCCGTCGCCGAGCGGGACGGTGCCCTTGGACTCCCAGCCGCCGACGGGCTTGTCGGGCTCGGTCTTGTCGTCGGGGTTCGGGGTGGGCGTGACCTCGTCGTCGGGGGTCGGGGGCGGGGTGACCTCGTCGTCCGGGGTCGGAGGCGGGGTGACCTCGTCGTCGGGGTTCGGCGCGGGGTCCGGGTTGGCGACCTGGGGCTGCGGGGTCGACGGTGCGTCCGCGAACGCGGCGGTGGTCGGGACGGCGAGCGCGGCGATCGCTCCGGTGGCGATGGCGGCGGTGCGGAAGGTACGTCGGGTGGCGCGCATGGCGTGATCCCTCGTGGCTGTCGGGGGGCTGACTGTCGTCTTTGTGCCCCTTTGTGGTGGCGACGGATACGAAGCTACGGGCGCCATATGTGCGTCATCCGTAGGAAACGTAACAACCGGCCGCAGGCGGTGACGCAGAACCGTAAAACGGCAAAAACCCCAGGTCAGATGGGGTTCAGAGGAGGGTGGGGCGAAGGTCCTGAGAGGGGGCGGGACCAAGGTCCGGGGGCGGCAGGGGGGCCGTGGCGGGGCGCGGGAGCGGGGGGAGCGCGGCGGGCGCCGCGGGGGCGGGCGGGGCGGTGCCTCTCGTGCCGAGCAGCCAGTCCTGGTAGGCGGGGGACTCGGCGGCGGCCTCCCAGTACGCGGCCTCCAGCTCGCCGTACACCGCGTCGAGTTCCGCCGTCGTACGGGCCGTGACCAGGAGGCGGACCCCCAGCGGATCGCCGTACAGGGGTCTGACCGCCATGTCGGGTCTCGCCACCGAGGTCGGCTGGCAGACCGTGACGACCTCGCCGGTGGCGACCAGGGTGGCCGCGGTGAGGTAATCCCCGTGCAGGACCCGGGGATTGAGCCCGGCCTCGCGCAACACCCTTTGCAGTCCGTCCCATTCGCCGTCGACCGTCGGGTCCACCATCCAGCGGTCGTCCGCGAGGTCCGTGAGGTGGACGACGGGCTTACGGCTCGCGGGATGGTCGGCGGCGAGCGAGACGAACTGCGGCTCGCGGTCGACGAGCACGCGCCGCCGCAGCCCGTCCGGGATCCGCAGCGGGCAGCCCTCCACTTCGTGCACGAACGCGATGTCAAGCTGACCGTTGGCCAGCATTTGCAGGAGCGCGTTCGCGGACACGTCCATCTGGAGCGAGGTCTCGGTCCCCGGCATGCGGTTCCGCAGGCGGCGCAGCCAGCCCGGTATGGCGCGGCTCGCGGTGGAGCCGATGCGCAGGCGCGGGGTGCCGTCGCTCGCGCGGGCCGCCGCCGCCCGCGCCTCGGTGACCAGGGCGCGCATCTCCACGACCAGGGGGCGGGCCCGGCTCAGGACGATGCGGCCGAGGGGGGTCGGGCGGCAGCCGGTGCGTTCGCGGGCGAACAGCTCGCCGCCGACGGCGTGCTCGATCCGGCGCAGCTGCGTGGTCAGCGAGGGCTGGCTCATGCCGAGTTGGCGGGCGGCCTTGTGCAGGCTGCCCGTGTCGGCGATGGCACACAGCGCGCGGAGGTGCCTGACCTCGAGCTCCATGGCGTGAGAGTAGAGCGGCCGACGGTCTCACACCAGCCTCCCAAACCTCTATGGAACACCACGAGTTGGCACGTATGCACGGTGTCCGGATGTGCGGCGATAGGGCGGTGCTATCGCCATCTGCCATCATCCCCGGACGCCTTGGCTCCCCGACACTCACGGATACCGAAACGTTCACCTTTCACCGAACGAGTAGGGAGCCCCCCACATGCACAAGCGTTACCTGTCCGTCGCCGCCGCCCTCGGCCTCGCGGTCGCCGCGCTCGGCACGTCGTCGTCCGTCGCCACGGCCGCCGACTCGCCCCGCGCCGGTGCCGACACCGCCTCCTCGGTGTCCACGCCGGCCTCCGTCGCCAAGTACGCAGGATCCGGCGAAGAGGCCGCGGCCAACAAGGCGTTCTTCGAGGCCGTCGTGAAGGCCGTCGCCGAGAAGCGGGCCGCGAACCCCGGCGCCAAGGCCGTCACCGTGACGTACAACGCGTCGCAGGCGCCCACCTTCCGGCAGCAGATCGCCACCTCCACGTCCATATGGAACGCCGCCGTCACCAACGTCCAGCTCCGGCAGGGGACCACGGGTGCGAGCTTCTCGTACCGCGAGGGCAATGACCCGCGCGGGTCGTACGCCAGCACCGACGGGCACGGGCGCGGCTACATCTTCCTCGACTACCGGCAGAACCAGCAGTACAACTCCACCCGCGTGACCGCCCACGAGACCGGGCACGTGCTCGGCCTCCCCGACAACTACCGGGGCCCGTGCTCCGAGCTGATGTCGGGCGGCGGCCCCGGCCCGTCCTGCCAGAACGCCCAGCCGGACGCGCGTGAGCGGGCCCGGGTCAACCAGCTGTGGGCCAATGGCTTGGCGAAGGCGATGCAGCAGGTCCAGAAGTAACCAGGGGCTCTGCCCCCGGACCCCCGCTCCTCAAACGCCGGAGGGGAGCCGCGGAGCGGCGATCAGCGGGGGTCCAGGGGGCGGCAACCCCCTGGATATACCCAGGTCAGGACCCTCTGGCCATAATGGCCACATGCGGAACCGCTCCCTCAGGCCCCTCACCCCGCCCGACTGGCTGGTCCGCTCGCTCAAGCCGCAGCCCGCCCCCGTCCCCTGGGCCGCCGTCGCCCGCGCCGCGATCGCCATGTCGCTGCCGCTCGCCATCGGCACGGCGGCGGGCAAGCCGTCGTACGGCGCGCTCGCCGCGATGGGCGCCCTCTCCGGGGTCATCGGCGACACCGCCGACGCGTACCGCATGCGCATCCTCAACATCGCGGTGCCCCAGCTCTTCGGCGCGCTCGGCGTCACCCTCGGTGCCCTGGTCTTCGGCCACGGCTGGGCGGCGGTCGGCGCCGTCACGCTCGTCGCGCTCGTCTCCGGGATGATGTCGACGATCGGCGCCGTCGCCTCCGTGTCGGGACTGCTGCTCCTGCTCAACTCCGTGATCGGCGCTGGCCTGCCGCTGCCCGGCCAGTGGTGGCTCGCGCCCGCCCTGATGACGGGAGGCGGCCTGCTCGTCCTCGCGCTTGCGCTGCTCGCCTGGCCGCTGCGGGGCGGGGTGCCGGAGCGGGCCGCGGTCGCGGCGACGTACCGCAGTGTCGCCGCGCTCCTGGAGGCCGCGGGCACGGGCGACGGCTCCGCCGACCGACACGCGGCGTACGACAAGGCCCGCGCCGACGTCACCGCCTCCCTCAACCAGGCATACGACCTCGTCCTGGCCCGCCGCGCCCGCGACCACGGCCGCAGCCCCGACCTGGTCCGCCTCATCGCGGAACTCAACGCGATCACCCCCGTCGTCGAGGCAGCCCCGGCCGCCCACCAGTACGGCGAGAAGCTGCCGCCCGAACTGGCGGCGGCGATGCGGAGGCTGGCGGAGGCGGTGGCACGGGGGGAACGCGCGGCACCAGGAGACCACGCCGCACGCGGTGAACGGCCCGCCACCGACGCCTACGTCGACCTCGGCCTCCCCGACGAGCTGCCCCGGCCGCACGGCGCCGCCGCCCGCGCCGTGCACCACGCGCTGCGGCACGCCGCCGACACCCTCGCCGACCCCGACCCGCTCACCGTCATCCACGCCGAGGACCGCCTCGGCCGCCCCGCCGCCCTGCGCGTGCGCGCCCGCCGCGCCACCCGCAACGTCGTCCTCTCCGGCGCCTCCTGGCGGTACGGCCTGCGCCTCGCCCTGTGCATCGGCATCGCGCAGTCCCTGGTCTCCCTGATCGACGTACCGCGCTCCTACTGGGTGGCCCTGACCATCACGTTCGTCCTCAAGCCCGACTTCGGCTCGGTGTTCTCGCGCGCCGTGATGCGGGCGATCGGTACGGCGGCCGGACTCGTGGTGGCCGCCGCGGACTCGTGGTGGCCGCCCCCGTCCTCTCCTCCGTGGACCGCGGCTGGTGGGACGTGCCCGTCGTGCTGGTCCTCGCCACCCTCATCCCCGCGCTCACCCCGCGCGGCTACGGCTACCAGACGGCCGCCATCACGCCGGTCATCCTGCTCCTCTCCGACGTCCTCAACCACCAGGGCTTCGGGCTCGTCGTCCCGCGCCTCGTCGACAGCCTCATCGGCTGCGCCATCGCGCTGATCGCCGGGTATCTCCTCTGGCCCGAGAGCTGGCACACCCGCATCGGCGACCGGCTCGCCGACGCCGTCTCCGACACGGCCCGGTACGTCGAGTGCGCCTTCGGCGACGACCCCGAGGCCACGGCACCGGCCGCCCGTGCCCGTATGCGGCGCCGCCTCTACCGCGACCTCTCCGACATCCGCACCGAGTTCCAGCGGGCCCTGACCGAGCCGCCGCCCACCGGGGCACGGGCCGCCGCGTGGTGGCCGCTCGTCGTGGCCGTCGAGCGCATCGTCGACGCGACGACCGCCGCGCGGGTACGGGTGCGGCACGGGGCCCCCGACCCGGGGGCCGGGGAAGTGGCCGAGGTCTCCCGGCAGTTGCGGGAGCTGGCCGAGGGCCTGCGCGAGGTGGAGGTCCTCGTGCCGGTGCCCGCCGCGTTCACCGGGCCCGAGGACAGCGTCCTCGCCCCGCTGCGGCAGGAAGTGGAGGCGGCCCGGGCGGTCGCGTCACCGCGGGGGTGAGTGACCTTAGACATGCCTGTTCCGGCAGGTAGTAAGGGCGGGTGGGTGG
>NZ_AOPZ01000449.1 GCF_000414115.1 Streptomyces aurantiacus JA 4570
GGTGGGAGATATCCGCCGCGGAGCGGCGGGAACGAAAACACCCGGGCGAGCGGGCTACTTCAGCAGGCGGGACATGCGGCGGTCGGCCAGGGGCCTGCCCCCCGTCTGGCACGTGGGGCAGTACTGCAGCGACGAGTCCGCGAAGGACACCTCGCGAACGGCGTCCCCGCACACGGGACACGGCAACCCGGCCCGCCCGTGCACACGGAGCCCCGACTTCTTCTCGGACTTGAGCCGAGCGGCAGCGACCCCGTGCGACCGCTCCACGGCCTCCGTGAGCGTCGCGCGCAGCGCCTCGTACAGATGCTGCGTCTCCGCCGCGGACAGGCTCCCGGCGAGCTTGTACGGCGACATCCGCGCGGCATGCAGGATCTCGTCGCTGTACGCGTTGCCGATGCCGGCGATCAGGCTCTGGTCGCGCAACGCGCCCTTGAGGCGCCGCCGTTCCCCCTCCAGGAGCCCCGCGAACCGCTCCAGGGTGAAGTCCGCGGCCAGCGGGTCGGGGCCGAGGCGGGCGATGCCGGGAAGCCCGGCGGGATCGCCGGTGACGTACACGGCGAGCCGCTTCTGCGTACCGGCCTCGGTGAGATCGAACCCGGCGCCGGTCTCCAGCGCCACGCGCAGCGCCAGCGGCCCCTTGCCCGGCCGCGGCGCACCGCTCGGCAGCGGGTCCTTCCACTGCAGCCAGCCCGCGCGGGCGAGATGCGTGACGAGATGCAGCCCGCCGGCGTCGACGGCGAGGAACTTGCCGTAGCGGGCGACCCCGGTCACCGCGCGGCCTTCGAGCGCGGTGACGGGCGGGTCGTACGTCTTGAGGACGCTGATCGCGACCGGCAGCACCCGCACGATCTCGTGCCCGGTCAGCTCGGCGGCGAGAAACTCCCGCAGCGCCTCGACTTCCGGCAGTTCCGGCATGGCCGCCTCACCCTTCGTCCGCCGCGTCGCGCGCGGGCACGATGAACTCGCACCACACGCATTTCCCGCCGCCCCGCGAGTCCACACCCCACACGTCCGCGAGCCGGTCCACGAGCAGCAGGCCGCGCCCGGACACCCCGTCGTCGGATGCCTCGCGCAGCCGGGGCAGGGCGCTGGAGGAGTCCTCGACGTCGACGCGCAGCCGCCGGTCGGCGGCGGACAGGACGCGCAGCGTGACGATGGCGGGCCCGTCGGTGTGCATCAGCGCGTTGGTGATCAGCTCGTCGGCGGCCAGCTCGATCTCGTCGGCGCGGTTGCGCGCGCCCCACGCGCGCACGGCGGCCCGGATCATGTGCCGCGCCTCGGCGAGGGCCTCCGGGTCGGCCGGCGCGACGTGCTGCTGGAGGCGGCCGCCGGAGCGCGGCGCGTCCACGACGCGGCGGCGCAGCAGGAGCAGCGCGGCGTCGTCGTCGCCGCGCCCGTCGTCGACCCGTCCGCACAGCAGGTCGGCCAGCTCCTGAAGGTCGTGCGGGCCGACGGAGACGAGTTCGGCGAGCGCCTGGGTGCCGTCGTCGAGGTCCGCGCCCGGCTCCTCGACGAGGCCGTCGGTGTAGAGCAACAGCATCTGGCCGGGGTCGAGTTCGACGGTGGTGACGGGGTAGTCGAGCCGCCCGAACTCGGCGGAAAGGCCCAGCGGCAGTCCCCCGTCGACGGGCACCCGGCGGCAGGTGCCGTCGGTGAGCCGCAGCAGCGGGTCGATGTGGCCGGCGCGCACCAGCTGCACCACGCCGGTGCTGAGGTCGGCCTCCGCGTACAGGCAGGTCGCGAAGCGTTCGGTGTCGAGTTCGTGCAGGAAGCCGGAGGCGCGGGCCATGACGGTGGCGGGGGTGTGGCCCTCGGCGGCGTACGCGCGCAGCACGATGCGCAGCTGGCCCATGACGGCGGCGGCGTGCGTGTCGTGGCCCTGTACGTCGCCGATGACGGCGCCGACGCGGCCGCCGGGCAGCGGGATCACGTCGTACCAGTCGCCGCCGATGTCGCGGCCGAGCGCGGCGCTGCGGTAGCGCACGGCGATGTCGGCGCCGGGCACACCCGGGATGGTGCGGGGCAGCATGGCCTGCTGGAGGCCCTGGGCGAGGTCCTTCTCCTGCTCGTAGAACATGGCCCGCTGCAGGCTCTGCGCGATGCTGCTGCTGAGCGCCACCAGGACGGTGCGTTCCTCCTGGGTGAACCCGGTGCGGTCCTGGTAGAGCAGGCCGAGCACGGCGAGCGGCTTGGCCTGGGCGATCAGCGGCAGATACGCGGCCGAGGTGATGCCGAGGTGTTCGATGTGCGGCCACAGCAGCGGGTACGAGGCGGCGAACTCCTCCGGCGTCTCGATGTAGCGCGGCGAGAGCGTGCGGACGACCTCGCCCATGGGGTACGGCTCGTCGACGCGCGTGAGCCGGGTGCCGGGCACGTAGCCCTCCGGCGGCCCCTCCGCGACGAGCCGGATCCGGCCGGCCTCGACCAGGCCCATGACCAGGTGCGAGGCGCCGAGGTGGGCCAGGCCCTGGGCGTCGCTCAGGACGTCGATGACGTCCGCGACGGTGCGCGCGTGGGCCAGGGCCGCCGTGGTGCCCTGGACGACGCTGGTACGGCGGCGCCGGTCCGCCTCCTCCTCCACCCGCTCGCGGTGCGCGGTGCTGTCGCTGAGCTCGCGGGTGGCGTCGCGCACGATGCCGACGATGCGCTGCGGGCGCCGGTCCTCGTCGCGCAGGACGTGTCCCTGGGTGTGCCGCCAGCGCAGGCTGCCGTCGCGCAGGCGTACCCGGAAGTACGCGCCGTAGTTGACGTCGCCGCTCTTCAGCGCCTGCGAGACCTGGACGTCGAGGCGGTGGGCCTCGCCGGGCGGCACCCGGACGGCGAGGCTCTGCGGCCGGTTGTCGAACTCGTCGGGCCGCAGGTCGAAGAGGGCGAGGACCGCGTGGTCCAGGAGCAGCTCCCCGCTCCGCAGGTTCCACTCGAAGCCGCCCATCTCGAGACCGGAACCGTAGGCGTCGAGAAAACAGCAGGCGGGAGCGGATGCGGAGCTGCCGCTGCAGCGCCGCATCGCTGCCTCGACACCTCCCGTGCCCGCGTCCATGGGCCAACGCTAGGCGCACCCTCGGACGGCCGCATGTGGACGGCGGCCCGCCCGTGGGGCGCCCGGGCGCTCAGCTGTCGAAGGAACCGGGGTCGGGGCCGAGGTCCGAGGTGCCGTCGCCCTCGGGCGTGCGCTCCTCGGGGCCGTCCGGTGGGGTGGGCGTGGGGCAGCCGGGCGGGGGCGGGGCCGGGGTCTGGTCGAGGGGGTCGTCCGTGCCGGTGTCCGGGGTGGGGGTGGGGCAGTCGGTCGAGGTGTCGCCCTCGTCGGGGGCGGTGGGGCCGGAGTCGCGGTCGGAGGGGTCGGAGGGGTCTGACGGGTCGGAGGGATCCGAAGGAGCGAACGGGTCTGACGACTCGGACGGGTCCGAGGAGTCCGAGGGGTCCCGGTTCTCGTCCGGGTCGGCGGAGTCGGTCGGGGGCGTGGGAGAGGTGGAGGCCGGGTCCGGGGGCGGCACGGAGTGGTCGTCCTTGCCGTGCTCGTCGCCGGTCTTCCGCTCGATCCAGGTGTTGTTGACGATGTTCACGATGACGATGACGGTGATCGGCCGCGGCGCGGGGGTCACGACGATCACCTTCGTGGGCTGGTAACCGCGCCACGGCTGTCCGCTGTGGGCCGGGGTGTGCCGGAAGGCGACCGGGGGCTTCAGCGGGTTGCCGCAGGCGCAGCGCACCCGGGGCAGGCCGCGGTCGTCGACGAGGACGGCGGTGCCTGCCTGCATGACGGACTGGTAGGCGGTGGCGCGGCCGTCGCGGTAGCCGTGGTTGGTGACGCGGGTGTCCGCGCGCAGGACGACCGGGGTGAGGCCGCGCAGATACGCGGGGATGCCGTCCTGGGCGATGCCCGCCGCGTCGGCGAAGGCGCGGGCGCGGGCGGGTTCGGCGGTCAGGAAGCGGATCTGCAGCCCCACGTCGCAGCTGCCGATCCGTTGCGTGCCGCCGTAGAGGCCCGGTGTGCCGCCCGCGAGGGACCGCAGGCCCTGGTCGGCGGGCGAGGAGGAGCCGCTGGGCGAGGGTTGCGGCGAACGGGTGACGGGCGGAGGGCTGCCGGTGTCCCGGGCGGTGGAGTCCGTGAAGGGGTCCGGGCCCCGCGCGGCGACGGGTTCCAGGAACAGCTCCCGCCCCCCGTCGGCCTTCTCCCTCTTCTCGCGGGCCGTCTCCTGGCCGCCGCCGTCCGAGCCCGAGCATCCCGCGACGGTCAGCGCCGCGGATATCCCGAGGGCCGTGGCCCAGGTCCTGGTGGCTGCGCGCACGAGGGGCCTCCTGCCTGCTTCCGGGGCATTAGTCCCTCATTGTCTGGCGGGTGGAGCGGGGCCCCGCAAGCGGAGACGGGGCTCGGCCGGGCCGCGTGTGCGCGTGCCCTCACTGGTCCCGCCCCGCGTCACTGGTCCCGCCCCGCCTCACTGGTCCCGCCTCTCCACGCTGAACACGGTGACCGCGACGGCCGCCAGCGCCCACACCGCGTACACGGTCCAGGCCCCGCCCGCAGACCAGGGATACGCCTCGAAGTGCGCGCCCGGTTCGGTCAGACGGCGCCACGCCGGGTACGGCAGGGCGTGGGCGATGAGCGCGGACCAGTACCGGTCGGGGCTCACGACCATGGGCAGCACCAGGAGGGTCGCCACGGTGGCGACGATCGTGCTGCCCATGTGCCGCAGGAGCGTGCCGATCGCCATGCCCACCAGCGCGGCGACAGGGGTGAGCAGCGCGGACGCCACCACGACGCGCAGGGCGCCGGGGTGGCCGAGGGAGACCCCGAGGTCCTTTCCGGACAGGATCGCCTGTGTCGAGAAGAAGGACACCAGGGCGACCAGCGCGCCGAACACGGTGGTCACCGCCGCGACCACGGCCGCCTTGGCCGCCATCACCGAACGGCGGGCGGGGACGGCCGCGAACGTCGTCCGGATGAGCCCGGTGCCGTACTCCCCCACGACCGTCACGGCGCCGATGGCTCCGGCCGCGAGGATGTGGATCAGAACGGCGTTGGGCGTGAACGCCTCGGCGAGGGGGATGCCGTCGCGGACGAACTCGTCCCGGTCACCTGCCATCTCCGTCGTCCAGTAGCGGTACGTGTCGTACGCCTGGCCCGCGTTGAAGCCGATCACGGTGAGCGCGGTGACCAGGTACGCCCACGGCGTGGACCGCAGCGACCACAGCTTCAGCCACTCCGCGGCGAGGAGGTCGCGGAAGCGGGCGGCGGGTTCGGCGGTCGCTTCGGCCGCGTACGGGGCGATTCCAGTGGTCATCGTGTTTCTCCCGCGAGGTAGTCGACGCTGTCGGCGGTGAGTTCCATGAACGCCTCCTCCAAGGACGCCGCGCGCGGGGCCAGTTCGTGCAGGGGCAGGGCGTGCCGGGCGGCGAGGTCGCCGATGCGGGCCGCGTCCATGCCGGTGACCGTGAGCAGCGGCCCGTCCTGGCGCACGACGGCTCCCTCGGCGGTCAGGACGGCCGCCAGGTCGGCGGGCCGCGGTGTGCGCACGGTGACGCCCGCCCCGGTGCCCCGGGCCGCGAACCGCTTCAGGCTCTCGGCCGCGATCAGCTCGCCGCGGCCGATGACGACCAGTTCGTCGGCCGTGTTCTCCATCTCGGACATCAGATGGCTGGACACGAAGACGGTGCGGCCCTCGGCGGCCAGGCGCCGGAACAGGCCGCGCACCCACAGCACGCCTTCCGGGTCGAGCCCGTTGAGCGGTTCGTCGAAGAGCAGCACCGGCGGGTCGCCGAGCAGCGCAGATAACATGGCCGCATGCCGAGCGAGTACCCCGCGATGCGGCGTCGGCCCGCCGCCCCGGCGAGCCCGACCTCCGCGAGCACCTCGTCCACCCTGGGGCGCGGGATGCGGTTGCCGCGGGCGAGCACGGCCAGGTGCGCGACGGCGCTGCGGCCGCCGTGCACGTCGCCCGCGTCCAGCAGGGCGCCCACGTGGCGCAGGCCGCGCGGCCGGTCGCGGAAGGGGCGGCCGCCGACGGTGACGGAGCCGCCCGTGGGCGCGTTCAGGCCGAGGATCATGCGCAGCGTGGTGGACTTTCCTGCGCCGTTCGGCCCGAGGAAGCCCGTGACGTGTCCGGGCCGCACCGTGAAGGAGAGCTCCTGCACGGCCGTGGTCGCGCCGTAGCGCTTCGTCAGGTCCTTGACTTCGATCATGTGTCAACGGTGCCGGGGGCGGGGCCCGTTCGGCATCGGCCCGCCGCCGACAATCGGAGCCGCCCGGTGTCGACCCTGGTTGTACACCCGCGGGCCGATTCCCGCCGCTGGTCAGGCGATTACGATGCCGACATGTCCGTGACACCGCCAGGGCCCTCGTTCAAGCGCGTGCCGCCGCGTACGTGGCCGGCGCTGGCCTGGTGCGTGGGGTCGGCGTTGACGTTCCTCTTCCGCTTCCGCCTCCCGGGTGAGGCCCAGCCCGCGCAGCAGGGTGTCCTGTTCTTCCGGTGGGACGGCATGGCGGTGCTGGCCCTCGCCACCGTGGCCGCCTTCGCGGGCAGCCGCCGCCTGGAGCGCCGGCCGCTGTCCGGGCTCTTCCTCGTCCTGCTCGCCTCGGCGGGCGCGTCGACGACGCTGAGCGTGGCCGAGATCCCCCTGCTGCAGTTCGTGGCCGCCGACGTCGCGGTGTACGTCATCGCGGCGAGCCGGCCGCGCCGGACGGGGCTCGCCGCGCTGTCGCTGGCGCTCGGCACGCTCGCCGGATATCTGCTCACGCGCCTCGCGTTCGGCTGGGTCGTCGGGACATCGGCGGAGCTGACCGTCGCGCTGACGGCCGTCGTGGCCTGGCTCCTCGGCGACGCGGCGCACCAGTCCCGCCGACATGCCGAGCAGCTTCGCGCGCACGCCGCCGAGCAGGCCGTCACGGCCGAACGGCTGCGCATCGCCCGCGAGTTGCACGACATGGTCGCGCACAGCATCGGCATCATCGCCCTGCAGTCCGGCGCCGCGCGGCGCGTCATCGGCACCCAGCCCGAGCGGGCCCGCGGCGCCCTCGGCGAGATCGAGACGGCGAGCCGCGAGACGCTCTCCGGCCTGCGCCGCATGCTCGGCGCGCTGCGCACCCCGGAGCCGGGGAAGGCCGCCGAGGCGGCGCCTCTCGATCCGGGCCTCGGCCTCGCCGACGTGGACCGGCTCGCGAAGACGACCACGGCGGCGGGCGTCCGCGTCGACGTGCGCTGGCTCGGCGAGCTC
This sequence comes from Streptomyces aurantiacus JA 4570, assembly GCF_000414115.1. Lineage (GTDB taxonomy): Bacteria > Actinomycetota > Actinomycetes > Streptomycetales > Streptomycetaceae > Streptomyces > Streptomyces aurantiacus_A. The sequence continues at coordinate 7,213 of NZ_AOPZ01000449.1, forward strand.
CGGCCGATACCCCCGGAGATCGACGTATCGGCGTACCGCATCATCCAGGAGGCGGTCACCAACGTGGTCCGGCACGCGGGCACCCGCTCCTGCCGGGTCACCGTCGACAGCCGCGACGACGCGCTGGCCATCGAGATCCTCGACGGCGGGCCCGGCCGGGAGGAGGGCGCCGGGGCCGGCCGGAACGCCGCCGGTGACGGCGGCACCGGATACGGCCTGCTCGGCATGCGCGAGCGGGTCGGCCTGCTGCACGGGGAGTTCACCGCGCACCCGCGCCCCGAGGGCGGCTTCCGCGTCGCGGCGCGGCTGCCCGTTCCTGCGGGTGTGCGATGACGGCGCCCGTCGCCCCGGCCGGGGACCGGCGGCTCGTGCGCGTCGTCCTGGCCGACGACCAGCCGCTGGTGCGCGCCGCGCTCCAGATGGTCATCAGCGAGGCCGACGACCTCGAAGTCGTCGGCGAGGCCGGGAACGGCGCCGAGGCGGTCCGCCTCACCGCGGACCTGCGGCCCGACGTCGTGGTCATGGACATCCGCATGCCCGGCACCGACGGCATCGAGGCCACCCGCCAGATCACGCGGGCCACCGACGCCACCCGGATCGTCGTCCTGACGACCTTCGATGACGACGACTACGTGTACGGGGCGCTGCGCGCCGGCGCGTCCGGGTTCCTGGTCAAGGACATGGCGCTGGAGGAGATCCTCGCCGCGGTCCGCGTCGTCGCGGCCGGGGACGGCCTGATCGCGCCGAGCGTGACCGGCCGTCTGATCAAGGAGTTCGCGGACCGTCCGGCGGCCGCCCCGCCGCCCCGGGAGGTCACGGGCATCACGGAGCGCGAGCGCGAGGTGCTGACGCTGGTCGGCGGCGGCCTGTCGAACTCCGAGATCGCCGACCGCCTGTTCATCAGCGTGGCCACGGCCAAGACGTACGTCACGCGGCTGCTGTCGAAGCTGGGCGCCCGGGACCGGGTGCAGCTCGTGATCATCGCGTACGAGACGGGCCTGGTGTCGCCGCCCCGCTGAGCGGCACCGTGCCGGACAGGCCCCTCACCGGGCCGCGCCGGGCCGCCCACAGGACTCAGGGCTCACTCTCCGTCACAATGGAGGAGTGGAGTGGTTCACGGCGGACTCCTACTGGCTGAGCCGGCTGGTCTTCCAGCGCGTGCTGGCCGCGCTCTATCTGCTCGCCTTCCTCGGCGCCGCGCTGCAGTTCCGCGCGCTCATCGGCGCGCGCGGCATGCTGCCCGTGCCTCGGTACGTGGCGGACGTACCCTTCCGCCGGGCTCCCAGCGTCTTCCACTTCCACTACTCGGACCGCTTCTTCGCGCTGTGCGCCTGGGGCGGCTGCGCGGTGGCCGCGGCGCTGCTCGCGGGCGTGGACGGGCTGCTGCCGCTGTGGGCGGCGATGCTGCTGTGGCTCGTGCCGTGGGCGCTCTATCTGTCGATCGTGAACGTGGGGCAGACCTGGTACGGCTTCGGCTGGGAGTCGCTGCTCCTCGAGGTCGGCTTCCTCGCCGTGCTGTTCGCGGGGGACGACGTCGGGCCGCCGGTGCTCGTGCTGTTCCTGCTGCGCTGGGTGCTGTTCCGGGTCGAGTTCGGCGCCGGGCTGATCAAGATGCGCGGCGACGCGTGCTGGCGCAAACTGACCTGTCTGTACTTCCACCATGAGACCCAGCCGATGCCGGGCCCGCTGAGCTGGTTCTTCCACCGGCTGCCGCGGCCGCTGCACCGTGTGGAGACGGCCGCCAACCACGTCACCCAACTCGCCGTCCCCTTCCTCCTGTTCACCCCGCAGCCCATCGCCACCGGCGCGGCCCTGCTGATGGCCGCCACCCAGTTGTGGCTCGTCCTCTCCGGCAACTTCTCCTGGCTGAACTGGCTGACGATCGCGCTCGCGCTCAGCGCGGTGGACTTCCGCCGCCTGTTCGGCGACGCGGCGGCCCCGCCCGCGGATCTCGCCTCTCCCCCGCTCTGGTACGAGGTCCTGGTCATCGCCGTCACGGCGGGACTGCTCGCCCTGAGCTACCGCCCGGCCCGCAATCTGGTCTCGCGGCGGCAGATCATGAACTACTCCTTCGACCCGCTGCACCTGGTCAACGCCTACGGGGCGTTCGGCAGCGTGAACCGGGTGCGGCAGGAAGTCGTCGTCGAGGGGACGTCGGACGCGGTGCCGCGCCAGGACTCCGACTGGCGGGAGTACGAGTTCAAGGGCAAGCCCGGGGACGTACGGCGGTGGCCGCGGCAGTTCGCTCCGTACCATCTGCGGCTCGACTGGCTGATGTGGTTCGCCGGGCTCTCGCCCGCGTACGCGCGCGCGTGGTTCGGTCCGTTCGTGGAACGGCTCCTCGAAGGCGACCGGGACACGCTGCGGCTGCTGCGCCACTGCCCGTTCCCCGACCGGCCGCCGACGTACGTCCGCGCCCGTCTCTACCGCTACCGCTACACGACGTGGCGCGAGCTGCGGGAGACGGGCGCGTGCTGGGAGCGCACGTACGTACGCGAGTTCCTGCCGCCGACCCGGCTCGGCGGGGGCGCTCCGGAGGCGTGACCTCACCGGGCGCGTGGCCTCACCGGGCGCGTCACCTCACCGAGCCGGTGTCGCCGAGACCTCCTTGGGGTTGGGCCCGTGCTCGTTCGCCGGCTTGCTGTCGGTGGCGAGCATGACGATCAGGATGATCAGGCCGATCACCGGGAGCAGGAAGAGGAGCTGCCACCAGCCCGTGCGGCCGGTGTCGTGCAGGCGGCGCGCGCCGACGGCGAGGCCGGGAAGCAGGACCGCCACGGTGTAGGCCACTTCGAGGACCGGCGTGATGCCGAGTGCCATGTCGAGCAGCGCGAGAACGAGGCTGACGACGAGGTTGAACAGGGTGAACATCCAGTATTCGGCGCGTCGCGCCCGCCCGTTGAACACGGCGTATTTCTTGAGTACGTCCACGTACCAGTGCATCGCGTCCCCCTATATGCCCGCGATGGAGCGCGTCCCCCGTAGGCCGCGCTTGAGGATCCAGAAGGTATGGCTTCGGGTGGTGTGGGTCAACCGGCCCCGGTTGGTCTGGTTCATACGGCTTTGGGTGACAGGAGTAAGGCGGGCAGGAGCTACGTCAAAGCAGGTCCGGCCCGGACCGGGCCGGGGCGTAGCGCAATCATGGGCGGACCCGCCACCGCCTCAGCAGATTCCCTTAGTCCGGCCGATCCGGCCGCCCGTACACGCGCCGCGCCGTTCCCGCGAAGACCTGCGCGCGCTCGGTGTCGCTCAGCGCCGCCGTCAGTTCCCGTGCCGCCTCGACCACTTGCTGGTACGTCGCCGCCAGCTCGCACACCGGCCAGTCCGAGCCGAACATCAACCGGGACGGGCCGAACGCCTCCAGGGCCGTGTCGGTGTAGGGGCGCAGGGACGCCGGGGTCCAGTTCGTCCAGTCGGCCTCGGTCACCAGGCCGGACAGTTTGGCGGTGGTGTTCGGCAGGGCGGCCAGCGCGCGCAGCGAGGCGGCCCAGGGTTCGCGGGCGGACGACGCCACGGGCGGCTTGCCCAGGTGGTCCAGGACGAAGGTGAGGCCGGGGTGGCCGGCGGCGGCCCGCGCGCACGCGGGGAGTTGGTGGGGCAGCACCACCAGGTCGTACGCGAGGCCCGCCGCGGCGACTGCAGCCAGGCCCCGCCCTACGTCAGGGCGCAGCAGCCACTCCGGGTCGGGCTCGGCCTGCACCTGGTGGCGGATGCCCACGAGGCGGTCGCCGCCCGGGAGTTCGGCCAGCGCCGCCAGGGCATCGGCGATGTCGGGGCGGGTGAGGTCGGCCCAGCCGACGACCCCGGCGATCAGATCGCTGCCCGCCGCGAGGGCCAGGAACTCCGGGGTCTCCTCGGGCACGGTGACGGTCTGGACGAGGACGGTGGCCGCGACTCCGGCGGCGCGGGCGTGCGGGGCGAGGTCGTCGACCGTGAAGGTGCGGCGGATCGGGGCCATCTCCGGGCCGGTGATCCACTCCTGGTCGCGCACGTCCAGGTCCCACACGTGGTGGTGGGCGTCGATGATCCCGCGCGTGCCCTCCGTTCCCGTCACGGCAGCTCCCAGACGACCGGCAGGCCCGAGTCCGCGCCGTCGCCGGAGTAGTCGTGGACGACGTCGAGCAGTTCCGCCATGCGCGCCTGCCACGCCACGTTCACGGGCAGCTGCTCCAGCTCGGCGAGGAGACGCGCGTAGTCCGCGCACTCCAGGACGTGGAACAGGTCGGTACCGCTGCGCCAGATCGTCCAGGAGGTGGCGCCCGCGGCGCGGATCGCCGCGGTGAGCTCGGCGGGGACCTCGCGGTGCGCCGCTTCGTACTCCTCGACGCGGTCGGCGCGGACCTTGGTGTGCAGGGCGACTCTCACGGCGCGTCATCCTCTCCGGGGGCGCCCGCCCCGACAACGCCTTCCCCGGGCACGGGCACGTCGGGCGGCAGCAGGCCCTCCGCCCGCGCTTCCTTCCAGAAGTCGACGGGCACGTCCACGGCGAACTGCTCGGCGGCGTCGGTGACTTGGTACGGCGCGTGGATGCCGACCAGGACGCTCGCCACCGCCGGGTGGGCGAACGGGAAGGCGAGCGCGGCGGCGCGCAGGGTGACGCCGTGCCGCCCGGCGACCGTGCGCAGGCGACGGGCGCGGTCGAGCAACTCGCTTGGCGCCTCGGTGTAGTTGAAGCGTGCCCCGTCCTTCGGGTCGGCGAGCAGACCGGAGTTGAAGACGCCGCCGATGACCACCGACGCACCGCGTTCGCTCGCTGCGGGCAGCAGCTCGGCGAGGGCCTGATGGTCGAGGAGCGTGTAGCGGCCCGCGCACAGCACCGCGTCGACGTCGGTGTCCCGGACGAAGCGGGTGAGCATCTCGGCCTGGTTCATGCCCGCCCCGATGGCGCCCACGACGCCTTCGGCGCGGAGTCGTTCCAGGGCGGGATAGCCCTCGCGGAACGCCTGTTCGCCGTGGTTGTCGGGGTCGTGGAGGTAGACGATGTCGACGCGGTCGAGGCCGAGCCGCTCCAGGCTGGACTCGATCGAGCGGCACACGCCGTCCGCGCTGAAGTCCCACCGGCGCCGGTGCGCGGCGGGCACGGCGAACCCGCCGTCGGCCAGGTCGTCGCCGCTCACGGGCCCGGTGACCGGCTCCAGGATCCGCCCCACCTTCGTGGAGACGGTGTACGCGTCCCGGGGGCGCCCGCGCAGTGCCGCGCCGATCCTGCGTTCGGACAGGCCGAGGCCGTAGTGCGGCGCCGTGTCGAAGTAGCGCAGGCCGGCGTCCCAGGCGGAGTCGAGCGCGACGGCCGCGTCCTCGTCGGTGACGGGCGAGTAGAGGTTGCCGATGCCGGCGCCGCCGAACGACAGCTCGCTGACCCGGACGGTGCCCCGGCCGAGGCGCCGGGCGCGGATGCCGCTCACCGGGTCACCGGCCGCGGCCGCAGGCCCTGCATGCCGCCGTCGACGGCGAGGGCGGTGCCGGTGGTGGCGCCGGACAGCGGGCTCGCCAGGTAGGCGATGGCGCCCGCGACCTCGTCGGCGGTGACCAGGCGTCCGGTGGGCTGGCGGGCTTCGAGGGCGGCGCGCTCGGCGGCCGGGTCGGGGGCGGCGTCCAGGAGACGGCCGACCCACGGGGTGTCCACGGTGCCGGGGTTGACGCAGTTGACGCGCACGCCTTCGCGTACGTGGTCGGCCGCCATGGCGAGCGTCAGGGACAGCACGGCCCCCTTGGACGCGGAGTACAGGGCGCGCTGCGGCAGGCCCGCGGTCGCGGCGATGGAGCAGGTGTTGACGATCGCGGCGTGCGCGGAGGCCCGCAGGTGCGGGAGCGCGGCGCGGGTGGTGCGGACGACGCCGAGGACGTTGACGTCGAGGACGGTGTGCCACTGTGCGTCGTCGTTGTCCTCGACGGTGCCCTGCGCGCCGATACCCGCGTTGTTGACCAGTACGTCGAGTCCGCCGAGCTCGGCGGCGGCGGACGCGACCGCCTCCCGTACGGACGCGTCGTCGGTGACGTCGGCGGTGTACGCGTGCAGGGGCTTGTCCACGCCGCCCGGGTCGAGGTCGAGCACGGCCACCTCGGCGCCGCGCGCGGCGAGCAGCTCGGCGGTGGCGCGGCCGATGCCGGACGCGCCACCGGTGACCAGGGCCTTGAGCCCTGCGAAGTCCTGCGCGACGGTCATGCCGCGGCTCCCTTCTCGTGCGGCTGGTGAGCGAGGTCGGCGGCCCAGAACGAGCCGTCCGGATAAGTGAACTCGGCGATGGACTCCGGGCGCATGGTGGCCGAGAAGCCCGGCGCGGCCGGGGCGAGGTAGTGCCCCTCGCGCACCACGACCGGGTCGATGAAGTGTTCGTGGAGGTGGTCGACGTACTCGATGACCCGGTTCTCCGTCGTGCCGGACAGCGCGACGTAGTCGAACATCGACAGGTGCTGGACCAGCTCGCAAAGACCGACGCCGCCCGCGTGCGGGCACACCGGCACCCCGAAGCGCGCGGCGAGCAGCAGGATCGCGAGGTTCTCGTTGACGCCGCCGACGCGCGCCGCGTCGATCTGCAGGATGTCGATGGCACCGGCCTGGAGGAGCTGCTTGAACACGATGCGGTTCTGCACGTGTTCGCCGGTGGCGACCTTCACGGGGGCGACGGCGTCGCGGATGGTGGCGTGCGCGAGGACGTCGTCGGGGCTGGTGGGCTCCTCCACCCAGTACGGGTCGAACTCGGCGAGCGCGCGGGTCCAGCGCACGGCCTCGTCGACGTTCCAGCGCTGGTTGGCGTCGATCGCCATGCGGATGCCCGGCCCGATGGCCGCGCGGGCGGTGCGGCAGCGGCGTACGTCGTCGTCGAGGTCCGCGCCGACCTTCAGCTTGATCTGGGTGAAGCCGTCGGCGACGGCCTGGCGGGCGAGGCGGGTGAGCTTCTCGTCGCTGTAGCCGAGCCAGCCGGGTGAGGTGGTGTAGCCGGGGAAGCCGTGCTCGCGCAGCCGGTCCTCGCGGGCCCCCGCGCCGACGCGGCCCCCGCGCAGCAGGGTGAGCGCCTCCTCGGGCGTGAGCGCGTCGGCGATGTAGCGGAAGTCGACCTGGGAGACCAGCCATTCGGGTTCCGCGTCGGCGAGGAGCTTCCACAGCGGGGTGCGGGCGCGCTTCGCGGCCAGGTCCCAGACGGCGTTGACGACGGCCCCGATCGCCATGTGCATCACGCCCTTCTCAGGGCCGAGCCAGCGCAGCTGGCTGTCGCCGATCAGGTCGCGGTTGAGCGTGCCCGGATCCCCGCAGAGCTCGTCGACGGAGCGGCCGACGACATGGTGCGCGATCGAGTCGATCGCGGCGACCTGCACCTCGTTGCCGCGCCCGATGGTGAAGGTGAAGCCGTGCCCTTCGAGTCCGTCCTCGGCGTCGGTGCGCAGCACCACATAGGCGGCCGAGTAGTCCGGGTCCGGGTTCATGGCGTCGGACCCGTCCAGTTCCCGCGAGGTCGGGAACCGGATGTCGTAGGTGTCGACCGCAGTGACGCGGCCGGGAGTTGGGGACACAGGAGACCTTTCCGGAAGGAACAGGGAGCCGTGGGCGGGCGGGGACGGAGGTCCTGGGCGCGGCCCGGGGCGGTCAGTCCTGGGCACGGCCCGTGGTGACGCGCGCGATCATCAGGGCGACGAGGATGATGCCGCCGTAGATCGCCTGGATCCAGAAGGACGGCACCTGCGCGAGCGTGAGCAGGTTCTGTACGACGCCGAGCAGCAGCACACCGGTGAGCGCACCGAACATGGTGCCCTTGCCGCCGTCGAGGCTGATGCCGCCGATGACGGCCGCCGCGAACACCGTGAAGATCATGTTCTGGCCCTGGTTGGCGTTGATGGCGCCGACGTAGCCGGTCTGCATCAGGCCGCCGACGGCGGCGAGTGTCCCGGCGACGACGAACACGCCGAGCATGACCCGCTCGACGCGGATGCCCGCAGCCCGCGCGGCGTCCGCGTTGCCGCCGATCGCGTACAGGGCACGGCCGACGCGGTGGTACTTCAGGACGAGCCCGGTGATACCGAAGGCGGCCGCCGCGATCCACACCGACAGCGGCACGGTCAGGAACGTGGACGTGGCGAGCGTGAAGAACGACTCGGGCATCCCGAACAGCGTCTTGCCCTTGGTGGCGCCGACGAGGACACCGCGCAGCACGATCAGCATGGCGAGCGTGACGATGAACGCGTTGAGCTTCAGCTTGACCACGAGGATGCCGTTGAAGCCGCCGATCACCGCGCCGACCAGCACGATCGCGAGCAGTCCGACGGCTGCGGGCAGGTCGGTGCCGAATCCCGCCTGCGCGGCGGGCAGCACGAGGAGCGCGCCGATGGCGGGCGCGATGCCGACGACCGACTCCAGGGACAGGTCGAACTTGCCGGTGATCAGCACGAGCGACTCGGCGAGGACGACCATGGCCAGGGCCGCGGACGCGCCCAGGATGGAGATGATGTTCCGCTCGGTGAGGAAGGAGTCGTTGACGAAGGCGCCGAGCACCATGAGGAGCAACAGGGCGGGGACAAGGGCGAGTTCGCGTGCGCGGCGGAGCAGCATGTTCTTCGCCGAACGGGTCTCCCCCGGGCGGACCGGGGCGGGCGCGGCGGGCGCCTTCGCGGCCGAAGGGGCCTTGATGTCAGCCATGGTGGTCTCCTTGTGGTTCGGCTGCGGACCGGCGGGGGCTGGTCGCGCCGTTCCCCGCGCCCCTATCGGGGCGCGACTGGTCCACACCTTCAACCGAGGCGATCAGCTCGTGGTCGTGCCAGCCCGCCGCGTGTTCGGCGACGACGCGGCCGTGGAAGAGGACGAGCACGCGGTCGCAGCGGCGCAGGTCGTCGAGTTCGTCGGACACGACGACCACGGCGGTGCCGTCGTCGCGGGCCCGGTCGACGCGGGCGAGCAGCGACTCCTTGGACTTCACGTCGACGCCCGCGGTGGGGTTGATGAGGACGAGCAGGCGCGGGTCGGAGGCGAGGGCGCGCGCCATGACGACCTTCTGCGCGTTGCCTCCGGAGAGGTCGGACACGGGCTGGTCGGGTCCCTCGGCGTGGATGTCGAGCCGCTGGATGAGCCCGCCCGCGAAGGCGCGCTTGCGGTCGGTGCCGACGAAGCCGTACCGGCCGAGCCGGCCCAGCACGCTCATCGTGGCGTTGTCCCCGATGGACATGGAGAACACCAGGCCCTCGCCGTGCCGGTCGCGCGGTACGCAGCCCACTCCGGCACGCAGCGCGGCGGGCACGTCGCCGAACTTCAGGGGCTCGCCGTCCAGGAGGGCGGTGCCCGAGGTCGGCGTGTGCAGTCCGGTGAACGACTCCGCGAGGTTGATCTTGCCGCTGCCGCTGGACCCGGCGAGCCCGACGACCTCGCCCCGGCGCACGGTCAGGTCGACGTCGTCGTACGAGGGGCCGCTCAGGCCGCGCACGTCGAGCAGTACGGGCGCGTCGGCGGGGACCCCGGGCCGGGCGCGGACCTTGCTCTCGGTGAGCGCCTCACCCGCCATGGCCTCCACCAGGGCGGCGCGGGGCAGGTCGGCGACGGGGGCGGTGGTGATCCAGCGGGCGTCGCGCAGGACGGTGACGGCCTGGCACACCTCGTACACCTCTTGCAGATGGTGTGAGATGAACAGGAACGTGACGCCGGAGTCCTGGAGCGCCCGCATGCGCGTGAACAGCCGCTCGATCTCGCGGTTGTCGAGCTGCGCGGTGGGCTCGTCGAGGACGATGAAACGGGCGCCGAAGCTCAACGCGCGGGCGATCTCCACCATTTGGCGGTCCTCGACCTTGAGGTCGGCGGTGCGCGCGCCGGGGTCGACCCGCACGTCCCAGGTGCGCAGCACCTCGGCCGCCTCCGCCTTGAGGCGGCGCCAGCTGATGAATCCGCCGCGGCCCTGAGGCTGACGGTTGATGAAGAGGTTCTCGGCGACCGTCAGTTCCGGCACGACCGTGGGCCGCTGGTACACGCAGGCGACCTTGCGGCGCCAGGCGTCGCGGTCGGCGAGCGGCGGCGCGGCCTCGCCGTCGAACACCACGGTGCCCGCGTCGGGCGCCTGCAGGCCGGTGAGGATGGTGACGAGGGTGGACTTGCCCGCGCCGTTGCGGCCGACGAGGGCGTGGGACTCGCCGGGCCTGACGGTCAGCCGGCCGTCCTGGAGGGCCACGGTGGGTCCGTACCGCTTCACGATGCCGGACGCCTCGACGAGGGGCACGGGCGCCGCGGGGCTCGGTGGGGTCGGTGTCGTCATTGGACGGAGTTGCCCCACAGCTCGGCGTCGTCCACGTTCTCCTTCGTGACGAGCGGCGCGGGCAGCTGGTCCTCGAGGATGCCGCTCGGCAGCTTCACGATGGTGGAGCCGTGGTCGGTCGGTCCTGGCTTGAACTTCTTCCCGTTCATCGCGGCCTTGATGTAGTACATGCCGTACTTGGCGTACGAGTCGGCGGGCTGGGAGACGGTCGCGTCGATCTGGCCCTTGCGGATGGCGTCGAACTCCTGCGGGATGCCGTCGTTGGACACGATCGAGATGTGCCCCTTCGCACCCGCCTTCTTCAACATGCCCTTGGACTTGAGGGTCTGCAGGGTGGGCGCGAGGTAAACGCCCCCGGCCTGCATGTAGATGCCCTTGATGTCGGGGTGGGAGTTGAGCAGGGTGTCGAGCTTGGAGGCGGCGGTGTCGGACTCCCACTTGGCGGGGATCTCCAGGACCTTCAGCTCCGGGTACTTGTCCTTGACGCAGTCGCGGAACGCCTTGGAGCGCTCACGGCCGTTGACCGACGCGAGGTCCCCCATGATCTGGACGACCTTGCCGCTCTCGACCTGCTTGCCGAGGTAGTCACACGCCTTCTGCCCGTACGCCACGTTGTTGGCGCGGACCACCATGGCGACCTTGCCCTTCTCGGGCGCGACGTCGACGGCGACCACCGGCACGCCCTTGCGCTCGGCCTGGTCGAGCCCCGCGGAGACGGCGGCGCTGTCGAGTGGCGCCACCACCAGGCCCTTGACGCCCTGGTTGAGCTGGTTGTTGATGTCGGTGATCTGCTGCGAGGGGTCGCTGTTGGAGTTGACGGTCTTGAGCGCGTCGACGTCCTCGGACTTCGCCATCTTCGGTACGTAGTCGTTGTACGACTGCCAGAACGGCGAGGTGAGCAGCGGCAGGATCACGCCGACCTTGCCCTCGCCGCCGGCCTTGCCACCGGATCCCCCGGTGTCCTTCGTGCTGCCGCAGGCGGTGAGCGCGAGGGCGGCGCAGGCCGCCAGGGCGACGGCTCGGGCCGGCCGCGAACTCCGCATCCTCCGGGGGCTGTTCCGCACACTACTGCCGGCCATCTGACGGCTCCTCATCGAGCGTGATGCAGCGGGATTCAGGTAGGGGGTGCTAGGGGTCGAGCGATCGATGGGCGAATATTTATCAGACCACTTGGCGCACACAACACCCCTCGTCGCCAACTTTTCCCGCTTTCCGGCCGTAGTGGTCGGACCACATCTGTGACTACACTGCGCGGCACCGGCAAGTGAAGGAGCGTTTTGTGGACCAGAGCGAGCAGAGCGCCCCGCCCGCGCCCGCGCAGAAGGGCACGGTGACCCAGCGGGCCATCGAGGAGATCAAGGCGATGATCCGCGAGGGGCTCCTGGAGCCCGGCCAACGCCTGCCCACCGAACGGGACTTGGCGACGCAGCTCGGGATCTCACGCAGCTCGATGCGGGAGGCGATCCGGGCCCTGACGGTGCTCGGGGTCCTGGAGGCGCGGCACGGCTCGGGCATCTATGTGACCCAGCTGGAGGCCGGGGACCTCCTGGAGACCTTCGGCGTGGTCGCCGATCTGTCGCGCGGCCCGCGCCTCGTGGAGCTGCTCGAAGTGCGCCGGGTCCTGGAGTCCACGGCGACCGGGCTCGCCGCCGCCCGCATCACGCAGGACCAACTGGCCGATGTAGAGAAGCACTTGGCGGCCATGAACGCCACCGACGACCCCGAGGAGATCCTCTCCCACGACCTCGCCTTCCACCGCACGATCGCCTTCGCGGCCGGCAACGACACGATGGCGGCGATCCTGGAGGGCCTGTCCTCGCGCACCTTCCGGGCCCGGGTGTGGCGCGGATACCAGGAGGAGGGCGCCTTCGAGCGCACCCGGCGCGAGCACTCCCGCATCCACCGGGCCCTGGTCGCGCGGGACCCGGAGGCGGCCCGGGCGGCGGCGGCCGCGCATGTGGGGGAAGTGGAGGACTGGCTGCGGGGGCAGTTGGAGGGGTAGCTCTCGCCGGGCGGGCCGGGACCAGGCGGGACCTGACCGACGCGGGCCGGGGCCGCGGCCAGTTCGCGCCGGGCGCCCCTCAGTCCACGTCGACGTCGTCGAACAGCTCCAGCATCCGCGTGAGCACCTGCACGCACGCCGTGACATCGGCGTCGGTCAGGTCCCCCCGCACGTGCCGCATCACGGCGTGCTCCCGCGCGGCGGCCGCCGCCATCGCCGCCTCGCCCTCGTCCGTGAGCCGGATCAGCGACGACCGGCGATGAGCGGGGTTGTCGGTGACCTCCACCAGGCCGCGCGCCGCGGCGTCGTTGACCATGCGCTGCACGAACTGGCGGCTCAGCGACTGGGCGCGCCCCATCTGCGGCACGGTCATGGGGCCGCCCTTGCGCAGCAGATCGAGGACGGCCCGCACGCCGACGGACAGCCCCTCGATCGGCTCGGACTCCTCGACCTTGCGCTGCACCCGCCGGTACAGCGGGCCGACGAGGTCGAAGACTTCGGTGAGCCGGTGGCCCAGGGCATCGGGTTCCAGGGGTTTCTCGGACACCGCACCATCATGACACCTGGGTTGCCAACTCTCGCCATCATTGACACCTTGGTTGTCATGACTGAGACTTCTGACGTCTTCCTGTACGAGACCGAGGACGGCCCCTTGGCCTACCGCGACACCGGCGAGGGCGCACCGTTGGTGCTGCTGCACGGCGGCTTCGTGGACCACCGCATGTGGAACGGCCAGATCGCCCACTTCTCCCGGCGGTACCGCGTCATCGCCCCGGACACCCGCGGCCACGGCGGCTCCGCGAACGCGTCCGTCCCCTTCCGCCAGACCGACGACCTGGCCGCGCTCCTGCGCCACCTGGACGTCGGCCCCGCGGTCCTCGTCGGGCTGTCGATGGGCGCGGGCATCGCCGTCGACACCGCCCTCGAACACCCCGGCCTGGTCCGCGCCCTCGTCGTCAGCGGCGCCGGCACCAGCGAACCCGTCTTCGACGACCCCTGGGCCCAGGCCATCCTGGCCGAGTGGGCCCGCGCGACGGCCGCCGGCGACGCGGCCGCCTTCCTCGCCGCCCACATGCTGTTCGTGGCGGGCCCGCACCGCGCCCTCGGCGACGTCGACGAGGCCGTCGTGCGCGACGTACGGAACATGGTCGAGTACACCCTCTCCAAGCACACGGGCACCGAACCGCCGCGGCTCGTGCCCGTGCCCGACACCTGGGCGCGCGCCGCGAAACTCCCGGTCCCGGTGCTCGCCATCAGCGGCGCCCTCGACTCCCCCGACCCGATCGCCATGGCCGAACGCCTGGCGGACGCGGCCCCCGACGGCCGGACGGCGACCGTCGAGGGCACGGCGCACTACCCCAACATGGAACGTCCGGAGACCTTCAACGAGATCCTTGACGCCTTCCTCCAGCGGGTCTGATCGCGTCCCCGGCCCTCCAGCTGCTATCCGGCGGGCCTGATCGCGTCCCGGCGCCCGGTGCGGGACTTCCGCGGAACGGCACTGAAGCGTGCCTGCCCCTTGAACGCCCAGGTCGGCTCCGGAGAGGGTGACCAGGGCCAAGAGGGGGTGAGGGCCTTGTCCTTCGGAATTCTGGGGCCCATCGAGGTGTGGCGTGACGGCGTCCCGGTGAACGTCGGGCCCGCGCTTCAGCGGCGGGTGCTCGCGGCGCTGCTCGTGGACGCCAACCGTCTGGTGTCGGCCCACGCCCTGGTGGACAGGGCATGGGGGACGGCCGAGCCGCGCAGCGGCCGACGCGCGCTGTACGGATACATCTCCCGGCTGCGGCGGGCGCTGGAGGGGCACGACGTGTCCCTCACCCGCGAGGAAGGCAGCGGCTACCGGCTGCGGGTCGGCCCCGAGGCCGTCGACCTGCACCGGTTCCGCCACCTGCTGGACCGGGGGCGCGCGGCGCCCGCCGACGAGGAGGCCGAGGCCCTCTTCCAGGCGGCTCTCGGCTCCTGGCGCGGGGAGGCGTTCGCCGGGGCGGACACCCCGTGGTTCAACACGCAACGCGATGTGCTCGACGGCGAGCGGTTCGCCGCCGAGCTGGATCTGACCGATGTCCGGCTGCGCCTCGCGAAGCACGCCCTGGTGCTGACCGAGCTCTCGGGCCGGGCCGAGGCGCATCCGCTGGACGAGCGGGTGGCGGGGCATCTGATGCTGGCGCTGTACCGGTGCGGGCGGCAGGCCGCGGCGCTGGAGTGCTACGAGCGCCTCCGGCGGGACCTGGCAAGGGAGATGGGCATCGACCCCGGTGCGCCGCTGCGGCGGCTGCATCAGCAGATCCTCGCCGCCGACCCCGCGCTCCACCCCGCTCCGGCCACGCCCGCGGTGGTGCGCCCACCCCGCCCCGCCCGGCCCGTGCCGCGGCAGCTTCCGCCGTGGCCGGCGACGTTCGTCGGCCGGGGCCGCGAACTGGCCGCCCTCGACGTCCTGCTCAAGGAACCCGCCGAGGGCAGCGGCCGGCCGACGATCTTCGCGGTCGGCGGCACGGGCGGCGTCGGCAAGTCCTGGCTGGCGCTGCACTGGGCCCATCAACACCTCGACCGCTTCCCCGACGGACAGCTGTACGCCGCTCTGTGCGGTTTCGACCCGGCCGGCGAACCGGTCCCGCCGGACCGGGTGTTACGCGGCTTCCTCGACGCCCTGGGCACCCCCCTCCAGGAGATACCCACCGGGGCGGAGGCCCAGGCGGGGCTGTACCGGTCCCTGGTCGCCCGGCGCCGGATGCTGATCCTGCTGGACAACGCCCGCGACGCCGACCAGGTCCGGCCGCTGCTGCCCGGCAGCGCCACCTGCCTGGTCCTGGTCACCAGCCGCAGCCATCTCGGCGGTCTCACCGCCACCCACGGCTCCCCGCACCTGACCCTCGACACGCTCCCCGACACCGAGGCCCGCGAGGTCCTCACCTGCGCCCTGGGCCAGGACCGGGTGGCGGCCGAACCCGCTGCCGTGACCGCACTGCTGCGGCGGTGTGCGGGACTGCCCCTGGCCCTGGGCATCGTGGCCGCCCGCGCGGCGGCCCACCCCGGCTTCCCGCTCGCCGAGCTGGCCGGAGAGCTCGACGACGCCTCCGGCAGACTCGACGCCCTGACCGTCGGGGACCTGGCCACCGATCTGAGAGCGGTCTTCGAGACCTCCTACCGGGCCTTGGACGCCCCAAGCGCCCGGGCCTTCGCCCTGCTGGGACCGGCACCCGGAGCGGACATCGGTCCGCGCGCCGCCGCCCGCCTCATCGGAACGCCCCTAGCGCGCACCCGCGCCGTACTCCGCACCCTGGAGGCCGCCCACCTGGTCCAGCAGCACGCCCCGGGCCGCTACCGCATGCACAACCTGGTCCGCCTCTACGCCACCGAACGCTGCCAGGACCGGCACGGCGACGACCGGGACGCGGCCTCGGACCGCCTGGTCGACTTCTACGCCCACACCGCGTACGCGGCCGACCGGTTGCTGTCCCCGCAGCGCACGCCGATCGCGCCGGGCCCGTCCGCGGCGACGGACGCCCCGTCCTTCCTCAGCGACGCGCCGACGTCCATGGCGTGGTTCGAGGCCGAGCATCCCTGTCTGCTCGCCGCGCACCGCTTCGCCCTGGAACACGGCCGGCACGGCCAGGCATGGCGGCTGGCCTGGGCCCTGGACACCTACCACTGGCGCCGTGGTCTCCTGCCGGACCGCATGGCGCTCCTGCGAGCGACGCTCGCCGCCCTCGATGCGGCCGGGGCACAGCCGGCCACACGGGCCCTGGCGCACCGGCTCCTCGGCCGCACCCTCGTCGCCCTCGGCCGGCACGACGATGCCCTGGGCCAGTTGCGGCGGGCCCTCGCCCTGTTCGCGGAGGCCGGGGACGCCGCGGGAACGGCGCAGACGCATCTCAACCTCGCGCTGGCCCGGGAGCAACAGGGCGACGACGGCCGGGCATTGACGCACGCCGTCCAGAACCTGCGCATCCGCGAAACGCTCGACAGTCCCCCGAGGGAGGCCGAGGCCCTCAACGCGGTGGGCTGGTACCACGCCCGGCTGGGGCACCACGAGGAGGGGCGCGCCTTCTGCGAGCGGTCCCTGACGCTGTGCCGTCGGCACCACTTCCTGGAAGGTGAGGCATTCACCTTGGACAGCCTCGGCTACATCGCCCACCGCAGCGGGCGGTACGCCGAGGCCCTGGACCACTACCACCAGGCACTCGCCCTCCGCCGCGAGCTGGGGGACGCCTACGAGGAAGCCGACGCCCTGGCGTGCCTCGGGGACGTCTACCACGCTCTCGGCAGGACCGCCGAAGCGCGCCGCGCCCGGACCCAGGCCCTCGCTCTCTACCGCGACCAGGACCGCGGCTCCGAAGCGGAGCGCACCCAGGCGCTCCTGGGCGCGCTCGGCCACGCGCCGGCACGTTGAGAGCCTGCCTTTGCCCCGCCCTCCGCCCGACGGGCGCGGCCGACGGTCACCCGCCCGACGTCGGCCGCCCCCCCGGCGCCGGGTCAGGCCCTCCCCGCCCGCAACGTCACCAGCTCGAACGGCCGCAGGGCCACGGACACGACGGCTCCGTCCCGCTCCGGAGCCGATGTCCCGTCGAGCGGCCGCTCAAGGAGGTCGGTCACGGCGAGGGAACCCACCTCGAAGCCGAAGGTGAGCCGGGCCCGGGCGCGGCCGCCCCGGGCTTCGTGGAAGCGGACGATCACATCGCCGCTCCCGTCGTCCGCGAGCTTCACCGCCGTGACGACCACGGCGTCGTCGTCGACGGCCACCAGCGGCGCGACCTCCGCGCCGGACCCGGTGACCCGCCGCTCGGGCAGGTTGATCCGGTACCCCTCGCGCACGGCGTCGAGGACGTCCGCCCCGGGCGTCAGCGCGTGCCGGAACCGGTGCACGCCCTGGTCGGTCTCCGGGTCGGGGAACCGCGGTGCCCGCAGCAGCGACACCCGCACGGTCGTGGTGGTGCCGGCGTCGGCGTCCCGCACGGCGCGGGTGACGTCGTGGCCGTACGTCGAGTCGTTGACGAGGGCGACGCCCCAGCCCGGCTCCTCGACGTGCACGAAGCGGTGGTTGCACGCCTCGAACTTGGCGGCCTCCCAGCTCGTGTTGGTGTGCGTGGGCCGGTGGAAGTGCCCGAACTGCGTCTCCGACGCGTACCGCTCGGCGTGCACGTCGAGCGGGAAGGCCAGCTTGAGGAACTTCTCCGTCTCGTGCCAGTCGACCTCGGTGTCGATGTCCAGGCGCCGCTCGCCCGGCGCGAGGGTGAGGACCTGCGTCATGCGGGAGGCGCCGAAGCGGCGCCCCACGCGCACCGAGGCGCCCTCGCCCGGCACGACCTCCTCCGCGTCCGTGAGGTCGGTGACGGAGTTGCGGTAGAACTCGTCGACGTCCCAGGCGTCCCACATGTTCGGGAAGTCGGCGTGCAGCTGGGGCAGGTTGGCGGCGTGGCCGGGGGCGACGGTCTCGCGTCCGGCGGCGATGTCGTACACCGAGACGACGAGCCCGCGGGCGTCGATCTCGACGCGCAGCAGGCCGTTGTCGAGGACGAACCCGCCGTCCGCGCGCGCCGCGATCGCCGACTGCCCCGCGGCGACGGGCATCCCGGCGCCGCCCGCCGCGACGCCGGCACGCGGGTGCGGCGCGGAGTTGAAGACGAGGGTGCGGCCCCCGTCGCCCGCGAGTGCCTGCTGCGCGGCGCCGATGATGCCGTTCAGCTCGGCCGCCACCGCCGCGTAGGTCGCGCGGGCCTCGCGGTGCACCCAGGCGATGGACGAGCCGGGCAGGATGTCGTGGAACTGGTGCAGCAGCACCGTCTTCCAGATCCGGTCCAACTCCTCGTACGGATAAGGGAATCCGGCCCGGACCGCGGCCGTCGCCGCCCACAGCTCGGCCTCGCGCAGGAGGTGTTCGCTGCGGCGGTTGCCCTGCTTGGTGCCCGCCTGGCTGGTGAGGGTGGCGCGGTGCAGCTCCAGATAGAGCTCGCCGACCCACACCGGCGCGTTCGGGTACTCGGCCTCGGCCTTCTCGAAGAACGCGGCCGGGGTCTCCCACTGGACGGTCGCCGAGCCCTCCAGGTTCCGCAGCCGGGCCGCCTTCGCGATCATCTCGCGGGTCGTGCCGCCCCCGCCGTCGCCCCAGCCGGTCGGGGCGAGGGAGTGCCGGGCGACGCCCTTGTCCTTGAAGTTCCGTGCCGCGTGGGCGATTTCGCTGCCCTTCATGGCGCAGTTGTACGTGTCGACGGGCGGGAAGTGCGTGAAGATCCGGGTGCCGTCGATGCCCTCCCACTGGAAAGTGTGGTGCGGGAACTTGTTGGTCTGCGACCACGAGATCTTCTGCGTGAGCAGCCACTTGGCGCCCGCCGCCTTGATGATCTGCGGCAGCCCGGCGGCGAAGCCGAAGGTGTCCGGCAGCCACGCCTCGTCGTTCTCGACGCCGAACTCGTCGAGGAAGAACCGCTTGCCGTGCACGAACTGACGGGCCATCGCCTCCGAGCCCGGCATGTTCGTGTCCGACTCGACCCACATGCCGCCGGTCGGCACGAAGCGCCCGTCCGCGACGGCCTTCTTCACCTTCGCCCACACCTCGGGCCGGTGCTCCTTGATCCACGCCCACTGCTGCGCCTGCGACATGGCGAACACGAAGTCCGGCTCGTCCTCCAGGAGCGCCGTCATGTTGGACGTCGTACGCGCCACCTTGCGCACCGTCTCGCGCAGCGGCCACAGCCAGGCGGAGTCGATGTGCGCGTGGCCGACGGCGCTGACGCGGTGCGCGGAGTCGTGCGCGGGCGCGGCGAGCACGGCCTCCAGCTCGGCTCGGGCCGCGGCTGCCGTGCCGTTCACGTCCTGGAGATCGACGGCGTCCAGGGCGCGGTCGACGGCCCGCAGGATCTCGTGGCGGCGGCCGGAGTCCTCGGGCAGCTCCTGCATCAGCTCGCCGAGGACCTCCAGGTCGATCACCAGCTGCCACACCGTCTCGTCGAAGACGGCGAGGTCCATGCGTTCCAGGCGGTACTGCGGTGCCGTGCCCGCCGTCTCCTTGTCGCCCAACTGCGTGGGCAGGAACGGGTGGTAGTCCAGGATGACCGGGTTGGAGGCGGCCTCGATGTGCAGGCGGACCTCCTCGCCGCCCTCGGCGGGCGCGGCGATCCGCACCCACTGGTTGCGTGGGTTCAGGCCCTTCACCGGGGTGCCGTCGGGGCGGTACACCAGGCCCTCGCACTGGAAGCCCGGCATGTTCTCGTCGAAGCCGAGGTCGAGGATCGCCTCGACCGTTCTGCCCGCCCACTCGGGCGGGACCGTGCCCGTCACCCGGAACCAGCTGGTGCCCCAGGGGGCGCCCCAGCGGGACCCGGCCGCCGTCGGCTCGGGCTCCGCCGCCAAGCCTTCGGCCACCGGGACCGGTTCGCCCGGGGCGTTCCAGACGGCGATGTCCAGGGGGACGGAGTGGGGGTATACGGCGGGGCGGATGCGCTCGTCGAGGACGCGCTTGAGGCGCCCCTCGACGAGACGACGGTCGTCGTGCATGTGGCTGTCTCCGTGTGGTGGGGTGGCTGGTGACTGGTGGGCCCCCGATCGGCCTGAACGGCCTCGTCCTCAAACGCAACGGCCTCGTCCTCAAACGCCGGACGGGCTGAAAACGTCGCCGGGGCGGGCTGGAAGGTGCCGGGGTGTGCCGACTACGTCCCGGCAGGGGAACCAGGGGCGGGCGGGCGGGAGAAGGGGGTCTGGGGGCGGAGCCCCCAGGGACCTCAGCCGAGAACTTCGGGCGCCCGCACCACCTCCCGAATGCCCCGCGCAGCGAGGTGAGCAGCATCATCCGCCCGCTCCGCGAGGAGAAGGGCGGGCCGCACCCCATCGCCGACGAGCCGCGCGAACGCCTCGAACACCGCCCCACCGGGCGCGCACACGGACCTGGCCCCGAAGTCGGGGCCGACGTCGACGACGAGCGCCGTCGTCCGGGGCGCGGGCGCGTACACCGCACCCCGCGCCTCCTTGGCGAGACGAGCCAACGTCTCCCCCGCGGGCTTCACCCGCCCCTCATTGGTCAACAGCCCCAGGCTGTACTCGAGTTCGGGAAAGTCGGCCAGGGAGCGGGACACGTCGTGGGAGCACCACCACGTGATCCCCCACACGTCCGCACAGTCGAGCGCGGCGGACACCGTGGCCTCGGTGAAGGCGGCGGCGTCGGCGGCCGGGATGAGCGGGGCGGGCGCGCCGACCTCCTGGAGCCACACGGGCCGACGCGGCTCGAGGGCCCATGCCTTGGACAGCTCGATCATGTACGCGGCGTGCTGCCCGGTGGCGACCCCGTCCCGCCCGTGCCGCTGCGCGGTGCCGTTGAACACCCAGGAGTGCACGGCCGTGACGGCCCCGAGCCGCGCGGCCTGCGCGGGCGTGAACGGCTGGTCGTCCTGGTACCAGGCGGCGTCGTACTCGGCGTGCAGATGCAGCCGCCCGGGGGCGCCCTCCTCGCAGGCGGCGAGCACGGCGCGCAGCCAGGCGTCCGCCTGGTCCCGCGTGATGCGGTCGGGGTCGGGGTGCGGCCCGGCCGCGAACTGGTTGATCTCGTTGCCGATGGTCATGCCGATGAAGTTGGGCCGGTCGGCGAGCGCCGCGGCGAGGGTGCGCAGATACTCCCGCTGGCCGGACACCACCTCCGGGTCGGTGAAGAGGTTGCGCCGGTGCCAGGTCTGCGTCCACGCGGGCAGGAAGTCGAAGCTCGACAGATGGCCCTGGAGGCCGTCGACGTTCACGTCGAGCCCGCGCTCGGCGGCGGCGTCGGCGAGCGCGACGAGCTGCTCGACGGCGCGCGGCCGGATGAGGGTGCGGTTGGGCTGGAAGTACGGCCAGATGGGGAAGACCCGGACGTGGTCGAGGCCGAGCGCGGCGACGGCGTCGAGGTCACGACGTACGGCGTCGAGGTCGAAGTCGAGCCAGTGGTGGAACCACCCTTGGCTGGGCGTGTAGTTGGCGCCGAAGCGGGGCGCGGCGGCGGGTGCCGCGCCGGGCAGGTCGTCAGAGGTCAATGCGGATCCTGGTTCTGGGAGCGGGGCCCGTGGGGCTCCGGGAAGCCGGGGAGTCAGCCCTTGACCGCGCCCTCGCCGACGCCGCGGAAGAAGTACCGCTGGAGACAGGCGAAGAGCACGATGAGCGGCAGCACGGCGATCACGGTGCCCGCGGCGACGAGGCGTTCGTCGTTGGCGAAGGTGCCGTGCAGGTAGTTGAGGCCGATGGTGAGGGTGAACTTGTCGGGGTCGCTGAGCACGATGAGCGGCCACAGGAAATCGTCCCAGGCGCCCATGAAGGCGAAGATCGCCACGACGGCGAGGGTTCCCTTCACGGCGGGCAGGGCGATGCGGAAGAACCGCTGCCAGACGTTCGCCCCGTCGACGAACGCGGCCTCCTCCACCTCGTACGGCAGATTGAGGAAGGCGTTGCGCATCAGGAGGACGTTGAGTGCGGAGACGCAGCCGGGCAGCAGGACGCCCATGAGGGTGTTGTTCAGGCCGAGGTCCCGCATCGTCGTGAACTGGGCGATGATGATGCCCTCCACGGGCACCAGCATGGCGAGGATGAACACGAGCGTGGCGGCCTTGCGGCCGCGGTAGCGCAGCCGGGCGAGGGCGTAGCCGGCGAGCGCGGCGCCCACGCAGTTCGTGAAGACGTTGGCCGCGGCGACCTTCAGGGAGTTCAGCGCGTAGTCCCAGACGGGGATGGTGTCGGCGACGCGCTCGTAGTTGTGCAGGGTCGGGTCGGAGGGCAGGAAGCTCGGCGGGGAGCTGAAGATGTTCTCGTGCGGGCCCTTCAGCGAGGTCGAGAGCTGCCACAGGAAAGGGCCGATCATCAGGGCGAGCACGACGAGCAGCAGGGCGTACCGCAGCAGCAGTTCCCACACGGGCATGCGCCGCCCGTTCTCGTCGGTGACCCGGCGACGTCGGGTACGCGTGCGTGGCGCGGACTCGGCCGGATCCGTCCGGGACACGGACGGATCCTTGGCGGTCGTCGGCATCACTTGTCCTCCTTCCGGTCCGCGCGCAGCACGAGCAGCATCAGCGCGACGGTGACGACGAAGATGACCACGGAGATCGCGGAGGCGTAGCCGACGCGGCCGGTCAGGCCGGTGCCGGTGCGCTGCACGAGCATCACGAGGGTGGTGTCCTCGCCCGCGGGCCCGCCGGTCGGGCCCGCCATCAGATACACCTCGGAGAAGACCTTGAACGCGGCCACCGAGGACAGCGCGGCGACGAGCACCATGGTCGAGCGCACGGCCGGGACGGTGACGGAGACGAACCGCCGGATCGGCCCGGCGCCGTCCACCGCGGCGGCCTCGTGCAGTTCGCGGGGCACGTTCGCGAGCGCCGCGAGGTAAATGATCATGTAGTAGCCGAGGCCCTTCCAGACCGTGACGGCCATGGCGGAGAACAGCAGCAGCCACTGGTCGCTGAGGAAGCCGACCTTGCCCGCGCCCACCGCCTCCAGGACGGCGTTCACGAGGCCGCGTTCGTCGAGCATCCACACCCAGATCAGGCCGACCACGACGATGGAGGCGACCACCGGCGTGTAGAAGGCCGACCGGAAGAACGTGATGCCGGGGATCTGCTTCTGCACGAGCAGCGCGAGAAGCAGCGGCAGCACGACGAGCGCGGGCACCACCACGAGGACGTACAGCGTGCTGTTGCGCAGGCCGATCCAGAACATGTCGTCGTGCAGCAGCTCACGGAAGTTGGCGAGCCCGACGTACTTGCCCTCGATCAACTGCCGTTTGTCCGTGAAGGAGTTGATGACCGTGCTGACGAACGGATAGAGGATGAAGACACCGACGATCGCGAGCCCGGGGGCGGCGAACAGCCAGGGGCTGGTGACCAGTTGACGGCGGATGCGGCGCGGCGGCGGGGCGGCGGTGTCGGCCGGCCCCGAGGGGCGCCCGGGGCCCGATGGCCCCGGGGCGCCCGCGGTGGCCGGTGCGGAGGCGGCTGCTGTGCTTTTCATGGGATCGGTGCTCAGCTCTGCTTCAGCAGCCGGTCGCACGCCTTGACAGCGTTGTCAAGCGCTTCCTCGGGGCTCTGCTTCCCTTGCAGGGCGCGGGCGACGGCGTTGCGCAGCTCCACCTTCATCTGCTCGCTGAACAGCACGGGCGTGTAGTTCACCGCGGTCTTCAGGGACTTGGCGGCCGCGATCCGCACCCGGGTCTCGTCCGTGCCGTCCGCCTTGGTGAAGTACGGGTCGTCCAGGGAGCCCTTGGTACTCGGGAAGATGGCGACCTTCTTGGCGAAGGACATCTGGCGCTGCGCGTCGGTGACGTAGTGCGCGAAGGCGACGGCGGCGGGCGTGCGCTTGGTGCGGGTGTTCACCATGACGCCCATCACGTACATGTTGTCCTTGCCGGTGTTGCTGATCTGCGGCGTGATGCCGATGTTCTCGTACAGCCGGGGCGCGTCCTTCTTGAACTTCTCCAGGTCGAGCGCGCTGCCCGGGTTCATGGCGACGGCCTCGGTGAGGAACTTCTTGCCGGTGGACTCGGGGGTCGCGGTGAGCGCCTGGCCGTCCAGCGCCTTGGCGTCGTACAACTCCTTGTACTTGGTGAGGAGTTCGACGCCCTTGGCGTCGTTGAAGGTGAAGCCGGTGCCTTCCTTGTTCATCAGCGGCACGCCGTAGCGGCCGAAGTCCTCGATGGTGGGGACGTTGGCGAGGGTGGCGACCTTGCCCTTGCTCTTCTTCGCCAGCTCCTCGGCGTCGGTGAACAGCTCGTCGAAGGTCTTCGGCGGCTTGTCCGCGTCCAGGCCCGCGTCCTCGAACAGGCGCTTGTTGTAGAACAGCGGCCCGGTGTTCAGGTACCAGGGGAAGGCGTACGTCCCCTCCAGGCCCGGCACCTGGTGGCTCTTCCAGGCGCCCGGCAGGTACTCCTTCTCGTACTTCCCGGCCGACTTGTCCAGGTCGAGCGCGAGGCCCGCCTTCGCGAGCGGGGCCACCAGGTCGGGCGAGACGTTCACGACGTCGGGCAGCGTGCCGGCGGCGGCGTCGGCGCTGATCTTGTCGGCGTAGCCCTCGCCGGGCTGGTCGACCCACTTCACCTTCGCGTCGGGGTACTTCTTCTCGAAGTCGTCGATCAGACCCTCGAAGTACGACTTGAAGTTGGCCTTCAGGTTCCAGGTCTGGAAGGTGATCTCGCCCTCGACCTTGCCGGAGGCGTCGGCCGAGCCGCCGTCGTCGCCACCGCCGCAGGCGCTCAGGCCAAGCAGGGCGGCGGCGAGGGCGGCGGCGGTGACCGCTCTGCGAGGACTGCGGGATATCCGGGGACTCCGGGAACTCCGGGAATTACGCACGGTGAACGGCTCCTTTGCTCGGCCCGGCGTGGGCGGCCGCGACGGACGGCGGCGTCGTCGGCCGCGTCGAATCGCACCGAGGCAGACCCTGCACGGAGCCGAAGTGAAAAGTCAATGGATTGGTGGCAATTTGCTCGGAGCGCGACCGTTCGCGGGCATGAACTCGCAGGTCAGCAAGGTTCGTTGAATGCCTTGCCACAGATGACTAATGCGCTTTAGCCTGACCCAGCTCAAGCGCATTAGTACGAGCGTCCGCGCGGGTGGAAAGGGGCAACGGGTGCAAGGCAAGCGGTCACCGGCACGCCGGCCGACCATGAAGGACATCGCGCGGCGCGCCGGGGTCTCCGAGAGCGCCGTCTCCTTCGCGCTCAACGACCGTCCCGGGGTCTCCGACATCACCCGTGACCGGGTGCGCCGGGTCGCCGAGCAGTTGGGCTGGCGGCCCAGCACGGCGGCGCGCGCCCTGTCGGGCGAGGGCGCGGCGACGGTCGGCCTGGTGGTGGCCCGGCCCGCGGCCACGCTCGGTGTCGACTCGTTCTTCCTGCAGCTCATCTCGGGCATCCAGGAGGTCCTGGCCGAGCGCCAACTGGGGTTGTTGTTCCAGGTGGTGGAGGACGTCGCCGCGGAGTGCGCGGTGTACCGGCGGTGGTGGGCCGAGCACCGCGTCGACGGCGTCCTCGTGGTGGACCCGCGCACGGACGACCCGCGGCCCGCGCTCCTGGAGGAGCTGGGCCTGCCGGCGGTCGTCACCGGCGGCGTGCCCGATCCCGAACGGCCGTTGCGCCCCGGCCAGTCCACGGTCTGGGCGGACGACGCGGGCGCCATGGAGTCCGTCGTGGGCCACCTGCACGCGCTCGGCCACCGCCGCGTCGTGCACATCGCCGGGCTGCCCGGCCTCGCGCACACCGAGCGCCGCATCCGCACGCTGCGGGCGGAGGCGGAGCGGCGCGGGCTCACCGGGGTGCGGTCGGTGACCACGGACTATTCGGATGCGGAGGGCGCGGCGGTCACGCGCCGCGTGCTGAGTTCCGAGTCACCGCCGACGGCGCTCGTGTACGACAACGACGTGATGGCCGTGGCCGGGGTGGCCGCGGCGGCCTCCCTCGGCTTCGCGGTGCCGGACGAGGTGTCCGTGGTGGCCTGGGAGGACTCCGCGCTGTGCCGGATGGTGCATCCGTGGCTCACCGCGCTCTCCCGCGACACGGTGTCCTTCGGCCGGACGGCGGCGCGTGAGCTGCTCGGGCTGCTTGACGACGGGCCGCCGGGGACGGTGCAGGTGCCGCTGCCGCGGCTCATCGAGCGGGAGAGCACGGGGGCGGTGCGCGCGGCGGGGTGAGGGCGCGGGCCCGAGCGCCCGCGTCCTGTCCTGTCGTGGACACTGGGGCCATGGAGCTGACGGAGACGCGGCGGATTGGCGAGGCGCTGGGCCGCGCGGTGGTGGGGGCACGCCCGCTGGCGGGCGGGTACTCCCACGAGACGTCGCTGCTGAGCGTCGCCGGTGGCGGGCAGGTGGTCGCGCGGCTCGGCGGCGCCGCTCCCGCCGTGGAGGCCGCGGTGATGGCGGCGGGCCGGACCCGTGTGCCCGTGCCCGAGGTGCTGCACGTCCTGCCCGCCGTGGTCGAGCCGTACGAGGCACGCGCGACGATGGTCCTGGAGTACGTGCACGGCACGCCGCTCAGCCGGACGCTCGCCCGCGGCGGCGACCCCGCCGACCTGCGCGCGCTCGGCGCCGAGGTCGGCCGCGTCGTCGCCCGCGTCGGGGCGGTGACGTTCGACCGGCCCGGCTTCTTCACCGACGCCCGCCTCACCGTCGGGCGGGACGAGCGGCCGTGGTCGCGGCAGTTGCCGGAGCTCGCCGAGGCGTGCGTGGCCGCGGCGCCCGCGGAGCGGCTCGACCCGGCGACGCGGCGGGCTCGACCAGGCGACGCGGCGAGCCTGGGTGAAGCTGTGCGAGGCCCACGCGCCCGCCCTGGAACGCGTGGACCACCAGGCGCGCCTGGTGCACGCCGACATCAACCCCAAGAACATCCTGGTGTCCCGCACCGCTTCCGGCTGGCGCGTCGACGCCGTCCTGGACTGGGAGTTCAGCTACTCGGGCTGCCCCTACGGCGACGCGGCGAACATGCTGCGGTTCGGCGACGCGTACCCCGACGGCTTCGTGGACGGCTTCCGCCGGGGATTCCGTGACGGGCGCGCCCTGCCTGACGAGGACTGGGAGTACCTGGGCCGCGTCCTCGACATGTTCGCCCTCAGCGACCTGGTGACACGCCCGCCCGGGCACGAGATCGCGGACGCGGCGGCCGGGATGATCCGACGATGGACGGCCCGCCCGTTCACCTGAGGGCCTGCCTCTGAACTCCCGGCCCGGCCGGTGGTCGGGGGCGTCGCGCACGTCGTCCACCACGCCCCCTGCCCGACCAACCCCTCAGCCCACCGCCGACCGGTACAACCCCACCTCCCCGAACCGCGCCTTCCCCCGTGCCCCGGTGGCCCGCACCCTCCAGTGGCGGGCCCGTACCGGGGTCGCGAGGAGCAGTACGCGGCTCGCGCCCACCGTGCCCGCCGCGGCTGTCTCGGTCCAGGTGCCGTTGTCGGAGCGGGTCTCCACCACGAACGACTCGATCTGCTGCCCGGCCCGGGCCACGTCCTCCGCGAGGCGCACCCGGTCGACCTGGCGTTCACGGCCCAGGTCGACGGTGACGACACCGCCGCGCCGCAGCACGCGCGCGCCCGGGGCGGCGGTGAGGTCGGCGGGCAGTTCCCGGTCGATCCGCTGCCGGAACTCCCGCAGCCGCGCCACGTCGGCGTCGGGCAGCAGGCCCCGCTTGTCGGGCGGGACGTTCAGGAGCAGCACGGCGTTGCGGCCCACGGAGCGGAACCAGATGTCCGTCAACTGCTCGACGGACTTGGGCCGTTCGTCCTCGTGGAAGAACCAGCCCGGCCGGATGGACACATCGCACTCGGCCGGCCACCACTGCACGTACTGGGCCACGGCGCGCGCGTCGGCGAGGGCCTCGCGGCTGCCCTGGTCCGGTGCGTCGAACGGCAGCGCGTAGTCGACGCTGCCGTTGCCGGAGTCCTTGACCGGCACCACGCTCCACTCGTCCTCGCGGGCGAGCCCGCCCTCGTTGCCGACCCACCGCACGTCGGGCCCGCGCACGGCGATCACCGCGTCCGGCGCGAGCGCGCGGATCAGGGCGTACCAGCTGTCCCAGTCGTAGCGTTCGACCTTCTCCGGCGGGATGCGGCCCTGCGCGCCGTCGAACCACACCTCGTCGACGGGCCCGTACTCGGTCAGGACTTCGTACAGCTGGTTGAGCATGAACGCGCCGTAGTCCGTCGCGTGCAGGGTGAAGGTGTCGGCGGCGGGGCGGTCGTCGCCGGGCACCGGTGTCGGGACGGTCCGGGGCGCGCGTGCGCTGCCGTTGGCGTACACGCCGTGCAGGTACTGGTTCTCGTCGGCGGGCGAGACGTACACCCCGACCTTGAGGCCGTGCTTGCGCAGGGAGGTGGTGAAGTCGCGCAGGACGTCGCCCCTGCCGTCGCGCCAACTGCTGCTCGCCACCGTGTGCTTGGTGTAGCGCGAGGGGTAGAGGACGAAGCCGTCGTGGTGCTTGACCGTGAGGATCGCCAGCTCGAAGCCGCCGTCGCGCAGCGCCCGCGCCCACTGGTCGGTGTCGAGGCCGATTGGCTGGAAGACGTCCGGGTCCTCGTCGCCGGTGCCCCACTCCAGGCCGGTGAAGGTGTTCACGCCGAAGTGCAGGAACGCGGTCCGCTCCAGACGCTGCCACGCCACCTGCCGCCGCGTTGGCCGGACCCGGGACGCCTTGGCGACCACCTCCTCGGGGGTGTCGGCCGCGCTGACGGCGATGCGGTACGGGGGCCGGGGCCCGGCGGGCACCGCTCCCCCGGGCGCCGGGGTGCGGGGCGCGGCGGCGGCGAGCGG
>NZ_AOPZ01000450.1 GCF_000414115.1 Streptomyces aurantiacus JA 4570
CGCCCGCCCCGTCACCACGTTCTGCGCGCCCGCATCGTCCCGCGCCAGCGACTCCAGCCCCGCCAGCAACTCGTCGCGATCCGCACCCAGCACCACACCCCGGTGCTCGAACCTCGATCGCGCCACCGCCAACGACCAAGCAACATCGCCCAGTTCGAGATCCGCATGCGCCAGCAGATGCTCCCGCAGCCGGGCGGCCTGCCCGCGCAGCGCCTCCGGCGTCTTCGCGGAGAGGGCCAGCGGCACGACACCGGCCACCACCGACGGAGCCGCGTCGGAACCGTCGGACTCCGGCTCCTCCGCCGTCGCCACCTGCTCCAGGATGACGTGCGCGTTCGTCCCGCT
>NZ_AOPZ01000451.1 GCF_000414115.1 Streptomyces aurantiacus JA 4570
GCCGCTGCGCGGCGGCTTCTCCCACCCGCCCGCCTGTTGCTGTGGGGCGCGGCTTGCCCGCCGCTGCGGCGCCGTGGGCAGCTGCTCCGTGCCGTGCCGTGCCGTGCCTGCTGTGGGCAGTCGTTCCGCAGGGCGGAACGGGTGGGCACAGCCCAGGCCGACGGTGCCGGTATGTGGGGGGTGGCACGGCCCAAGGCCGACGGTGCCCGTATGCGCAGGGGCGGGGCACAGCCCAGGCCGGCGGGGCCGTTCACGCGGCGGCCACCCCGGCCCGGGGTCACAGCAGGGACGGCACCCGGTCGGCCGAGACGGAGCGGGCCGCACGGTCCAGCGCGCTGGCCAGCAGGGCGAGATCCGTCGGCCCATTGCCCAGCTCCCGCACGGGCCTCCGCGCCGGCGGATCCCCCATCCGCTCCCACTCGAGCGGCACCACCGTCGGCCGCAACGTCGCCGTCCGCGGAATCCGCCCCGTGACCCGCCCGCCCTGGAACGCGGCCACCCGCCCGTCGACATCCCGCAGCACACCCCGCCCCGGAGCCGGATCCTCCGCCCCGGACCCCACCGCGTCCAACGCGACAAGGAGCCCGGCCCGCCGCCCCACCTCCGAGGCCCCGGCCCGCTCACTGCGCGCCGCCACCACGAGGTGCACCCCGAGCCGTTCCCCGTCCCGCGCCACCGCCTCCAGGGCCCGCACGACGGACCCGGCAGCGGGCCGCCCGGGCGACCCGAGCGCGGGCGCGAGCAGCGCGTCGAAGTCG
>NZ_AOPZ01000452.1 GCF_000414115.1 Streptomyces aurantiacus JA 4570
TGGCTGGCCGAGGACACCGACGTATGCCGCTGCGAGGAGGTGACCGCCGGGACCGTCCGCGAGGCCGTCGCCGATCTCGGGGCCCGTGACGCGCGGACCGTCAAGCTGCTCACCCGCGCGGGCATGGGGTGGTGCCAGGGCCGGATGTGCGGCGCGGCGGTGGCCTGCCTGGCGGCCGGAGCGGCCGGAGCGGCAGGTGGAGACGGAGCGGCCGGTGAGGGCGGCGCCGTGTCACCGCCGGGAGAGCGCAGGCCGTTCGCCGTCCCCGTCGCGCTCGGCGCGCTCGCCGCGCTGGAGCCGGGCGAGCCACCCGAGCCGGACGAGTCGCCCGGGCCGGTCGAGTCACCCGAGCCGATCGGGTCACCGGGGGCGCCCAGGGCACCCAAATCGCCCAAGAAGCCCGCCCCGCCCGACTCCTGACGGACACACCTGCGCTCAGCTCACCGAAGGCTGCACCTCGCCCCCCACCGAAGGCTGCACCTCCCGCGCCCTTTCCGGGACGCCCGCACATCTGTAAAATGTCACACACTATAGAAGGGCTCACTTAAATGACCGACACCGCCTGGAACTCCACCCGCCCCTGGCGCGGCATCATGGTCGCCACCGCGCTCCCGCTCCGCGACGACCTCTCCGTCGACTACGACGCCTACGCCGAGCACGTCCGCTGGCTCATCGACAACGGGTGCGACGGTGTCGTCCCCAACGGCTCGCTCGGCGAGTACCAGACGCTCACCGACGAGGAGCGCACCCGGGTGGTGCGCACCGCGGTCGAGGCCGCGGGCGACCCGGCGCGGGTGATGCCCGGTGTCGCCGCGTACGGAAGCGCCGAGGCGCGCCGCTGGGCCGAGCAGGCGGGCGAGGCGGGCTGCGGCTCGGTGCTCCTGCTGCCCCCGAACGCCTACCGTGCCGACGAGGCGTCCGTGCGGGCCCACTACGCCGAGGTCGCCGACGCCGGAGTACCCGTCGTCGCGTACAACAACCCCATCGACACCAAGGTCGACCTGACCCCGGAGCTGCTCGCCGAGATCCACGCGGACGGGGACATCGTCGCCGTCAAAGAGTTCACCGGCGACGTCCGGCGTGCCTACCAGCTCGCCGAACTCGCCCCGGAGCTCGACCTGTTGATCGGCGCGGACGACGTGCTCCTGGAGCTCGCCGTGGCCGGGGCCGTCGGCTGGATCGCCGGCTACCCGAACGCCTTCCCTGCCGCCTGCGCCCGGCTCTACCACGCCGCCGTCGGCGGCGACCTGCAGACGGCGCTGCCCCTCTACCGGTCGCTGCACTCCCTGCTGCGCTGGGACTCCAAGACCGAGTTCGTCCAGTCGATCAAGCTCTCCATGGACATCGTCGGGCGCCGCGGCGGCCCGGTCCGGCCGCCCCGCACCTCGCTCACCGGTGCGGACGAGGCAGCGGTGCGCACCGCGACCGAGAAGGCCGTCGCCAACGGCCACCGCTGACCACCGGGCTTGGACCCCGGGCCCGCCCGACCGCACAGCAGCCCGACCGCCCGACCGTCGAAAGGACCCCCGTGCGCACACGCCATGTCTTCCACGCGGTGGACTCGCACACCGAAGGCATGCCCACCCGCGTGATCACCGGCGGTGTCGGGGTGATCCCCGGCGCCACCATGGCCGAACGCCGCCTCCACTTCATCGAGCACCTGGACCACCTCCGCACGCTCCTGATGTACGAGCCGCGCGGCCACTCCGCGATGAGCGGCGCGATCCTCCAGCCGCCCACCCGCCCCGACGCCGACTACGGGGTCCTGTACGTCGAGGTGTCCGGACTGCTCCCCATGTGCGGCCACGGCACCATCGGAGTGGCGACCGTCCTCGTCGAGACCGGGATGGTGCCGGTCGTCGAACCCGTCACCACGGTCCGCCTCGACACCCCGGCGGGTCTTGTCTCCGTCGACGTCGCCGTGCGGGACGGCGCCGCCACCTCGGTCACGCTGACCAACGTCCCGGCGTTCTGCGTCGGCCTCGACCGCAAGGCCGAGGTCCCCGGCCTCGGCACGGTGACCTACGACCTCGCCTTCGGCGGCAACTTCTACGCCTTCGCCGAACTCGACGCGCTGGGGCTGCCGTTCGACCGCGCCCGCAAGGACGACCTGCTGGCCGCCGGGCTCGCCCTCATGGACGCCATCAACGCCACCGACCGGCCCGCGCACCCCGAGAGCCCCGAGATCGGCGGCGTGAAGCACGTCTATCTGGCGGCCCCCGGCTCCGACGCCGCGCACTCCCGGCACGCCATGGCCATCCACCCCGGCTGGTTCGACCGCTCCCCGTGCGGCACCGGCACCTCCGCCCGGATGGCGCAGCTGCACGCCCGCGGTGACCTGCCGCTGCACCAGGACTTCGTCAACGAGTCCTTCATCGGCACCCGGTTCACCGGCCGCCTCGTCGCCGAGACGGAGGTCGGCGGCGTCCCGGCCGTCGTACCGGCCATCACCGGACGCGCCTGGATCACCGGCACCGCCCAGTACTTCCTCGACCCGGACGACCCCTTCCCCGGAGGTTTCCTCCTGTGACCGCCACCCCGCCCCCGGTCGCCGCCCGCAACCCGGCCGACCCCTCCGACGTCGTCGCGCAGGTGTATCCGGCCGGCGCCTTCGGTGCCGCCGACGCCGTCGAGCGGGCCCGCGCGGCCCAACCGGGCTGGCTGCGCGGCGGCGCGG
>NZ_AOPZ01000453.1 GCF_000414115.1 Streptomyces aurantiacus JA 4570
ACGGGCTCGCCCCGCAGGCCGCCGAAGTGCCGCTGTATTCGACGCTCACAGGGGAGTGGCTGGACGCCAACACCCCCATGGATGCCGGGTATTGGTACCGCAACCTGCGTCAGACCGTTCTCTTCGAGCACGCCACGCGCGGTCTCCTGGACGAGGGTCACGGGCTGTTCCTGGAGATGAGCCCGCACCCGGTCCTCACCGTCCCGGTCCAGGCCACGATCGACGCCACCGACAGTCCGGCGATCACCCTGGGCTCCCTGCGCCGCGACGAAGGCGGCGCCGAGCGCCTGCTCACGTCGATCGCCGAGGCCCACGCCCGCGGTGCCGAGCTTGGCTGGAAGGCCCTCTTCCCCGGCGCCCGCACCACCGTCGACCTCCCCACTTACCCCTTCCAGCACCAGCACTACTGGCTGCACGCCGACCCCGACGCCGGTGACGTCAGCGCCGTCGGGCTAGGGGAGACGGGACATCCCCTGCTGGGCGCGGCCGTGCCGCTGGCGGACGGGGACGGGCATCTGCTCACCGGGCGGCTCTCGCTGCGTACGCATCCGTGGCTGGCCGACCACGCCGTGGCGGGTGCCGTACTGCTGCCCGCGACCGCGTTCGTGGAGCTGGCGACGCGCGCGGGCGACCAGGTCGACTGCGACCTCGTCGAAGAGCTCACCATGGAGATGCCGCTGGTCGTCCCCGAGACGGGCGGCGTGCAGCTCCAGTTGACCGTGGGACCCGCCGACGCCTCCGGCAGGCGGACCCTCGCCTTCCACTCCCGGCCGGAAGCCGGGCCCGACACGGACGGCGCGGAGGCCGAGCCGTGGACCCGGCACGCCACCGGCGTGCTCGCCGCGAACACCGCGTCCGAGGCGTCCACCGCGTCCACCGCGTCCGAGGCGCCCGCCGCGTTCGACCTCGCCCAGTGGCCGCCCCGCGACGCGCGGGCAGTCGCCATCGACGGTCTGTACGAGGAGTTCGCCGCGGCGGACGTCCGGTACGGGCCCGCGTTCCAGGGGCTGCGGAGCGTCTGGCGGCGCGGCGACGAGGTGTTCGCCGAAGTCGGCGTCCCCGACGACCGGCGCGACGAGGCAGGCCGGTTCGGACTGCACCCGGTGCTCCTCGACGCCGCGCTCCAGGCGGCACACCTGGCCCAGGACCCCTCGGACGCCGACGGCGACGAGGGCGGCGCGCCCCGGCTGCCCTTCTCCTGGAGCGGCGTGGCCCTGTACGCGACCGGGGCGAAGTCCCTGCGCGTCCGGCTGACCCGTTCCGGGAGCGGCGGCGACACCGTGTCGGTGCTGCTCGCCGACGAGTCCGGGGCGCCGGTCGCCCGGATCGGGTCGCTCGTGTCCCGCACCGTCGACGTGAGCCGGAGCCTCGCCGCCCGACGCACCCGCGTCCCGCACCTGTACCGCGTCAACTGGGTTCAGCCGCCTGCCGTCGCCCCCGCCCGGGCCGAGCGCGCCGCCGCCGACTCCTGGGCCGTGCTCGGCGCGGACGGCACTGCCGCGTCCGAGCTGTGCCGCCTCCTCGGTGAGGACGGCGTCGACGTCACCGCGTACCCGACCCTCGCGGACCTCACCGCGGCCGTGGCCGAGGGCACCGCGCCTGCACCGGGTGTCGTGGTCGCGGCCGACGGCACCCGGGCCGACGACGGCCCCGCCACCACTGGCGAGGCCCCGGACGCCGCGCACACCCCCGTCCCCGCCGACGCCCCCGCCGACGCCGCGCACACCCCCGTCCCCGCCGACGCCGTGCACACCGCCACCGGCGACGCCCTCGCCCTCGTCCAGGAGTGGCTGGCCGCGGACGACCGCCTCGCCGACGCGCGCCTCATCGTCCTGACACGCGGCGCCGCCGCCGTCACCGCCGACGAGCCCGTGCCCGGCGTCGCGCACGCCGCCGTCCTCGGCCTGCTGCGCTCGGCGCAGTCCGAGGAGCCCGGCCGGTTCGTCCTCGCCGACGTGGACGGCGACCCCGAGTCGCTGCGGGCACTGCCCGCCGCGTACGCGCACGGCGAGCCGGAGTGCGCGATCCGCGCCGGAGCCGTACACGTCCCCCGGCTCGGCCGCGACCTCGGCGAGCCCGCCCCGGACCTGGCGTCCGCCGCCCTCAATCCGCAGGGCACGGCCCTGGTCACCGGCGCCCCCGGCGGTCTCGGCGGCCTCGTCGCCCGACACCTCGTCGCCGAACACGGCATCCGCCACCTGCTGTTCCTCGGCCGCCGCGGCGCCGACGCGCCCGGCGCGAGCGAACTCGCCCACGAAATCGCGGAGTTGGGCGCGGCAGTCGACGTCGTCGCGTGCGACGCGGCCGACCGGGACGCCCTGGCCGGGGCGCTGGCCCGGGTCCCCGACGCGCACCCGCTCACCGCGGTCGTGCACACCGCGGGCGTCTTCGACGACGGCATCACCGCCTCGCTCACCGCCGCGCAGCTGGACCGCGTGCTGCGCCCCAAGGTCGACGCCGCCGTCAACCTGCACGCCCTCACCCAGGGCGCCGACCTGGCCGCCTTCGTCCTGTTCTCCTCCGTCGCGGGCGTCCTCGGCGGCGCCGGGCAGGGCAACTACGCGGCGGGCAACACCTTCCTCGACGCCTACGCGCAGCACCTGCGCGGCCAGGGCGTGCCCGCCACCTCCCTCGCCTGGGGCCTGTGGGCCGAACGCGGCGGCATGGCCGGGCAGATCACCGCCGACGACCTGGACCGGATGACCCGCTCCGGCATCGCGCCCCTCGCCACCGAGCAGGGCCTCGGCCTGCTCGACGCCGCACTCGGACTCGGCGTCGCCGCCCTGGTGCCCGTACGCCTCGACACCGCCGCGCTGCGCACCGCCCACGGCCGGCACCTGCCGCCGCTGCTCAGCGGCCTCGTGCACGGCCCCGCCCGGCGCGCCGTCGCCGACCTTGACGGCTCCGACGGCGAGGCGTCCGCCCTCGTACGCCGACTGCGCGGACTGCCGGACGACGAGCGCGAACGGGCGCTCCTCGACCACGTGCGCGGACAGGCCGCCGCCGTCCTCGGCCACACGTCCGGCGACGACGTGGACGCCGAACGGGCCTTCCGCGACCTGGGCTTCGACTCGCTGACCGCCGTCGAACTCCGCAACCGCCTCAACGAGGCGACCGGCCTGCGGCTGCCCGCCACCCTCGTCTTCGACTACGCCAGCCCGCTCGCCCTCGCCCGCCACCTCAAGTCCGAACTCACCGGCGGCGACGCCCCCGCCGAAGCGGTCCCCGCCGCCGCCCACGGACACACCGACGAACCCATCGCCATCGTCGCGATGAGCTGCCGCCTCCGCGTCCCTCTACGACCCCGACCCCGACCACCAGGGCACCACGTACTCGCGCGGCGGCGGCTTCCTGCACGAGGCCGGTGCGTTCGACGCCTCCTTCTTCGGCATCTCACCGCGTGAGGCCCTCGCCATGGACCC
>NZ_AOPZ01000454.1 GCF_000414115.1 Streptomyces aurantiacus JA 4570
ACCACAGCCGCGGGCTTCACCCCCGCCGCCTGCCAGACGGCCGCCAGCGACACCATCACCGCGAACAACACCGGCTGGACCACGTCCACCCCGTCGAACCGGTCCCCGCTCAGCTCCTCCAGCAGATCCCAGTCCACGAACTCCGACAGGGCACTCCCGCATCCGCTCCGCGAACACCGGACTGGAGTCGAGAAGTTCACGCGCCATACCGGCCCACTGAGAACCCTGACCGGGGAACACAAACACCGGCCGGGCAGGGCCGCCCTGGGCCCGCCCCGTCACAACGTTCTGCGCCGTCGCGTCCCCGTGCGCCAGTTGGTCAAGCCCGGCCAGGACCTCGTCCCGGTCCCGGCCGAGGACGACACCGCGGTGCTCGAACCGTGACCGGGCGACCGCCAACGACCAGGCTAGGTCGCCCAGTTCGAGGTCGGCGTGGGTCACGAGATGGTCCCGCAGGCGGTCCGCCTGCGCGCGCAGGGCCTCCGGCGTTCTGCCCGAGAGGGTTACGGGCACCACGCCCGGCACCACGGACGACGACGGGGCCGCGGCCACCTCGCTCTCGCCGGGAACCGGCGCCTGCTCCACGAT
>NZ_AOPZ01000455.1 GCF_000414115.1 Streptomyces aurantiacus JA 4570
GGCGGCGGGAGTGCCGGCCGCGTCCGGGTCGGACGTGCGGGAGCTGCTGGCCGCCGGGCACCCGGAGGCGGTGGGGCTCGCGCGCGAGGCCGGGCGGCAGGTCGGCGACGTCCTCGCCACCGTCGTGACCCTGCTGAACCCGGGCGTTCTCATGATCGCCGGAGATCTGGCCGGAACACCCTTCCTCACCGGCGTGCGCGAGCTGCTCTATCAGCGGGCCCTGCCGCGCTCCACCGCCCACTTGGAGATCGTCACCTCGCTCCTCGGCGAGCGGGCGGGCCTGGTCGGGGCGGGTGCGCTGGTGGTGGAGCAGCTGTACGCCCCGGAGCGGGTGGAGGCGCGGCTCGCCGCGCTCGGCTTCTGAGCGGAGCGAGGGCGTCCGCGCGACGGCCCGCATGCCGAGATTTCGCCGCCGGAAACGGCGTGATTCTCGCCACCCCTGATAGGGGTTGCGCTCAGATGAGCGTGCGCTGGAGGGCTCGGCGGTGGCTGCACTTCTCCAAGGGGTGGCACTCAGTGCCATCGCTCGATCATTTATGAGTTGAAGTCACATCTGAGTTCTAGTCGCTCATCTGAGCGAAAGCCTGGTGCTGTGTGAGTTGATCCTTCAAGACTTGAACTCTGACTCCTCGCGCTGCCTACCGCCCGGTCACTTTCGATCTAGCGGCGGACGGGTGGTTACGACCGTGTGACCCACAAGTGGACGTACCCAGACGCCTTTGATCTGGGTATGTTCCTCGCCGTCAGGGCAGCCACCGCGTCCTCGAGGAGTCGAGACCCGTGTCGGAAAACAAAGATCCCCACGTAGCTCAGGGCGTGAAGTTCGTGTACGACTTCACCGAGGGCAACAAGGACCTCAAGGACCTGCTCGGCGGGAAGGGTGCGAACCTCGCCGAGATGACCAACCTGGGCCTTCCGGTGCCTCCGGGGTTCACCATCACCACCGAGGCGTGCAAGGTCTACCTCGACAGCGGCGAGGAGCCCGCGGCACTCCGTGACGAGGTGGGCGCGCACCTCGCCGCCCTCGAAAAGAAGATGGGCAAGAAGCTCGGCCAGGCCGACGACCCGCTGCTCGTCTCCGTGCGCTCGGGCGCCAAGTTCTCGATGCCCGGCATGATGGACACCGTCCTGAACATCGGGCTCTCCGACAAGTCCGTGCAGGGGCTGGCCAAGCAGGCCGGCGACGACCGCTTCGCGTGGGACTCCTACCGCCGCCTCATCCAGATGTTCGGCAAGACCGTGCTCGGCGTGGACGGCGAACTCTTCGAGGACGCGCTGGAGAAGGCCAAGCAGGCCAAGAAGGTCGCGGTCGACACCGACCTGGACGCGGCCGAGCTGAAGAAGCTCGTCACCAGGTTCAAGAAGATCGTCAAGTCCGAGGCGGGGCGCGACTTCCCGCAGGACCCGCGCGAGCAGATGGACCTCGCGATCCACGCGGTCTTCGACTCCTGGAACACCGAGCGCGCCAAGCTCTACCGCCGCCAGGAGCGCATCCCCGGCGACCTCGGCACCGCGGTCAACGTCTGCTCGATGGTCTTCGGCAACCTCGGCCCGGACTCCGGCACGGGCGTCGCCTTCACCCGCGACCCCGCCTCCGGCCAGCAGGGCGTGTACGGCGACTACCTGCAGAACGCGCAGGGCGAGGACGTCGTCGCGGGCATCCGCAACACGGTCCCGCTCGCCGACCTCGAGCAGCTCGACAAGAAGTCGTACGACCAGCTCATGCAGATCATGGAGACCCTTGAGACGCACTACAAGGATCTCTGCGACATCGAATTCACCATCGAGCGCGGCCAGTTGTGGATGCTGCAGACGCGGGTCGGCAAGCGCACCGCCGGTGCTGCCTTCCGCATCGCCACGCAACTCGTCGACCAGGGCCTGATCGACGAGGCCGAGGCGCTCCAGCGCGTCAACGGCGCGCAGCTGGCGCAGCTGATGTTCCCGCGCTTCGACGAGGACGCGAAGGTGGAGCAGCTCGGCCGTGGCATCGCCGCGTCGCCGGGTGCCGCCGTCGGCAAGGCCGTCTTCGACTCGTACACCGCCATCAAGTGGTCGCGCTCCGGCGAGAAGGTCATCCTGATCCGCCGCGAGACGAACCCGGACGACCTCGACGGCATGATCGCGGCGGAGGGCATCCTCACGTCCCGCGGCGGCAAGACGTCCCACGCCGCCGTGGTGGCGCGCGGCATGGGCAAGACCTGTGTGTGCGGCGCCGAGGACCTGGAGGTCGACACCAAGCGCCGCCGCCTGACCGTGAACGGCCACGTCGTCGAGGAGGGCGACGTCGTCTCCATCGACGGCTCCACCGGCAAGGTCTACCTGGGCGAGGTCCCGGTCGTCCCCTCGCCGGTCGTGGAGTACTTCGAGGGCCGCATGCACGCGGGCGCCGACGACGCCGACGAACTCGTCAAGGCCGTGCACCGGATCATGGCGTACGCGGACCGGGTGCGCCGCCTGCGGGTGCGGGCCAACGCGGACAACGCCGAGGACGCGCTGCGGGCCCGCCGCTTCGGTGCCCAGGGCATCGGCCTGTGCCGCACCGAGCACATGTTCCTCGGTGAGCGACGGGAGATGGTGGAGCACCTGATCCTCGCCGACACCGACGAGGAGCGCGAGAACGCCCTCAAGGAGCTGCTGCCCCTCCAGAAGCGGGACTTCGTGGAGCTCTTCGAAGCGATGGACGGCCTGCCGGTCACCGTCCGTCTCCTCGACCCGCCGCTGCACGAGTTCCTGCCCGACATCACCGAGCTGTCGGTGCGCGTCGCCCTCGCCGAGTCCCGCAAGGACGCCAACGAGAACGACCTGCGCCTGCTCCAGGCCGTGCACCGCCTGCACGAGCAGAACCCGATGCTGGGCCTGCGCGGCGTACGCCTCGGCCTGGTCATCCCCGGCCTGTTCACCATGCAGGTGCGGGCCATCGCGGAGGCCGCGGCCGAGCGCAAGAACGCCAAGGGCGACCCGCGCGCGGAGATCATGATCCCGCTCGTCGGCACCGTCCAGGAGCTGGAGATCGTCCGCGAGGAGGCCGAGCAGGTCATCGCCGACGTCGAGCGGGCCACCGGCGTGAACCTGAAGCTGTCGCTCGGCACGATGATCGAGCTGCCGCGTGCCGCCCTCACCGCAGGTCAGATCGCCGAGGCCGCCGAGTTCTTCTCCTTCGGCACCAACGACCTCACCCAGACGGTGTGGGGCTTCTCCCGCGACGACGTGGAGGCGTCGTTCTTCACGGCCTACCTGGAGAAGGGCATCTTCGGCGTCTCCCCGTTCGAGACGATCGACAAGGACGGCGTCGGCAAGCTGGTCCGCGACGCGGTCGCGGCCGGCCGGGCCACCCGCCCCGACCTCAAGCTCGGCGTCTGCGGCGAGCACGGCGGCGACCCGGAGTCGGTGCACTTCTTCCACGAGGTGGGCCTGGACTACGTCTCCTGCTCCCCGTTCCGCATCCCGGTGGCCCGCCTGGAGGCAGGCCGCGCGGCGTCGACGTCGGCGGGCAGCGACCACCGCTGACCCCGCCGCCGGCGGTCACCGGCAGAGACTCCGGGGCCGTCGCCGTGTCCCCGACCCTCAACCGATACGGCGACGGCTCCGGTCCTCGAAAAGGGGCGGCACCTTGTGCGGAGGTGCCGCCCCTCCTTTCTGCGTCCAACTGATCGGCATCCAAAACCGATCAGAAGGAGCGTCACGTGCAACAACCCGCATATCGGCGGCGCCTCGTGCCGGTACTCGCGCTGGGAGTGGTGGCCGGGCTCGCCCCGGGGCTCGCCGCCGGGTCGGCCTCGGCGGCCCCGGGGGACAAGGCGGCCGCGGCGTCGGCCCCGACCGCCGCCAGAGCCGACGCCGGCCGGATCGCCCCGTACACGCACCAGAAGCTCACCTGGAAGCGCTGCTCGGCCGAGCGGCCCGCCAAGTTCCGGTGCGCCACCCTGAAGGTGCCGCTCGACTACCGGAAGCCCGAGGGCAAGCGGATCGACGTCGCGATATCCCGGGTCAAGACCAGCGTGCCGGGCAAGCGGCGCGGGGTGCTGACGTTCAACCCGGGCGGGCCCGGCGGGCCGGGACTCGATCTGCCGCTGGAGGCCGCCGGGGCGCTGCCGAAGGCCGTGCGCCAGCAGTACGACCTGATCGGCTTCGACCCGCGCGGCGTCGGCAGGAGCACGCCCGTCACCTGCGGCCTCGACAGCGACGGGATGACGTTCCCGCGCCCGAACCGGACCGCCGCGGAGTTCACCGCGAACAAGAACTGGGCCAAGAAGGTGGCCGACCGGTGCCACCGCAGGATGGGCGGCGTGCTGCCGCACATCTCCACCCGCAACACCGCGCGGGACATGGACGTCCTGCGGGCGGTCCTGGGCGAGAAGAAGCTCAACTACTACGGCGTCTCCTACGGCACCGCCCTCGGCGCCGTCTACGCGCAGCTGTTCCCCCGGCGCGTCGACCGCTGGGTCATCGACAGCGCCGTGGACCCGCAGCTGATGTGGCGCGGCATGTACCGGATCTGGGCGCCGGAGGTGGAGCCCGCCTTCAAGCGGTGGGCGAAGTGGACCGCCGAGCGCTCGTCGACGTACCACCTCGGCGACTCCGCCGACCGCGTCACCCGCACGTTCTGGGCCCTGGTGAAGCGCGCCGACCGCAAGCCCGTCGAGATGGACGGCGAGAAGTACGACGGCGCCGGTCTGCGCGACCTGCTGCGCCCCGAGTTCTTCGGCGTCCGCGGCGCGGCCGAGCTCGTGGTCAAGCTGAAGAAGGCCGCCGCGGGCAAGCGCGTGTCGGCCGCCCCCGAGGCCGGCACCCCGGACGACAACGGGGACGTGAGCCACTGGGCCGTGGTGTGCGCGGACAACTCCACCTGGCCCCGTGACGCGGAGACCTACCGCCGCGACCTGAAGCACGACAGCGCCCGCTACCCGCTGTTCGGGGACTTCGCCGCCGGGATCTCGCCCTGCGCCTACTGGGACAAGGGCGCCGAGCCCGTCACCAAGGTGAACAACGAGGTCCCGATGCTGCTCCTGCAGAACGAGTGGGACCCGCAGACCCCGCTGGTCGGCGCGCAGAGCATGCACCGCGCCCTGAAGGGCTCGCGCATGGTGACCGTCGACGAGGGCGAGGGCCACGGCGTGCTCTTCAACGGCCCGGCCACCAACGCGTGTGCGGAGAACATCTCCATGGCGTACCTGGCCACCGGCAAGCTCCCCGCCAAGGACGTCACCTGTCACGCCACGCCCGGCGCCCGCAAGCGCCCCGGCGCGGCGCCCCCGGCCTTCGGCCCCGGCCGCTGAGCCTCAGTCGTCGCTGAGCCTCAGTCGTCGATGCCCGAGCGTTCCACCCCGGCCACGATCCACCGCTGGAAGAACAGGAAAACGACCAGCAGCGGCACGATCGACACGGCCGCCGCGATGAACAGCTCGTGCAGCCGGATCACTTGAGAGGTGGTGAAGGAGGCCAGGGCCACCTGGACGGTCCACGCGTCCCGGTCCTGGCCGATCACCAGCGGCCACAGGAAGGAGTTCCAGGCGCCGATGAACACGATCGTCCCGACGGCCGCGAACACCGGGCGGGCGTTCGGGACGACGATCAGCCAGTACGTACGCCAGTAGTCGAGGCCGTCGACGCGCGCCGCGTCCTCCAGCTCCCGTGGGAAGCCCAGGAAGTACTGCCGGAAGATGAAGCAGGCGAAGGCGGAGAACAGGGTCGGGACGATCAGTCCGCGCAGGGTCGAGATCCAGCCCAGCGACGAGACCAGGACGAAGCTCGGCACGAAGGTGACGGCGGCCGGGACCATCATCGTGCCGAGGATCGCGTAGAAGACGTGGTTCGCGTAGCGGTAGGGGATGCGGGCCAGGCCGTAGCCCGCGAGGGAGGCCAGGAGCAGGGTCCCGGCGGTCGTGAGGACCGCGATGACCGCCGAGTTGAACAGGGAGCGGGCCATCGGGACGGTCGAGTCCTCGAAGAGTTCCGTGATGTTCGACCAGTGCAGGGTGGCGGGGAAGAACGTCCAGTCGGGGGACGTGATGTCCTGCTCGGACGCGAGCCCGTTGCGTACCAGGAGATAGAAGGGGATCAGGAACAGCAGCGCCAGGGCGATCAGGAGGGCCACCCGCAGGGCGCGGCCCACGCGTACCCACGCGTCGTACACGACTCAGTCCTCCTTTCTGCCGAGGCCGAACCAGCGGGCCTGACCGATCGTCACCACCGCGATGATCAACGCGAGGAGTACGGCCCCCGCGCTGCCGAGGCCCAGGTTCTGGCCCTGGCCGAGCGCCGTGTAATAGAGGTAGACGAGCGGCGGGCGGGCGTAGGGCGGGTAGCCGCGGGAGTCCGAGAGCAGGTTGTAGAACTCGTCGAACGCCTGGAAGGCGTTGATGACGAGGAGGAGCACGACCGCCACGGATGTCGCGCGGAGCTGGGGGAGCGTGATGTGGCGCAGGACCTGCCAGCCGGGGCGGGCGCCGTCAACCGCCGCCGCTTCGTAGAGAGTCGGCGAGATGCGTTGCAGGCCCGCCAGGAACAGGATCATGTAGAAGCCCGCCTGGAGCCAGAGCCGGACGGTGACGATGACCAGCCAGTACCAGGGCGGATCCGTCGTCGACAGCCACGCCGTCTGGTCGGCGCCGAACCAGCCGAGCACGGTGTTCGCCAGGCCGAAGCGCACCCCGTTGAAGATCGACATCTTCCAGATCAGGGCCGCCACGACATAACTGCACGCCGCCGGGAGGAAGAACACCGAGCGGAAGAACGCCTGCGCGCGGCGCACGC
Organism: Streptomyces aurantiacus JA 4570; assembly: GCF_000414115.1. Classification (GTDB taxonomy): domain Bacteria; phylum Actinomycetota; class Actinomycetes; order Streptomycetales; family Streptomycetaceae; genus Streptomyces; species Streptomyces aurantiacus_A. Next base: position 6,754 of record NZ_AOPZ01000455.1, read on the forward strand.
GGTTCACCATGAGCGCGAGCGACAGGGACAGCAGATACGTCGTCGGCACGATGAAGGCCGTGAACACCACGAACGTCCACAGGCTGTCCGTGAACGCGTCGTTCTTCAGCATCGACGTGTAGTTGCCGAAGCCGACGAAGTCCGTGGGCGAGACGGTGTTGTGGGCGTCGAAGAAGCTGAGGTAGACGCTCCAGCCCAGCGGTACGTACGTGAAGGCGATCAGGCCGAGCGCGAAGGGGCCGACGAAGGCCCAGAACCAGAGGGTGCGGTTCTGGTGGCCCGCGAGCCGCCGCCACAGCCGCGTGCGGGGGCGTGTGGTGTCCGCGTTCACGCGGACTTCTTCTTCACCCGGGCCAGCTCCGCCGACACCTTCCGCAGCACGGACCTCAGCTCGCTCGAAGGGTTCGCGCCGGACTTGATGATCCGGCTGAGCGCGTCCTGGTAGGCGACACGGCTCGCCGGGGTCCAGCGCAGCGGCTCGGCGTACCCGTTCTCGGTGGAGAACCGCACGGCGTCGGCCGCCGGGCCCTTCGAGAGCGGCGCGGCCTTCTCGGGGTCCTTCGCGAGCGACAGGCGCGCCGGGATGTGGAAGCCGTACGACAGCGCGAAGTCCCGCTGGTAGTCGGTTTTGTCGACCCACAGCCACTTCACGAAGTCCTTGGCCGCCCGCTTGTGCGCGGTGCGGGCGCTGACCGCCGCGCCGAACGCGCCCACCGGCACCGCGGGCCTCGCGCCCGGCGCGGCGGCGGGGAAGGCGGCCACGCCGAAGTCGTCGCCGAGGGCCTTCTCGACGGCGGGCAGCGCCCACAGCCCCGACCACTGCATGGCGGTCAGCCCCTGTACGAACGCCGACGGGTCCGACCAGTCGGAGGGCGCGCCGAGCAGCAGCGACTTGTCCTCGTACAGCTCACGCAGGTGGGCGAGGGCGCGGGCGGCGGCCGGGTCGTCGAAGCCGGCCTTGCCGTCGTCGGTGACGAGCTGGAGCCCGGCGGCGTACAGCGGGGTGCCGCCGAGCGCGCCCGCGCCGCCGTCGTTGCCCAGGAACAGGCCCTTGACCTTCTTCGTCGTCAACTCGCGTGCTGTGTCGACGAGTTCTTCGAGGGTGGCGGGTGGTTTCCGGCCCGCGTCGGCCAGCAGGCTCTTGCGGTAGTAGAGCAGCTGCATGTCGACGACCTGGGGGACCGCCCAGATCCGGCCGTCGTACGTCTTCGGCGCGAGCACGACCGGGTTGAAGTCGTCCTTCACGCCCTCGAGCAGGTCGGTGAGGTCGAGCACCTGGCCGCCCCGGATCTGGTCCAGGGTGGGGCCGTTGACCTCGAAGACGTCCGGCCCCGACTTGGTCAGGAGCGCGGCGGCGGTCTGCTCGTCGTAGTTGCCGGGGCGCCACTGCACGGACACGTCGGCCTTGTCGTACGCGTCGGCGTACCGCTTCACGGCCTCCTCGGTGCCGGCCTCGCCGTACTGGTGGTACCACTGGGACAGCTTCGGCCCCGCACCGTCCGAACTGCCGCCGTCGCGGCCCGTGTTGGACCCGCACGCGGTGAGCAGCCCGAGTGCGGCGCCGGAGCCGAGCAGTGCTCGGCGACTGATGGTCATGCCGTCTTCCCCCTGTGTGCTGGATCGTCGGGTACGTGTCGGGCCCAACGATCAACCATGCACGGTGATTACGACAGACGTATTGCGGCCGTGTGGCCCTGCCGGGGGCTCCCCAGTCCCGCCCCTTCCCGTAACGCCGAGTATCAGCCCGTCCGGCGTTTGAGGACGAGGCCCGGAGGGCCGAAAAGGGGGGAAAGGGGCGCAGCCCCATGAGAGGAGACCGCTCAACGCCGCGCGGCTAGGCGGAACCGCAAGCGGCAGATCACCGCATCCGTATCCCGCCGCACCGCGTGCGCGAGAACCGCCCCGCGCTGGTTCTGCAGCAACCGCTGCCAGACATGGGCGGGCTCGACCTCGGGGATCAACACGGTGACCCGGGTACCGGGGTGGTACTGGTACACCTTCCGCACGTACTCGGCGACCGGCCGCCCCACCGTGCGGGCCTTCGACGGCAGCGAGACCAGGTCGACACCGGGGCTCCACAGCTCCCAGTCACGGCGCAGATTCTCCGCGGCGACGCGGTCCTCCGCGTCGTCGTAGGTGACCGTCACGGCGCGCACCTCGTCGCCGAGGGAGACCGCCGCGTTCAGGGCCTCGCAGGTCAGCCGGGACAGGCTGGAGACGGGCACGATCACCAGGGAGTGGTCGCGGTGCGGCGGCTCGGGGACGCGGCCGAGCCCGAGGTCCTCGCCGATGCGGCCGTACGCCCGGTGCACCAGCTCGAAGACGCCGACGATCGCGGGCAGCGCGAGCACGATCAGCCAGGCGCCCTCGGTGAACTTCGTCGCCGTGACCACGACGGCCGAGACACCGGTGAGGACCGCGCCGAAGCCGTTGAGCAGCGCCTTCGCGGGCCGGCCCGCCTTGCGCCAGTGGAGGACCATGCCGGTCTGGCAGAGCGTGAAGCCGACGAAGACACCGATGGCGAACAGCGGGACCAGCGTGTTGGTGTCGCCGCCGGAGAAGACCAGCAGCGCCGCGCCCGCGACGGCGAGCGCGAGCACCCCGTGCCGGTGCACCTGCCGGTCGGCCTTCAGCGCGAACACGTGCGGCAGATAGTTGTCCCGGGACAGCAGACTCATCAGGACGGGCAGCCCGCCGAAGGACGTGTTGGCGGACAGGGCGAGGAGGATCATCGTCGCGAACTGCACGACGTAGAAAGCCCAGTTGTGGCCGAGCGAGGCGTCCGTGAGCTGGGCGAGGACGGTGACGCCCTCGACCGGCTGGAGGCCGAAGCGGGAGATGAGGACCGACAGGCCGATCAGCATCACGCCGAGCAGCGCGCCGAGTGCCACCTCCGCGTGCTGGGCCCGCTTCACGCGCGGGCTGCGGAAGGACGGCACCGCGTTCGCGATGGCCTCCACGCCCGTGAGCGCCGAACAGCCCGAGGCGAAAGCTTTCAGCAGAAGCAGCGCGCCGACCGTTGTGGCGTTGTCGGCGAGGACCGACGCGTGCCCGTGGGCGGCCTCGGTGGACACCGGACCGTCGCGGAACAGGCCGACGGCCACCATCGTGAGGATCGCGCCGACGAACACCGCGGTCGGCACGATGAACACGCGCGCCGAGTCGACGATGCCGCGCAGATTGACGGCCGTGATCACGACGAGGACGGCCAGGCACAGCCACAGCCGCTCGCCGTACAGCTCGGGGAAGGCGGAGGTGAGGGCCGCGACGCCCGCCGTCACCGCGACGGCGACGTTCAGGACGTAGTCGAGGACGAGGGAGGCCGCGGCGACCAGGCTCGCGCGGCGGCCCAGGTGCGCCTTCGCGGCGGCGTAGGAGCCGCCGCCGTCCGGGAAGGCGGCGATGACCTGCCGGTAGGAGGCGACGAGCACGGCAAGGAGACCGGCGATCGCGAGGGTCACGGGCAGCGTGAAGCCGAGCCCGTACCCGCCGGCCGCGGCCAGGACCAGCACGATGGCCTCGGGCCCGTACGCGACGGAGGCCATGGCGTCCAGCGAGAGGGCGGCCAGGCCCTGCAGGGCGGTGAGACGATGCCGGTCACCCGGGTCCGCCGCGCCGGTATCGGGGGGTTCCTCGATGGCCGGGGCGCCGGGGCGCTCGGAAACGGTCGTCATGCTGGTGCCTTTCGTACTGGTCAGCCGCCCTGGTCGAGGCGGCGGGCAATCCAGCGTCAGCGCGTGCGCGCCGGACAGCGGCACTCCTTGGCGGCTCCTTGACGAGGGCGGGGCACCTCTTGACGCCTCGTTGAGGGGGGCCGTCAGCGTCGCGTCAAGGTGTGGCATGTACGTGTATGCGCCACGTCAACGTCCCGGACGGGGCGGGGGCTCCGTCCTACCGTGCGGCACATGGGACATGACTGGACGACCCGGGGCAGGCGCGTGACACAGGCGCCGGACGCGACGCGCACGCCGGACGCGGACGCCGTGGTGACCGACCGGTGCTGGGCGGCCGACCTGCGCGCCGCCGTCTTCTGCTCGCTCGCCCTGTTCGCCCTGATCATGCTCGTCGACTTCGCCGCGGGGTCGCTGAGCGCTGTGCGTGCCGGGTTGTGGGCGGGGCTCGGTGCTCTGCTGTACGTGATCCTGCACCCGGCGCGGGTGAGCGCGGGGCCTGGCTGGCTGGCCGTGCGGGGGCCGCTGCGGCGGCGGCACGTTTGTGTCTCGCTGCTCACCACGGTTCGGGTCAGCGAGACGGTTGCTGCGCGGGTTGTGCTGTGCGATTCCCTTGGCAACCGGGTCGAGTTCGACCCGCGGGTCCTTGCGGAGAATCCGCGTTTGTTGCACCGGCTGGACGCGGGTGCGCGAGCGTCCCGGGACGCGGGGTTGCTGCGGTCGGGGTCGGTTGAGCTTTCGCGACTGCTCGCGCGCTTGGACGGCCGGGAGGCCAGGGCGGTGTTCGAGGCGTCCGGGTTGCGCTAATGCTTCGCTTGCTGCGGGGCAGTGATTTACCTGCGGGGCTGTGGGGGCTGGGCGCGCAGTTCCCCGCGCCCCTTAAGCGCCCCTTGCGGGGCGCAGTGTCGCACCCTCAGCCCTTCAGTGCTGCGTACGTAACCCCCGTCAGCGTCTCCGACGCCGCCCACAAGCGTTCGCTCGCCACGTCGTTGCGGGTCCACCCGGCCCGTGGGGACGGTGCGGGTGCGCCGCGCCAGGCCAGGAAGCGGGGGCCCGTGAAGGAGTCCGGTCGTACGCCGGGTGCCGTGGCCGCGTACAGCGTGGGCAGGGCGCCCGCCTCCGCGGACTGGCCGACGAGGCGGTTGCCGGTCGCCATGAGCGCGGCCGTGGCCCTGCGGCCCGACATCCGGGGGCCCGCGGACTGGAGGTTCGTCGAGGCGTAGCCGGGGTGGGCCGCCGCCGCGACCACGTCGGAGCCGGTGTCGGCCAGGCGTCGCGCGAGCTCGTGCGTGAAGAGCAGGTTGGCCGTCTTGGAGCGGGCGTAGGCGGGCCAACGGCGGTAGCGCTGCTCGCTGTTGAGGTCCGCTATGTCGATGTTGGCGAGCAGGTGGAGCATGCTGGCGACGGTGACGACCCGGGCCCCGGGCGTGGTGAGGAGCCGCGGCAGGAGCAGCCCCGTGAGCGCGAAGTGCCCCAGGTGGTTCACGCCGAACTGGGTCTCGAAGCCGTCCGCCGTGCGCCGGTACGGCAGCGCCATCACGCCCGCGTTGTTGACCAGCAGATCGAGCCGTCCGTCGCCCTCGCGCTCGTAGCGGTCCGCGAAGTTCCGTACGGACGCGAGGTCGCCGAGGTCGAGGGAGCGAAACTCGGCTGCGGCGGACGGCACTTCGGACGCCAGTCGCGCGAGGGCCCGCGAGCCGCGCTCCTCGCTGCGGCAGGCGAGGATCACCTTGGCTCCGTGGCGGGCCAGTTCGCGCGCCGTCACATAGCCGATGCCGCTGTTGGCACCGGTGACGACGGCCGTGCGTCCGCTCTGGTCGGGGATGTGGCGGGCGGTCCAGTTCCTCGTACGCTCCGGGGGCGTCGGCGTCATGCAGCTGAGCGTACGCCTGTATGCCCGGACGGGCAGCAGGGCGACGGGCCCTGGACGGACGCGTTCCGCCCGTGGGCGGTGGCCCGGCTCAGGCCGCCGCGCCGCCGTCGACCACCAGGTCCGTGCCCACGACCGACGCCGCGTCGTCCGACGCCAGGTAGAGGACGGCCGCCGCGATCTCGGCGGTGTCGGAGACCCGGCCGAGCGGCGACTCGCCCTTCATGCGGGCCGTGCGGTCGGCGTCGCTCTCGCCGGGCCGCAGCGACATCGAGGTCGCGGACGGGCCCGGGCTGACGGCGTTGATCCGGACGCCGTCCTGGATGTGGTCGAGGGCGGCGGCGCGGGAGAGCGCGGAGACGGCGGCCTTCGCGGCGACGTAACCGGCGATGCCCGGACGGCGCTTGTGCGCGCCCAGGTTGGAGGCGATGTTCACGATCGTGCCGCCGCCGTCCTGCGTGCGCATCTGCCGCACCTCGGCCCGGAGCGCGAGGAACACGCCGGTGACGTTGGTGTCGAGCAGGGCGTGCCAGTCCTCATCGGCGAGGTCGGCGACCGGCGCGCCGCCGCGGAAGACACCCGCGTTGTTCACGGCCACGTCGAGGGAGCCGAAGCGGTCCACGGCGGCGCGCACCGCGGCCTGGACGTCGGCGGCGCGCGTCACGTCGGCGGGGTGCGCGAGGGCCGTGCCGCCCGCCCCCTCGATGAGCGCCACCGTCTCCTTCAGGGGGCCCTCGGAACGGCCGGTGACGACGACGTTCGCGCCCTCGGCGGCGAAGGCGAGCGCGATGGCGCGGCCGAGGCCGGAGCCGCCGCCGGTGACGAGGGCGGTGCGGCCGGCGAAGCGGGTGCGGGCGGCGGCGGGCATGGGGACTCCTCGCGTAAGAGAGCGCCCGGACCACCAGTATTGGACCGGACGATCCAATACTAGGCGGACACCCGCGCCTCGTACACCCCCACCCCCGCCTCGTCGTCGTCCAGGCACCGCCCCGTCTCCAGGTCGAAGCGCTGCTTCAGGAGCGGCGAGGCGACGAACGGGCGGCCGTCCGCCGACCCGACGAGGCCGCGCGAGAGCACGGCCGCGCCCGTGAACGGGTCGCGGTTGTCGATGGCGTACAGGCGCCCGGCGCGGTCCAGGAACAGCGCCGCCTGCCGCCGCCCGTCCGGGAGCAGCACGGCCACGCCCCGGCCGGGGGTGAGCCGGGCGGCGGCACAGACCGTCAACCAGGCGCCGTCCAGGTGGAGTTGGACGCCGGCGTCGGCGGGCGTGGCCCCGTTGGCCGGGGCGGCCGGGGTGGCTGCGGCGGTCGGGGCGGCCGTCGTCGTGTCGGTCATCGTCGTCATCGCGCGGAGCTTCCTTCCAGGGGTCGCAGCGTAAGCAGCGGCAGGTCGGGCTTGATCTGGCCGCGTTCGGGGACGAAGGCGACCAGCGGGTCCGGGGACTCGGGCGCGTTCACGAACGACACGAACCGCGCGAGGCGCTCGGGATCGGCGAGGGTCTCGGCCCACTCGTCGCGGTAGTGCGTGACGTGGTCGGCCATCAGGGCCTCCAGTTCGGCGCAGATGCCCAGCGAGTCGTCCACGACCACGTCACGCACGTGGTCGAGGCCGCCGTCGATCCGCTCCAGCCAGGCCGAGGTGCGCTCCAGGCGGTCGGCGGTGCGGATGTAGAACATCAGGAACCGGTCGATGAGCCGCACCAGTTCGGCGTCGCTCAGGTCCTGGGCGAGCAGGTCCGCGTGGCGCGGGGTCGCGCCGCCGTTGCCGCCGACGTACAGGTTCCAGCCGCTCGCCGTGGCGATCACGCCGAAGTCCTTGGAGCGGGCCTCCGCGCACTCGCGGGCGCACCCCGACACCGCCGACTTCAGCTTGTGCGGGGCGCGCAGCCCCCGGTAGCGCAGCTCCAGGTCGATCGCCATGCGCACCGAGTCCTGCACGCCGTAGCGGCACCAGGTCTGCCCGACGCAGGACTTCACCGTGCGCAGCGCCTTGCCGTAGGCGTGCCCGGACTCGAACCCTGCGTCCACCAACTTGGACCAGATGAGCGGCAGTTGCTCGACGCGCGCGCCGAACAGGTCGATGCGCTGACCGCCCGTGATCTTCGTGTAGAGCCCGAACTCCCGCGCCACCTCGCCGATCACGATGAGCTTGTCCGGCGTGATCTCACCGCCCGGGATGCGCGGCACGACCGAATAGGAGCCGTTCTTCTGGAGGTTGGCGAGGAAGTGGTCGTTGGTGTCCTGGAGGGCCGCCTGCTCGCCGTCGAGCACGTAGCCGTCGGCGCCGATCGCGGGGGCCAGCGAGGCGATGACGGAGGCGACCGCGGGCTTGCAGGTCTCGCAGCCCTCGCCGCCGCGCGCCGCCTCGCGGCCGTGCCGGTCGAGCAGCTCCTGGAAGGAGGCGACGCGCAGGGTGCGGACGATCTCGTACAGCTCCTGGCGGGTCTGCGCGAAGCACCCGCACAGGCCCGTGTCGCCGGACTGCGGCAGCAGCTGCCCGATGAGCTTCACGCAACTCCCGCAGCCCGTACCGGCCTTGGTGCACTTCTTCACCTCGGGCAGCGTCGCGCAGGCCTGCACGGCGTCCTTGGTGACGTTGTGGCAGTTGCACACCACCGCGTCGCCGGGCAGCGCCTCCGGGCCGAGGGCCGGGGCGGCGCCCGCGCCCGCGGGCAGCACGAGCTGCTCGGCGGGCACCGGCGGCACCGAGCCGGTCAGCGCGCGCAGCGTCCCGTACGCCTCCGTGTCGCCCACCAGGACCCCGCCGAGCAGCGTGCCGTCCGCGCCCACGACCAGCTTCTTGTACGTGCCCGAGCGGGAGTCGGCGTAACTGACGTCGAGGCAGTCCTCGGCCGCGCCGTGCGCGTCGCCGAACGACGCGACGTCGACGCCGAGCAGCTTCAGCTTGGTGGACATGTCGGCGCCGGTGAACGACGCGTCGGACGCGTCCCCGGACGCGAGATCGGCCGCCACCGTCTGCGCCATCTCGTATCCGGGCGCGACCAGGCCGTACACCCGGCCGTCGGCGGCCTGCGCGCACTCGCCGATCGCGTACACCGCCGGATCGCTGGTGCGGCACCGCTCGTCCACGGTGACGCCGCCGCGCTCGCCGACCGCGAGGCCGCAGTCGCGGGCGAGCTGGTCGCGCGGCCGCACGCCCGCCGAGAACACGACCAGGCCGACCTCCAGCTCGGAGCCGTCCGACAGGCGCATCGCGCGCACCGCGCCCGCGTCGTCGGTGAGGATCTCCTGCGTGCCGGTGCCCGTGTGCACCGCGAGGCCGCGGCCGGTCAGCGTGCGAAGGAGTGCCGCGCCGCCGCCGTCGTCGACCTGCGCGGGCATCAGGCGCGGCGCGAACTCCACGATGTGGGTGCCGAGTCCGAGCCCCTGCAGCGCGCCCGCCGCCTCCAGGCCGAGCAGTCCGCCGCCGACCACCGCGCCCGTCGTGGCGTTCGCCTTCGCGTACGCCTCGATGGCGAGGACGTCCTCGATGGTGCGGTACACGAAACAACCGGCCGCGTCCTTGCCGGGCACCGGTGGCACGAACGGCACCGAGCCGGTGGCGAGGACGAGGGTGTCGTAGGCGGTGCTGCGCCCGGAGCGCGAGGTGACGGTCCGCGTCCGCCGGTCGATGTGCTCGGCGGGGTCGCCGAGGTGCAGCTCGATGCCGTGCTTCTCGATGAACCCCGCGTCGGTGACGGAGAGTTCGTCCGGGGTGCGGCCCGAGAAGTACGAGGTGAGCTGGACGCGGTCGTAGGCGGGGCGCGGCTCCTCGCACAGCACGACGACGCGGTGCGTCGCGGTCAGGCCCTGCTCGGCGAGGGCTTCGAGGAAGCGCTGGCCGACCATGCCGTGACCGACGAGGACGAGGGTCTTCTTGTCTGCTGTGTCCATCGGGTCCGTGGGGTGCATGAGGTCAGTGGCCTCCGTCGTGAGTGAGCAGGTGCAGCAGCGGGCTGCCGTCGTCGGGCAGGGGTTCGTCGGACTCCCAGGCGCGGGCGAGCGCGCCCACCGCCGTCAGCTCGCCGAGGAGTACGCCCCCGACGAGCCGGTCGCCGCGCACGACGACCTTGCGGTAGGTGCCGCGGGTGGCGTCCGTGAGGCGCACGACGTCGTCGTCGGGGCGGGTCTCGGGGTCGCCGAACGCCGCCAGGTCCAGGGGGTGTTCGCGGTGCGGAAGGGTCAGCCGGGTCAGGGAGCGGGTGCCGGAGTAGGGGCGGGCGGAGTCCGGGTCCGGCGAGGTCAGGGCGGCGGCGAGGGCGTCGGCCTGGTCGAGGGCGGGCGCGGCCAGGCAGCGGGCCTCGCCCGCGTGCTCGGCGCAGTCCCCGATGGCGCGGATGTGCGGGTCGCTGGTGCGCAGGTGGTCGTCCACGACGACGCCGCGCCGCACGTCCAGGCCCGCGGCGCGGGCGAGGCCGGTGCGGGGGCGGACCCCGCAGGCGAGCACCGTCAGATCGGTGCCGAGTACGTAGCCGTCCGCCAGCTCCACCGACCGCACCGCCCCGTCGATCTGCCGTACGCCGCGCACCCGGCACTCGGTGTGCACCTCCACGCCGAGGTCGGTGAGATGCCGGTGCACGAGCCGGGAGGCGTCCGGGTCGAGCTGGCGCTCCATGAGCCGGTCGCCCTGCTGGGCCAGGATCACCTGGACGCCCCGGTCGGCCAGCGCGCGGGCCGCGCACACGCCGAGCAGCCCGCCGCCGACGACCACCGCCCGCGTGCCCTCGCGGGCGGCCGCCGAGAGGGCCAGGCAGTCGGCCATCGTCCGGAAGGCGTGCACCCCGCCCGGCAGCTCGGTGGCGCCGGGCGCGAACAGTCCGCGCAGCGGCGGCAGCACCGGGTTGGCGCCGGTCGCCAGGACCAGGGTGTCGTACGGGACGCGGGAGCCGTCCTCGCACAGGACGACGCGGTCGGCGCGGTCGAGGCGGACGGCGCGGGTGCGCAGGTAGGAGCCCGGGGCGGGCTCCGGCAGCGTGATCAGCTCCGGGCCGTAGCGGCCCGCGAGCACGTCGGTGAGCAGCACGCGGTTGTACGGGGCGTGCGGCTCCTCGCCGATCAGGACTGCGTCCGGCCCGAGCCGGGCGGCCAGGCGGGCGCCTGCGAGGCCGGCGCCGAGCACCACGACGCGGGGCCGCGGGTGCGGGGTCCTCGGGTGCGGGGTCCTCTGGGTCATGCTCCGCAGCGTGCGGGGCGGACGTTTCCCGGTGGGTACCGGTCTGTTTCCCGCGCGGAACGGCGGGCTCAGCGGGGTGGGGGTGCGGCTGTGAGGGGCGCTTCCAGCGCGGGGTGGGCGGGGTTCACCGCTGCGCGGTGGGGGCTTGGGGCTTGCGGCCCCGGGTTTCTCGGCCGCGGGTCGGTGGGGGGTGCCCCGCCGCTGCGCGGCGGGGATTTCTCCCACC
>NZ_AOPZ01000456.1 GCF_000414115.1 Streptomyces aurantiacus JA 4570
GGCGCGGCCCTCGGCGTCGGCGCCCTGATCCGGTGCCGTCGACGCCGGTGCTGTCGACGCCGGTGCCGTCGGCGTCGGCGCCCTGACCCGGCGCCCTGACCCGGCGTCGCCCCTCCCCTCCGCCGCGCGAGCGGAGCCGTCGTGGCGCGCGGTGGCGCGGCGTGGCACGCGATGGCGCGCGGTGATGCCGCCCCGGTGTCACACCTTCCTCCCGCGCCTCTCCCTGCGCCGCACGCACACCGTTGTGCCAACTTCTCGGCGCGCTGACACAGGGGTTTCCTGAACCGCCTCCAGCCGAACAGGCCCAGCTCAGAGCGGTACGCCACCGGCCTGTTGACGCGCCGTGTGGCCCGCCTCACTCGCTGTGGCATCACCTGTGCGCCACTGCCGCTTGCGTTGGCGCCATGGTGATGCCATGCTGGCGTCATGAACAGCACGGCTCCGGGGGCTGAGAACGCCGGCCCGCCGGAGTGACGCACAACAACCCACCGCCCGCTCCGACCGACGGGCCCGCACACCTCAGCCAGACAGGGACCGCCATGCCTACTTTCGACACCCCCGAGCCCCTCTCCGCCATCGTCGAGTTCGAGTACGGAACGGCCCGCGTCATCGCCGGCAAGCGCCTCGACACCGTCGTCTCCGTCCTGCCGACCGACGGCCGCCGGGACGCCGACGTGAAGGCCGCGGAGGAGATCCAGGTCACCTGCGACAACGGCCGCCTGGAGATCAAGGGCTCCAAGAAGCGCTCTCTCTTCGGCAAGAGCGGCTCCGTGGAGCTCACCATCGAGCTGCCGGCCGGGTCGGACGTCCGGGGCACGGCGCCCGCCGGTGTCTTCAGCGCCGAAGGCCGCCTCGGGGACTGCCGGTTCGAGTCCTCCGCCGGTGACATCCACGTCGCGGAGGTGGGCGCCGCCTTCCTCAAGACCGAGCACGGCGACGTCCGCCTGGAGCGCGCCACGGGCGACGTGGAGGTGGACGCCGTGGGCCGGGTCGACCTGCGCACCGTCGCGGGCGCCGCCACCGTCAAGAACCTCTCGGGCGACACCACCATCGGCGAGGTCACCGGCGAGCTGCGCGCCCGCTCCTACTCGGGCAGCATCTCCGTGGGCGTCGCCCACGCCGGTGTCGACGCGAAGACGGAGAGCGGCACCATCCAGATCAGCGAGGTGGCCCGCGGCGAGGTCACCCTGACGACCGCCGCCGGCGGCATCGAGGTCGGTGTCCGCCAGTCCAGCGCGGCCTGGCTCGAAGTCAACTCCCAGGCGGGCACGGTCTACAACCAGATGGGCTCCACCGACGCCGCCGCGCCCGGCCCGGGCGCCGAGACCGTCAAGGTGACCGCCCGCACCAGCGTCGGCGACATCAAGATCCGCCGCGCCTGACGGCGGCCACGGCCACGCAGGGCCTCGTCACCGCAGAGACGCGCAGGGCCTCGTCGACCACAGAGACGCGCAGGGCCCCGTGAACCACAGAGACCGGCCTCGAATCAACTACGGAAGAAGCAAGGAGGCGGCACGATGACTGCCACCACCGGTTTGATCGCCCCGCCGAAGGGGATCACCGCCCAGGGGTTGCGCAAGTCGTACGGCGAGAAGGTCGTACTGGACGGGATCGACATCCAGGTCTCCGAAGGCACGGTCTTCGCCCTGCTCGGTCCGAACGGTGCGGGCAAGACCACCACCGTCCAGATCCTGACCACCCTGATCTCCCGCGACGGCGGAGAGGCCCGGGTCGCGGGCCACGACCTGGACCAGGAGCCGGACTCCGTCCGCGAATCCATCGGCGTCACCGGTCAGTTCGCCGCCGTCGACGGCCTGCTCACCGCCGAGGAGAACATCCTCCTCATCGCGGACCTGCTGCACCTGGACAAGGCCGAGGGCAAGCGCCGCGCCGCCGAGCTCCTGGAGCGCTTCGACCTCACCGAGGTCGCCAAGAAGCCCGCGTCCAACTTCTCCGGCGGCATGCGCCGCAAGCTCGACCTGGCGATGACCCTGGTCGGCAACCCCCAGGTCATCTTCCTGGACGAGCCCACGACGGGCCTCGACCCGCGCAGCCGCCGCACGATGTGGGAGATGATCCGCGGCCTCGTCGCCAGCGGCGTCACGATCTTCCTCACCACCCAGTACCTGGAAGAGGCCGACCAGCTGGCCGACCGGATCGCGGTCCTGGACGGCGGCAAGATCGTCGCCGAGGGCACCGCCGACGAGCTCAAGCGCCGCATCCCCGGCGGCCACATCCGCCTCCAGTTCAACGACGTCCAGCACATGGACGCCGCCGTCCAGCGCCTCGCGCTCTCCACGGTCACCCGTGACGACGAGTCGCTGAGCCTGCAGATCCCGAGCGACGGCTCCATCCCCGCCCTGCGCGCCGTCCTCGACGTCCTGGAGAGCTCCGGCATCCACGCCGAGGCGCTCACCGTGCACACCCCCGACCTGGACGACGTGTTCCTCGCCCTGACGGGCCAGGACCGCAAGACCGCCACCACGGACGACAGCGCGACCGCTGTGAAGGAGACCCAGCGATGAGCACCAACTCGTACGCCGTGCGCGACTCGATGACGATGCTGCGCCGCAACCTCAAGCGCGCGCAGCGCTACCCGTCGATGACGATCTCGGTCGTCGCGATGCCGCTCCTGATGCTGCTGCTGTTCGTGTACGTCTTCGGCGGCGCCCTCGGCGGCGGGATCGACATCCCCGGTGTGAGCGGCAGCGGTGACCGCGGTGACTACATCAACTACGTCGTCCCCGGCATCCTGCTGATGACGATGACCGCGTCGGCCGTCCCCACGGCGGTGTCGGTGTGCTCGGACATGACCGAGGGCATCATCAACCGCTTCCGCACCATGGCGATCTCCAAGGCGTCGGTCCTGGTCGGCCATGTGATCGGCAATGTGATCCAGACCGTGGTCGCCCTGGTCGTGGTCCTCGGTGTGGCGCTCGCGGTGGGCTTCCGTCCGAACGCCAACGTCGTGGAGTGGGTGGCCGCGATCGGCCTCCTGATCTTCCTGGCCTTCGCCCTGGCCTGGCTGTCGGCGGCGATGGGTCTGGGGTCGGACAGCGTCGAGACCGCCTCCAACGCGCCGATGCCGCTGACGTTCCTGCCCTTCCTGGGCTCCGCGGTGGTCACGCCGGACTCGATGCCGACCGTTCTCCGCTGGTTCGCCGAGTACCAGCCCTTCACGCCGATGAACGAGACGCTGCGCGGCCTGCTGATGGGCACCGAGATCGGCAACGACGCCTGGATCGCCCTGGCCTGGCTGGCCGGCCTGTCCCTCCTCGGCTACCTGTGGGCCAAGTCCTCCTTCAACAAGGAAGCCAAGCGCTGACGAGGGCCCGGCGCGCACTCCAGCACCGCCGGAAACCCGACCGCACACCTCAAGACCGCACCCCTCAAGTGGGCGGCTTCCCGACCGGGGAAGCCGCCCACTTGTAGCGTGTGCCCGCGCGTACGCGACCCGAGGGCGGCACGGACGACGGGAGTGGACATGACCGTGGGCTGGGAGTGGGACGACGCGCTGTTTCTGGGGGCGGCCCCCTATTACCGGCGCGGGCGGCTCCCGTACGCGCCGGGCCTCGCCGACGCGCTCGCCGAGGCGCTGGAACTCGACGGCCGGGGACGGCTCATCGACATGGGGTGCGGCCCCGGCACCCTCGCCGTGCCCCTGGCCCACCTGTTCGGCGAGGTGGTCGGCGTGGACCCGGACAGCGGGATGATCGCCGAGGCCGGGCGGGCCGCGGCCGAGGCGGGCGTGGCGGGGAAGGCGCGATGGGTCCTGGCCAGGGCCGAGGAACTCCCCGACGACCTGGGCACGTTCACCGTCGCGACCTTCGCCCAGTCCTTCCACTGGATGGACCGCGACCTGGTGGCGGCGAAGGTCAGGGGCCTGCTCCGCCCGGGCGGAGCCCTGGTCCACGTCTCGGACCTGAAGACGGAGCCCGACACCGCCGACCCTGTCGAGGGCCTGCCGCACCCGGCTGTTCCGTACGAGGCGATGGACGAGCTGGTCCGGCGGTATCTGGGCCCGGTCCGGCGGGCCGGCCGCGGGCTGCTGCCCCAGGGGACACCCGGCGGCGAGGCCGAGGTGTACGCCCGGGCGGGGTTCTCCGGCCCGCGGCGACTCGTCGTCCCCGGTGGGCAGGCGCTGGTACGCACCCGGGACGACGTCGTCGCGGGCGTGTTCTCGCGGTCCTTCTCGGCCCCGCACCTCTTCGGCGAGCGCCGGGCCGCCTTCGAGGCGGACCTCGACCGGCTGCTGCGGGAGGCTTCCCCGTCGGGCCGGTTCTCCGAACGCCTGCCGGGGACCGAGGCCGTCGTCTGGCGCGCGTGAGCGGGTGTCGTGTCACATCCACCCACCCGCCGGTGTCTTCATGTCGTACGCGTACGCAGCACACGTACGCGGCAGACATCCGAAGCACACGTATATGGAGGCCGGCCACCATGGCGCTACGCATTCCGAAGGCGGAACTTCCCACCGAGCTCAGCGAGACGATGATCGAGCAGTTCGGCGCCGTGCCCGAGCCCTTCGAGGTGACCGGGCACAACCCCAAGGTCTCCGCGGACTCCGCGGAGATCGGCGGCAGGGTGAACGCCTGGGACATGGCCGACGAGGGGCTCAAGACGTTCGCGCACATGGCGGTCGCCGCGCAGGTCGGCTGCAGCTGGTGCCTCGACATCAACTACTTCCAGGCGCTGCACAAGGACCTGGACCTGGCCAAGGCGAGCCAGGTGCCGCGCTGGCGGGAGTCGGAGGTGTTCACACCGCTGGAGCGGGACGTACTCGCGTACGCGGAGGCCATGACGAACACGCCGCCGACCGTCACCGACGAGCTGTACGCGGGCCTGCTGGAGCGGCTCGGCCCGGCGGCGATGGTCGAACTGACCGCGGCGATCGGCTTCGCCAACATGTCGACCAGGAACAACTCGGCGCACGGGATCACCTCGCAGGGCTTCTCGGCCGCGTGCGAGATCCCGCTGGCCGCGCGCCCACGGACGCCCGGGGCAGAGGCGACGTCCGCCGCATGACCGGCCACCCGGACGCCGATCCTTACGTCACCCATCGCACCCTGCTGTTCACGGTCGCCTACGAGATGCTCGGGTCGGCGGCCGACGCGGAGGACGTGCTGCAGGAGTCCTGGCTGCGGTGGGCAGGCGTGGACCGGTCGCAGGTGCGTGACCCGCGGGCGTATCTCGTCCGGCTCGTCACGCGGCAGGCGCTCAACCGGCTGCGGACGCTGTCCCGCAGCCGCGAGGACTACGTCGGCGAGTGGCTGCCGGAACCACTGCTGACCAGCCCGGACGTCGCCGAGGACGTGGAGCTCGCGGAGAGCGTCTCGATCGCGATGCTGACTGTGCTCGAGACGCTCGGGCCCACGGAGCGGGCGGTGTTCGTGCTGCGCGAGGTCTTCGAGATGGCCCACGGCGAGATCGCCGAGGCCATCGGGAAGTCCCCGGCGGCGGTGCGGCAGATCGCGCGCCGGGCCCGCGAGCACGTGGCGGCCCGGCGGCCACGGGTGCGGGTGAGCCGCTCGGAGCAGCAGGCCGTGGTGGAGCGGTTCCTGCTCGCCCTGCGGACCGGGCGGCTGCGCGAACTCCTCGCCGTCATGGCCCCGGACGTGGTCCTGATCACCGACGGCGGCGGAGTCGTGCCGGCGGCGCTCGCCCCGCTGCACGGCGCCGAGACGGTGGCGAAGCTGCTCGCCCGCGCGAACCGGGCGCCCGCCTTCGAGGCGACGGGCGTCTGGCTCAACGGCGAGCCCGCGGGCCGCCTCGACCTCGACGGCGAGCCGACCACGGTGAGCCTCACGGTGGAGCACGGCCGGATCACCCGGATCCACGTGGTCCGAAACCCGCACAAGCTGACCCGCCTCGACGAACCGGCCGAACTGGCCCGGTAGCCGAGCTCGACGCGGGCGGCCCGCCCGCTGTCGAGCTTCGGCTCACGGGGCACCCCGGCGTGGCGTAGCGCACTTTTGCAAGCGGGTGCTTGCAATAGTTAGCGGAGTGCGTGCAGTATCGGACGCATGGCATCGCTCAACGTCGGCAATCTCGGAGAGTATCTGCGCGAGCAGCGGCGCAACGCCCAGCTCTCGCTCAGGCAGCTCGCCGATGCCGCCGGGGTGTCCAATCCGTATCTGAGCCAGATCGAGCGCGGGCTGCGCAAGCCGAGCGCCGAGGTGCTGCAGCAGGTCGCCAAGGCGCTGCGGATCTCCGCCGAGACGCTGTACGTCCGGGCCGGGATCCTCGACGAGAAGGAGCGGGACGAGCTGGAGACGCGCGCCGTCATCCTCGCCGACCCGTCCATCAACGAGCGGCAGAAGCAGGTGCTCCTGCAGATCTACGAGTCGTTCCGCAAGGAGAACGGCTTCGTCACCTCTTCGTACGCGGACGAGACCTCTTCGTACGCGGACGACGGCACCGCCTCGTACGCGGACGACACCGCCCCGGCCCCGTCCCAGAACGGCGCCCGGGGCGCCGCCGACACCTCCGCTGACGGCTCCCGCACGGCCGACGGCGACGACGCCGAACCCTCAAGCTGAAGCGAACCCCAATCCGGGAGGACCATCGCCATGGCCATCACCGACGACGTGCGCAAGACCTTCACCGACCCCAAGCCGCTCTACTTCGTCGCGGGCGGCGCCGACCTCGCGTACCAGCAGGCCAAGAAGGTGCCCGGCCTCATCGAGCAGCTCGCCGCCGAGGCCCCGTCCCGGATCGACGCGGTGGTCAGGACCGACCCCAAGGAGGTCCAGGACAAGGCCGCGGCGCGCGCCAAGGAGGCGCGTGAGGCCCTCCAGGCCAAGTTCGGCGAGCTCGTCAGCCTCGTCGACACCGACCTGAAGAAGCTCGGCGAGAGCGCCCAGGACCTGGCCCTGCGCGGCGTCGGCGTCGCCATCGAGTACACGGTCCAGGCGCGCGAGAAGTACGACCAGGTCGCCGAGCACGGCGAGCAGGCCGCCGACGAGCTCGTCGAACTGGCCGACTCGGTCGAGCCGGACGGCGGGGCGACGACCGAGGAGGGCGCCTCCGCGTCCGCCTCCTCGTCCGACTCGGGCTCCGGCTCCGGCGCGCAGGACAAGAGCGCGACCGCCACGGCCGGCAAGCCCGCCGCGGCCAAGAAGCCCGCCGCCAAGAAGACGACGGCGAAGAAGACCACGCCGCCGTCCGCCAAGTAGCGGGGCCCCCGCGTCGGATGCGCCGGGCCGGGCACTCTCGGAGTGCCCGGCCCGTTGTCGGGGTAAGCGGGTACGGTGACTGCGTACGTCGCGTAGGGATACGCCGAGACTGGTGGTGGACGTTGTGCTGATGCAGGGGTTCGCGAACCTCATGTGGCTGCTGTCGCTGGCCCTGATCGTGTTCAGCGGCTTCGCGCTGCTCGACGCCGCGATCCGGCGGGAGGACGCCTACCGCGCGGCGGACAAGAAGACCAAGCCGTTCTGGCTGATCATCCTCGGGCTCGCCTTCGTGGTGAACCTGCTCTTCCCGATCCTGTCCTTCCTGCCCATCATCGGCCTCATCGCGACCATCGTGTACATGGTCGACGTGCGCCCGGCGCTGCGGCAGATCACCGGCGGGGGCGGCGGCCGCCGCGGCTCCAGCAGCGACGGTCCGTACGGGCCGTACAACGGCGGTCGGTGACTTTCCCGTACCTCCGATGACTGTTCCGTACGCGGGCGCCTGCTAGCGGGCCCGGTCCAGGAGCAGTACCGCCACGTCGTCCGTGAGATCGCCGCCGTTGAGGGCCCTCGCCTCGTTCACGGCGGCCTCCAGGAGCTCCTCGCCGCCCAGGCCCGACGCGATCTGGCGGCGGACCATCTCCACCATGCCGTCCTGGCCGAGCCGCTGGTTGCCCTCACCGATCCGGCCCTCGATCAGGCCGTCCGTGTACAGCATCAGGCTCCAGCTGCCGCCGAGCTCCACCTGCCGGCGCGGCCACCGGGCGCGGGGGAGCAGGCCGAGCGCGGGGCCCCCGTCGTCGTACGGGAGCAGCTCGGCGGGGCGGCCCGGGCGCGCTATCAGCGGCGACGGGTGGCCGGCCAGGCACAGCCCGGCCCGGCGCCCGTCCGGCGCGATGTCCACCGTGCACAGCGTCGCGAAGATCTCCTCGTCGGCCCGCTCGTGCTCCAGGACCCGCTGGAGGGTGGAGAGCAGCTCGTCGCCGACCAGGCCCGCGAACGTCAGCGCGCGCCAGGCGATGCGCAGCTCGACGCCGAGCGCCGCCTCGTCCGGGCCGTGGCCGCAGACGTCACCGATCATCACGTGCACCGAGCCGTCGGGCGTGCGCACCGTGTCGTAGAAGTCGCCGCCGAGCAGCGCGCGGGAGCGGCCGGGGCGGTAGCGGGCGGCGAAGCGCAGCGGGGAGCCGTCGAGCAGCGGGGTCGGCAGCAGGCCGCGCTCCAGGCGGGCGTTCTCCTGCGCCCGCAGCCGGGACTCGGTGAGCTGGCGCTGGGCGGCGTCGGCGCGCTTGCGCTCCACCGCGTACCGGATGGCGCGGCTCAGCAGGCGGCCGTCCAGCTCCTCGCGCAGCAGATAGTCCTGGGCGCCGACGCGCACCGCCTGGGCGCCGATCTCGGCGTCGCCGGACGCGGTGAGCGCGAGGACGGCGTGCCGGGGCGCGAGGCGCAGCACGTGCTTGAGCACGGCGAGCTCGTCGGGGTCGTCCGCGCCACGGTCCGCGCCGTCGGTGCCGGTGCCGCCGTTGCCGGGGCCGCCGGGGCCCGGGCCGCCGTTGCCGCCGTTCCCGCGGCCGGTCAGGGCCAGGTCGAGCAGGATGCAGTGCACGTCGTCCGTGAGCAGCCGCTCGGCCTCGGTGAGGTTGCGGGCGGTGCGGATGCGGATGGGCTTGCCCGCGGAGTCGAGCAGCTCCGGAACGCTCAGCGAGCCCGCCGGGTCGTCCTCGATCACCAGCAGGGTGAGGTTGGTGCTGTTGCCCACGGGGTCGTCGTCGAGGGGACCCCGGGCGGCGGCCGTGGGGCCGCCGGTGTTGTCGTCGGCGGTGCTGTCGCCGATGGGCCCGGCGCCGTCGGCTGCCGGTGTCGCTTGCGCCTGACCGCCTTCCGCGGCCGGGATCGCTCTCTGCCGCGGTATGGGTGCGGGCATCGTTGAGTTCCTTCCCTCCCCCCGAGGGCATGGTGGAGCGACGGTCGCACGCCCCACCAGACGGGGACCATAGCGGTAGCCGGGGCCTGTGCGGAATGCGGCGCGGCACGCGGCCGACGGCATATGCCGCATCCTGGACGGCATTTGGGCACGAACTCGGTCCGTCAGTGATGACGAAGGTCACGCCGGAAGGGTTGAGCCGAGGGGTGTGCCGTGCAGTGGGTCACAGCTCCGGTCAGGGGTGATCGCAGCCCCGTTCAGGGGTGATCGCAGACCTGGCCGGGATGATCACAGCCCCGGCCCGGACCGGGCCGCCGCACCTGCCCAGGTGTGGCCCGGCTCACTTGTCGGGGCGCACGACCCCGAGTATCTCCATCGAGCCCGCGCCCGCGACCGTCACGTTCCGGCCGGGGCGGGGGGCGTGCACGATGGCGCCGTCGCCCACATAGAGCCCGACGTGGCTGGCGTCCTTGTGGTAGATGATCAGGTCGCCGGGGCGCATGTTCTTCACGTCCACGCGGGGGAGCCGCTTCCACTGCTCCTGCGAGGTGCGCGGGATGCCCTTGCCCGCGGCCGCCCACGCCTGGGACGTGAGCCCCGAGCAGTCGAAGGACTTCGGGCCCTCCGCTCCCCATACGTACGGCTTGCCGATCTGCGCGGTGGCGAACGCGATGGCCTTCTTGCCGGGCGTGGTCGCCTCGCCCTTGGCGTCCTTCAGCACACCGGTGTCCACCCAGGCCGACTGCTGCTTGAGCGCGGCCTCCTCCTCCAGCTTCCGCAGCCGCTCGCGCTCCTTCTTCTCCAGGCGCGACTCCATCTTCTCGGCGGCGGCGATCTTCTTCTTGACCTTCTTCTTCGCCTCCGCCTTGGCCTTGCGGTTGGCCTCCAGCTTCTTCCACTGGGCGGCGGCGTCCTTGGCGTACGTCTTCAAGTCCGCCTGGGTGCGGCTCATTTCGGTGAGCATGGCCTTGGTGGCGTGCTGGCCCTGGCGCAGGCGGCCCGCGCCGTCCAGGAACCGGCTCGGGTTGTCGCTCAGCATCAGCCGGGCCTCGTCCGGGATGCCGCCGCTGCGATACTGCGCGCGGGCCGCGGCGCCCGCGCGGGCCTTCAGCTTGTCCAGCTTGGCCTGGCCCTTGTCGATGGACCGGGCGAGGCGGACGATCTCCTCGGACTGCTTCTCGGCCTTCTCCTCCGCGGCGTTGTACGCGTCGGTGGCCGTGCCCGCTTCGCGGTAGAGCCGGTCGATCTTCTTGCGGACCTCTTCGAGGGAGCTGTTCGACGGCGGACTCGGCTCACCCGGGCTCGGCGTCGGGGGAGTCGGGGAAGTCGGCGGAGTCGGCTCACCCGGGCTCGCGAACGCCGTGCCCGGCGCCGCGAGCACCGTGGCCGCGCACGCGCAGATCAATGCCACGGCCGCCGTCGTCGAGTGCCCCTTGCCGGTCACGCCCGCCACCCCCAAAGCTGATTTACCGTCAGTAACTTGTCAGCGTTTCCGGGATGGTGCCATGCCGCCGCCGATTACGACAGAGCCGCGCGGCAACTCCGATCCCCCACCCGCCCCATGTGACGAACGGCACGCGGAGATCGTTCCCCGCAGTTCAGGGAGGTCAACCCGCGCCCGGCGCCAACGCCTCCCACCGCACCGTCACTTCCCCCTGCCGCCACCGCGAACTCCGGTCCGCCACCGGCCAGTCCGCCGCCAGGTCCCGCACCGCCCGGATCCACCGCTGCCGCGCGCCGTACGAGGCGTACGGCGCGGCGGCCGCCCACGCCCGGTCGAAGTCGCGCAGGAACGCGTGCACCGGCTCGCCCGGCACGTTCCGGTGGATCAGCGCCTTCGGCAGCCGCTCGGCGAGGTCGGACGGGCGCTCCAGGGAGCCGAGCCGGGCCGCGAACGTCACCGTGCGCGGCCCCTCGGGGCCGAGCGCCACCCACACGTGCCGCCGCCCGATCTCGTCGCAGGTGCCCTCGACGAGCAGCCCGTCCGGCGCGAGCCGCGCGCACAGCCGCTCCCAGACGGCGGCGACCGCGTCCTCGTCGTACTGGCGCAGCACGTTCGCCGCGCGGATCAGCGCCGGACGCTCGGTCGGGGGTGTCAGGGGCACCTCGAAGCCGCCGTGCCGGAAGGTGAGGCCCTCGCGCTCGTACGGCCGCGCTGCCGCCACCCGCTCCGGGTCGATCTCGACGCCGACCACGCGCGCGTGCGGGGCGGCGGTGCGCAGCCTGAGCAGCAGCTCGACGGCGGTCCAGGGCGCGGCGCCGTACCCGAGGTCGACGGCGACCGGCGCGTCCGCGCGGCGCAGCGCGGCCCCGTGGGCGGCGGCGATCCAGCGGTCCATGCGGCGCAGCCGGTTGGGGTTCGTGGTCCCGCGCGTCACGGTTCCCACGGGGCGAGCGGACGAACGGGGGACGCGGGGGGCCATGGGGGCAAGCGTATGCAAGGCCCACGGTTGAGGTCCCCAAGGTAATGCTTTGGCAAAGAGGAAATGGAGGTGGCCCTTCCGGTGTTGCTCCCCCAGGAGGCCCGCACCTGGCCTCCCCCTCGCCGTGCCCGCCGTCAAGGCCAAGGAGGACCGCCACGTGAGCCACTACGTGACCAGGCTCGGGCGTCGCTCCCCAACGGCGCCCGCCCGGATCCGGCTGCCGGGCGCCTCCCGCCGGCCCCGCCGGGTGGCGATGCTCAGCGTGCACACCTCACCGCTGCACCAGCCCGGCACGGGCGACGCGGGCGGCATGAACGTCTACATCGTGGAGCTCGCCAAGCGGCTCGCCGCGATCAACATCGAGGTCGAGATCTTCACGCGCGCCACGACGGGGGCCCTGCCGCCCGCCGTGGAGCTGTCTCCCGGAGTGCTGGTGCGCCACGTCGACGCGGGTCCCTACGAGGGCCTCGCCAAGGAGGAGCTGCCGGCCCAGCTCTGCGCCTTCACGCACGGCGTGATGCAGGCATGGGCGGGCCACCGGCCCGGCTACTACGACCTGGTCCACTCGCACTACTGGCTCAGCGGCCACGTCGGCTGGCTGGCCGCCGAGCGCTGGGGCACCCCCCTCGTGCACGCCATGCACACCATGGCCAAGGTCAAGAACGCCGCGCTCGCCGCGGGCGACACCCCGGAGCCCGCCGCCCGCGTCATCGGCGAGACCCAGATCGTGCGCGCCGCCGACCGCCTCATCGCCAACACCTCCGAAGAGGCCGACGAGCTCGTACGCCACTACGAAGCCGACCCCGGCAAGGTCGCCGTCGTCCACCCGGGCGTGAACCTGGACCGCTTCCGTCCCGCCGACGGCCGCTCCGCCGCACGCCACCGCCTCGGTCTCCCGCAGGACGCCCTCGTCCCGCTCTTCGCCGGCCGCATCCAGCCCCTGAAGGCCCCCGACGTGCTGCTGCGCGCCGTCGGCGTCCTCCTGGAGGAGCGGCCCGAGCTGCGCTCGCGGATCGTCGTGCCGGTCGTCGGCGGGCCGAGCGGGAGCGGTCTCGCCAAGCCGGAGGGCCTGCAGAAGCTGGCCGCCCGCCTCGGGATCGCGGATGTCGTACGTTTCCAGCCGCCCGTCGGGCAGGAGCAGCTCGCGGACTGGTTCCGGGCCGCGTCCGTCCTGGTGATGCCCTCGTACAGCGAGTCCTTCGGCCTTGTCGCCATAGAGGCGCAGGCCGCGGGGACGCCGGTGCTCGCCGCGGCGGTGGGCGGGCTGCCCGTCGCCGTGCGCGACGGGGAGACCGGGTTCCTGGTCTCCGGCCACGAACCCGCCCGCTACGCGCGCGTGCTGCGCGAACTCGCCGACCATCCCCACCTTGTGGACCGCATGGGCGCCGCGGCCGCCCGGCACGCCGAGTCCTTCGGGTGGGGGACCGCGGCGTCCGCCACGGCCGACGTGTACACCGCCGCCGTGCACGATCACCGGCGTCACGTACGCTCGCATCATGGGTGAGGTTTCTGGCGGGGCGCCTTCCGCGGTGGTCGAGCGGGTGCTCGACGAGGCCGGTCTTGAGTGGGAGTCCCCGGAGTCCGGGGCGTACGTGGTGACGCTGCCCGGTACGCGCAAGCTCTCCACGACGCTCTCGCTGCGCGTGGGCAAGCACTCGCTGTCCCTGAACGCCTTTGTGATCCGTCGTCCCGACGAGAATCACGAGGGCGTTCATCGCTGGCTCCTGGAGCGCAACCTCCGCCTGTACGGCGTGAGTTACGCCATCGACTCCCTCGGTGACGTGTACGTCGCCGGGAAGTTGCCGCTCGCCGCCGTGACCCCCGAGGAACTCGACCGGCTTCTCGGGTCCGTCCTCGAAGCGGCTGATGGGTCCTTCAACACCTTGTTGGAGCTGGGGTTCGCGACCGCGATCCGCAAGGAGTACGACTGGCGCGTTGCGCGCGGTGAATCCACCCGGAACCTGGACGCGTTCACCCACTTGACCCGGCCCCGGTAGTTCTCCGGCTTTCCCCGGGTGGGGGCTTCCCTGTCCCCGCCGCTCCGCGGCGGGACATCTCCCACCCCGCCCGCCCGTTTCCAGTCGACCGGCAGGTGAGCGTCTCCTGCGGGGGTTGCCCGCCATCGGCGGCTGCGGGCCTTCCCTCTGTGGGCAATCGTGCCGCAGGGCGGCTCCCAACCCTTAAAGGCAGCCCAGGCCGACGGTGACCGTAACTTCGGCGGTACGGCGTCTTCCCCCGGCGGCACCCGCATGGCATGCTCCCGCCCAACGCAGACGTGAACGCAGTTCACGTACATGCTCAGATGGGGAGGCGGGCATGGCAAAGCTCAGCAGACGCGGCGTCCTCGGCGGAGCCATCGTCGCGGCCACCACGGCCACCGTCGGTGCCGCCGCCGCAGGCGAACCCCCCACCCTCTGGCGGGAGTTCAGCCGCACCCCCTTCACCCACCCCCAGATCCCCTACGTAGGCCGCGCAGGCGCCCGCCGGGGCACCCGGCACCTCCCTCACCCCGAGCGGGCGTTCCACGCCCACCACTACGGCGCCAGGCCCGACGCCCAGTCGAACGCGGCGCCCGCGATCAACCGTGCCCTCGCCGCCGCCGGAAGGGCCGGCGGGGGCACGGTCCACCTCGAACCCGGCACCTACCGCGTGGACGACATCATCCGCGTCGCCCACGACAACGTCGTCCTCCGCGGCGCGGGCAGCACCCGCACCAAGCTCGTCGCCACCAGGAACCTCACCGAGCTCGTCGGCCCCTACGGCAGTCGCTACGGAGGCGACAAGTCGAGCTGGTCCTGGGCGGGCGGCCTGATCTGGCTCTGCCCGGCCGCCCGTTGGGACAGCCTCACCGCCGCCATCAGGGCCGAGGACTGGCCCTTCGAGGGCTGGACCGGCAACAAGCGCGACGCATGGCGCACCCTCACCACCCTCGCCCCCGCCACCCGCGGCTCCTGGTCCGTCCGCGTCACCGACCCCACCCGCCTGCGCCCCGGCGACCTCGTCCTCCTGCGCCTCGCCGACGACGCGGACCACACCCTCCTGGAGCACATGGCGGGCGAAGGACCGGGCACGCGCGCGTACACCTGGGACGACAAGACGAAGCTCACCTCGTACGTCCCCTACGAGTGGCCCGTACGGATCGCCTCCGTGAAGGGGCGCAAGGTGACCTTCGAGCGGCCGCTCCCGCTCGACGTCCGGCCCGAGTGGGACCCCCGGCTCACCACCCACGTCAAGGCCCTCACCGGCTCCGGCGTCGAGGGCCTCACCCTCGAAGCCGTCGAGACCCCGCAGTCCCCGCACCTGCTCGACAAGGGCCACAACGGCGTCACCTTCCAGTGCGCGTACGACTGCTGGGCCGACGACGTCCACGTACGCCACGTGGACAACGGGTTCGGCCTTGTCGCCGCCTCCGCCTGCACGCTGCGCCGCACCTCCGTCGGCGGCCGCGGCTCTCACCACCCGTACTTCTGCCGTGAGGGCTCGCACGACAACCTGATCGAGGACTTCCGGATCGAGCTGCGCACAACGCCCGCGCCCGCCGGGACCCAGCTGCACGGCATCAACGTGGAGGGCCTGTCCTCGTACAACGTCTGGTCGCGCGGCGAGATGCGGATGGGGACCTTCGACACGCACCGCGGGATGCCGTTCGCCAACGTACGGACCCAGATCACCGTCGAGAACAACGGGCGGCACGGCGGCGACGCGAGCGCGGGGCCCCTCTACGGAGCGCGCTTCACGCACTGGAACGTCACCGTCACCAACCAGCGCGCCGGACTGGTCAAAATTGACGGCATCGCACCGCACAGCGCCACGGTCGGCATCTCCCGGGTCCGCGAGTTCGACCAGATCGACGTGCCGGACTTCTCCGGAGAGCTCAACTCGCGCATAGAGGCGTACGGTTCGCCCGATTCCGTACGCCCCCGGAATCTGTACGAGGCGCAGCGCGCCCTGGACGACTGAGGGCCCCTAGGGGGGACTACCCGAAGGGGACCAGCCGGACCACGGTCACCGTGAGGACCGAACCCGACACGTAGTAGAGGACGATCGCCCCGCCGACCGTCGCCTCGCGGCGGTCGCGCTCGGCGGTATCCGTGGACACGGGCGTCGAACCGTGCCCGTAGGGGTCGCGGCCGAGCGTGCGCACCATCGCCGCCCGGAAGGCGTCCGCGTCGTCCATCTTGGCGAGGGTGTCGTCGGCGGGCGGCGCGTACGTGATGCGATAGCTCCGGCTCCGGTGACGGCTCACGCGATGCTCCGCCTCTCGGCCTCGTCGGCGGCCAGGCGGTCGAGCAGGGCCTCGGCCTCGGGGTCCGGCACGGCCTGGAGCATCCAGTGCCGCATCACGCTGTGGATCTCGTCGACCCCGGCCTCGTTGATGGCCCGGTCGAACTCCGCGCGCCGGTCCTCGGGCAGGGCGGCGCGGATGTCCGGGATGGTGTTGGGGACATCGACCTCCTCGCCGCCGATGAAGGTCTTCAGTGGTTCGGCCATGGTCGGGTCACTCTCCCTGAGGTCCCTGGGTGGGCCCTGCGCTGATCTCACGGTAGCGGCGGCGGTCCGGGCTCTCCGGCGCCGCACCCGACTCCTTCGGGTGGTGCGCGGACGCCGTCGGCAGCCCCCGCATCAGACCCCAATACCCGAGCGCCGCCGTCGTACCCACCACCGCGCAGAAGCCCCACAGCCACTCCGCCCCCAGGCGGTCGATGACCGAGCCGGAGATCAGCGGCGCCGCGAGCGCCGCGACCGCCCACGACATGGCGTACATGCCCTGATAGCGCCCGCGCGCGTGGGTCGGCGACAGCCGCACCACCAGGCTCGTCTGGGTGGGGGCGTTGACGATCTCGGCGAGCGTCCACAGACACACCGTCAGGGCGATCAGGCCGACCGAACCGGCGAACGCGGTGAGCCCGAAGCCGTACCCCGCCACGAGCGAGGAGATCACCAACAGGCGCTGCGGGTCCCGGTGTTCGATGAACCGTGTCACCGGTATCTGAAGGAGCACGATCATGACGCCGTTGCAGGCGATCGCCACGCCGTAGTCGCTCGGCGTGAAACCGGCCTCGCCCATCGCGACCGGCAGGCCCACGTACGCCTGCTGGAAGACCAGCGCGACCAGGAAGGACAGGCCGACGACGCCCATGAAGCGCCCGTCCCGCAGCACCGTGCCGAGCCCCGCCTCCGGCCCGCCCGCCGCCTCCTCGGCCGACTGCGCGGGCTTCGACTCCGGCAGCTTCACGTACACGACCACGGCGCACGCCAGCGTCATGGCGGCCTCGATGAGGAAGCCCGCGAGATAGCTGTACGAGGCGATGAAGCCGGCGGCCGCGGAGGAGATGGCGAAACCGAGGTTGATGGCCCAGAAGTTGAGCGAGAAGGCGCGTACCCGGTCCTCGGGGCGCACGATGTCCGCCATCATCGCCTGCACGGCGGGCCGGGACGCGTTGCTCGCCATGCCGACCAGGAACGCGACGCCCGCGATGGCCACGGGATGGGTCATGAACCCGAGCAGCGCCACCGACCCCGCCGTGGACGCCTGCGCGACGAGCAGCGTGGGCCGCCGCCCGAGCCGGTCGGTCATCACGCCCGCGCCGAGCGAGGAGACGACGCCGCCGAGCCCGTGCAGGGCGGCGACGAGACCGGCGTACGTGGCCGAGTACCCCCGGTCCAAGGTGAGGTAGAGCGCCATGAACGTGGCCACGAACGCGCCGAGCCGGTTCACCAGCGTGCTGGTCCACAGCCACCAGAACGCCGGGGGAAGCCCGGACACCGACTCCTTGACGGCACGTCTGGCGGCGGTGAGCGGCATACGGTTCCCCCGAGGCGGTGCGGCCGGGCAGACGACCGGCATGTAAGTGTCTATGGCGACGATCACAACTTACGTACGGCAGGATCCCGCACGCCACTCATTTGACACCGACCGTCAATCGGGCCCGACACCGGCCGCCGCCGGCGGCCGGGACGGACCGCCCCCGCTCCGGGGCGCGACCCCTACGGGCGTTCCATTACGCTCAGAGGCATGGCCGACGCACCGTACAAGCTGATCCTCCTCCGCCACGGCGAGAGCGAATGGAACGCGAAGAACCTGTTCACCGGCTGGGTGGACGTCAACCTGAACGAGAAGGGCGAGAAGGAGGCGGTCCGCGGCGGTGAGCTGCTCAAGGACGCCGGCCTGCTCCCCGACGTGGTCCACACGTCGCTCCAGAAGCGCGCCATCCGCACCGCGCAGCTCTCCCTCGAATCGGCTGACCGCCACTGGATCCCGGTCCACCGCAGCTGGCGCCTGAACGAGCGCCACTACGGCGCCCTGCAGGGCAAGGACAAGGCGCAGACCCTCGCCGAGTTCGGCGAGGAGCAGTTCATGCTGTGGCGCCGCTCCTACGACACCCCGCCGCCCGCCCTCGAGGACGGCACCGAGTTCTCCCAGTCCGCGGACCCGCGCTACGCCTCCATCCCGCCGGAGCTGCGCCCCCGCACGGAGTGCCTGAAGGACGTCGTCGTCCGCATGCTCCCGTACTGGTACGACGGCATCGTCCCGGACCTCCTGGCCGGCCGCACGGTCCTCGTCGCCGCCCACGGCAACAGCCTCCGCGCCCTCGTCAAGCACCTCGACGGCATCTCCGACGCCGACATCGCGGGCCTGAACATCCCCACCGGCATCCCGCTCTCCTACGAACTGGACGCCGACTTCAAGCCCCTGAACCCGGGCGGCACCTACCTCGACCCGGACGCCGCGAAGGCGGCGATCGAGGCGGTCAAGAACCAGGGCAAGAAGAAGTAGGCCCACACGTTCAAGGCCCCCACCTGTGGTTTCTCCGCTGGTGGGGGCCTTGTTGCTGCGCTGGGGCCGTCGCTGGGCCGTCAGGTGCTACGACGCCATGAGCGGACCCTGATGTCGAGCACGATCAGCAGCGCCACGGGAATCGCGATCTCGACCGGAGCCTCCGCCCAGAGGGCGAGCGCACCGCCCGCTGCAGCGATGAGCGCGATCGGCAGGTCGCGGGGGCAGATGTCGACGGTGACGCCTGTGCGTGGGACCATATGGCCTCCGTCCGTATCGGGTTATTGATCAAGCGGTTTCCGGATGCGGAAATGGAAACGAATGCCGCCCCGGGCATGGGGCGGCATTCGCATGCGGTGAGACTTTCGCACAGCTCGGCTTCGCAGACAAACGCGCAGCTAGCGGAGAAGATGACCTTCGACTTTCACAGTAGAAAAGTCGAAGAATGCGACACCTCAACGGTAGGCGTTGCACCAGCCGAACGAGACGTCCCAGTCGCTGAACAGCAGAAACGTACTCACTTCAGTTACTCAGAGCGACGGCTGCGGGCTCAATGCATTTCCTGCTGGCGCGCCAGCCGGCACTCTCCCTCCCTAGGGAGAAAGCCAAGCGAGTGCCCACATTTCAAGCCCAGAAGGCCAAGCGAATGCCTAGTCTCTGGGTCCAAAGCCCAGAATGCATGCCTAATTTCTGAGTCGCAAGCTCCAGCCGGCCCTAAGTTCGACCCTTTCGTATGCGTGAGCGATTGCCTTTCGTGTGCGTTCTCGACTGGGGGCATCAGGTGTGCGTACACACGCGAAGAGTCGGGCCCGGGGCTGAGTGACCGAGGTACTCAGCGAGGGCCTTGATGTTCTTCCCAGCCTCAAGGAGCACCGAGGCGTAGAAGTGGCGGAGGGTGTGCATGCCGTTCGCCCGGGACTCGGCGTACGGTTGGCCCGCTCAGGGACCGGGATCACCCCAGCGGCAGCAAGAGCGGGCTTTCAAAAGTTGTTGTTGAGCGTCGTCCGCCACACGTGCCCGCCACGCGGCCCGGTGAAGACGAGCCGCTTGGTCACCGGAGGTCCGTCCGCCACCTTCCACGGCAAGGTGATCTCCACCGGCGGGAACTTGCTTCATGTGCGCCCGCAGGGCATCGGCGACCGGCCCCGGCAGAGGCACGTCCCGGAGCTTGCTGCACCTAACTTGCCCACTCGTCTATACGCCTGATGGGATGTACGGGATAGGGAAACGGCCCTCGCGCCCCATCGCCCGTCAGTTCGCGGGGAGTTGGTAGGATAGGACGTATGCGTCCGCAGCCATCACGGTGTCGCAGACCTCCACGGCCCGCCCTTCCGTGTCGTACGCGGTCCGGATCAGGTGGATCACGGGCACGCCGGGCGCGAGCCGCAGCGTCTTGACCTCGGCGGGCGAGGGCATGCGGGCGCGGATCTCTTCGTCGAAGTGGTCGAGGCGGTGGCCGAGTTCTTCGAGGCGGGCGTAGATGCCGCCGGGGCCGGGGTTGGGTTCGGCGATCTGCGTACCGCGTGCGATGTCGAGCGGGAGATACGAGGTCGCGAACTCGACGGGTCGTCCGTCCAGGAGGTAGCGCCGCCGACGGGCGAGCACCTTACGCGCCGAACCGAGCCGGGTGGAGATGTCCTGACTGGTCTTCTCCTCCTTCACCTCCAGGCCGTCCACCTGGGGGTGGCTGCCGGCCGCGTCGGCTTCCACGAGGAATGCGGACTTGCCCTGTTCGCGGTGGCGGCGGGCGAAACGGTCGGAGGCCAGGCGCCGTACGGGAGGCCGGGGACGTACGAAGACGCCCTTGCCGTGCTCGGCGTGCACGAGCCCTTCCCCCTGGAGGATGGAGAAGGAGTTGCGGACCGTCATCCGGGACACCCCGTAGTGCTCGACCAGCTCGGCCTCCGAGGGCAGCTTCTCGCCCTCGCTGAACCGTCCGCGTTCGATGGCCTCGCGCAGCTGGTCGGCGATCTGCCGGAAGACCGCACGATCGCTCGTGGGATCGACCTCGCCGAGGCGCCCGGTCGGGAGTGAGGCCACGTCAGTACTCCTTTAGATATCTAGACGAGTGGGTGAGTGCCGTTGCTACGGTGGCAGCCTAGCCAGCCCAGGGGCCAGCGAGAGGGCCGATGAACGTGAGCACTGACCGCCCCCATTCCGTGAGCGTCGCCGGAGTCATAGTCGACGGCCAGGGGCGGGCCCTGCTGATCCAGCGCCGCGACAACGGCCAGTGGGAGCCACCGGGCGGCGTCCTGGAACGCGAGGAAACCATCCCTGAAGCACTCCAGCGCGAGGTCCTCGAAGAAACCGGCGTCAAGATCGCACTTCCCGCGACCCTGACCGGCGTCTACAAGAACATGACGGGCTTGATCGTCTCCCTGGTCTTCCGGTGCGAGGCCGCCGACGGCACGCCCACCACCGGCGAGGAGACCCGCGCCCTGCGCTGGGCCACCCGCGAAGAGGTCACCCAACTCGCCGACGAGGCGTACGCGATCCGCGTCCTGGACGCGCTCGACTCCCTCAATACGGCGGCTCCACCGGCCATCCGCGCCCACGACGGCGTGAAACTCGTCTAGCCCGAACCCGCTGCACATGGCGGCCTAGCAGCACAAAGGAACTTGTATGCACGAGTATACGAGCACCACTCGGGCCTGGGGACTCACTTGCCCAGGTCTGCCCGAAGAGGTCAGCCGAGCCCGCCGCTGGACCCGCGACATCCTCGGCGCCTCACCCCTGGCGGAAGACGCCGAACTCATCGCGAGCGAGCTGAGCGCGAACGCGATCCTGCACACGGCCAGCGGCCGGCCCGCGGGCAGCTTCCACCTGGCTCTCGCGGTGTCGTCCCAGGTCATCGCCCTGTCGGTCACGGACGGCGGAGGCATGGACGGGGCCCCGAAGGTCGAGCGCCCCGACGAGGAGGCGGTGCACGGCAGAGGCCTGGGCATGGTCAGCGCGCTGGCCCACCGGGTGGTGGTGCGGAACAGCGACGGGGCGCACACGGTGACAGCGGAGCTCTTCACTTCGCCACGACCGGGGCCAGGGGGCCACCCATGCTGAGCGGCGACCTAGCCCGCGGCTTCTGGTGCGAGTGCTGGGCGGAGGACCTCACGGCTCCGGGCAGGCCGACGGTGACGACATCCTTCGGCGCCTACTCCGCGACCCAGGCGGACGGCTGGCTCCCCACGGCCCTGCGAGCCATCACAGCGGAGCTGAACCCAGCGGCGCCGGAAACTTGGGCTTGGCTCTACGAGGTCCGCATCGACACGCGGCGGGCCCTCCTCCGCTCGGAGCCCTGCACGGCGTCGGTGACGTACGCCAGCACGCGCATCACGTGGACGGTGCACCCGGTGCTCTTCCTGCCACTCGGGGACCGCGACGATGCACCTGAACTTCCTCCGTGCACGCACGACTTCAAGCCCCACGAGCCCGACTGAGTCACAACTTTCTCTACTGGTTCAAGGCGGCTCGCTCCGCTCCCCGCGCGCGACCCGGCCCTCGGCCGCGCACTAGGCGACCAGCTGCCTGAAGTCAGGGAAGGGGTACGTCGTGGCTGGGGCGGTCGGCTCCACGGCTTTAGGCAGCCACTTTGGGGGCGAGCCTCGAAGATCATGGCCCCAACGTCGTGCTTTAGCGGGCAGGCCCACAGACTGCCCGACGCTCCGGATACGGGGCCATGATCACTCGCGCCAAAGCGGCTCCAGCCCAAAGCTGCTCCACCTACCTGGATCCTTTACTTTGCCTGAGAATCCAGCTCCTTCAGTACAGTCACAATGTCGTCGCATACCTCATCTGCATGGAAGCAAGATGCTACCGATGCGGCAGAAACATTGAGCTTTTTTAGGATCTCTTTGGCGCGGAGATCCAAAATTGCTGATGGTGCGGTCGTTAGGCGGAAACTATCACCGATTGCGATGCCGAAGTCATCGCGAAGCATATCCACTACATCGTCCTCTGGCATGCCTGCCGCTTCGGCAAGGGCGCGCGGGTATACCAAGTACCCTTCAATGTACCGCCTACGCCACTTCCGGGCCATGAAGTTACCTGGGGGCGTGAACCCTTTGTCTTCAAGGTTGGGTCCGACAGTCCCGAGGGTCTCATCATCTCGGTCTCTCAGACTGTAGGCAGTCAAGCCTGGCACTTCGTCCCCGATCGCCCTGAATATGTGACTCCTATCTTTGTGCGAGGCTGTCGACTGCCACGGAACCCAATCGGCGTGCCATCCAATGCTGAGCACTTGCGCAAAGTTCTCAAGAACGGAAAGGTCGGATGGGCCCTCAGTGAAAAAGATCCTTCTGCTTCGGCGCACGCGGTCAAGTTTTGGTGCATAATCTGAGCCGATTCCTGCAAGAAGCCCCACCTTCTGATGGTCTTCTTGGAGGTACCCTGCTCCATTTTTTCTGACCTGGAAGATTTTCTGGTGATCGACGGTCTTGAGGATCTCGCTTGAGTGCGTAGCGAGCAGAACCTGTTTGTTCTTCTTTGATGCCAAAACTTCCAATTGTTCCACCATCTGCGCTTGCAGAGTTGGGTGAAGGTGGGCATCAGGTTCGTCCAAGAGCAGAACGTCAACATCGTCTGCTGTGGCAAGAGTGAAGACGCTCAGCCATTGCAGGAATCCGCTCCCCTCCACCATTAGATCCTTGGGGTTGTACTTTGGCCAGCGAGTGAGCTTGTACCCGTCGACATCCCCCTTAGCAACTTGCACGTTGATGTAGGAGTGGTACTCCTCGCGGAAGTCGCCGATTATCAATTCAGCGGAGAACGTCTTCCGGAGTGCATCCTGGAGTAGCTCCCACGGATCCGTCTCGCGAAGCCGTCGCAGGTCGCTGTCGGCGATTTTGGACCTTCCTCCCCGAAGGCGTTCACGCTCACGAAGGTTAGCCTGGTACATGTCGAGTAGTAGATTTCGAAGAACGGCCCCAGCCAGACCTTCGCCAATCCTGCGACGTCGAAGGGCGCCAACAATACGAGCTTCACGCGCAGAAATTCCTGCAAATGGTGGCAGTAGGGCAGCTGTGGGTACGTGATCGCCAGCTTGGAGATTGCTGGAAACCGGCTTGATGAAGAGCCGGTCGTTTGCGAGTGACAAAGCGAATTCCAGATGCTTCTCTTTGGCTGAATCGTCCCACTCGCATCGAATCTTCAGTGTGTAACCGTCAGGGTCTGTGTCGCCTTTCGCTGTCTTTAGATTAGTCCACAGGTGCTTCAAGGAAGGGAGGTTGATGGGTGAAAATTCGTCGTCTCCCAGTCCGAACCCCTGTCGGCCTTCGGCCACGGCGAGGAAGGCATCCTCCCCTCGCTCCATCAGCGAAGCGATTTTGCAGAACTCCCATACTGCCAGTCCGTGCAGTATGGAAGACTTCCCGGAATTATTTCCACCCCCCAGGAAGGTTACGTTCGATGGCCGGAAGTCGAAAGCTGCCTGATTGAATTGCTTGAATCGAGTGAATTGCACCCTCTTGATCAATTTTTGCTGCTCCACCGCTCTTGTCACTGTTTCTATGTATGCGAGCATAAGCGGCCAAACCGGGGTTGTCCCCATGGTTGCTGTATCTGCGTGGAGTACGAAGAGGTGTAGCTGCTACTGGTGCATGCCCTGCATCAAGGGGGCTAGCTACCTGCATCGCATGAGCCGATCAGGCGGACCGTGCGTGTTGAGGCATGGGGCGCGACCATGCACTGGCACTCGCCGTTGCTTCTCGGTGCGGCACCATCAACGAGACGCGGACTGCACGGGCTTGGTCCCAAGACGAGCAGGCTCGTCGCCGCGCCTCGTGCTCGAAGCCCGGATGGGGTGTGTCTCTGGTGCGTGATTCCGCGAGGTGAGAGGGGAATGTCGCTCTGGGGAAGCCAAGCCAAGGGAGGACTAGCAGGTGGCGCAGCGTGGTAGCGGCCGAGGCAATGAGTACCAGCGGCAACAGCAAGCCTTACGTCGGGCCCAGGATCAGCAGGCACGTCAGGTGGAGCGGGAGCGGAAGGCAGCCGAGACGGCCAGTAAGCGGCAGGAGCGTGAGCGGAAGGCCGCGTATCAGGAGCAGCAGGCCGAGCAGGCGCAGGTGCGCACGATCGGGGTCGAGCACGAGGTCGAGCAACTTGGGCAGTTGCTCCGTGACGCTTTGGTCGGTGATCCGCCAACGACCTTCGAAGGCCGGCGACGGACGCACAAGCCCAGAGGGTGGGATGAGCGTCCGTGGTCTCGTCCGGAACCCTCCCCGCGCTGGGAGGAGTTCGCCCCGTCTGAGCCCGGCGGCCTGGCTGCCGTTCTGGGCCTTGGCAGGAAGCGTTACGAGGCTGAAGTCGCTGAGGCCCGTGTGCGCTTCGGCGATGCGCAAGAACGCCATAGGCGAGCCGAGGACGAGCGGCTGGCAACGCTGGAGAGGAAGCAGACCGAGTACCGCCAAGCCGAAGAGCGTGCCCTTGCGGAAATTGGGGCCTTCAACCGGCAGTTGGATGAGGAACGCGAATCGTACAGAGCGGGGGAGCCCGCGGCAGTGGAGGCGCACCTAGGCGCGGTGCTGGATGCGTCGAGGTACCCTCTGGGCTTCCCGCACGAGCATCGAATCGCCTTCCGTCCTGCTACCGGTGACGTACTTGTTGAGGTTCACCTGCCCCCGGAGGGGATCGTTCCGGCTGCACGGGGCTATCGGTATGTGAAGAGCCGAGATGAGACGACCGTGCTGCCTCGGCCAGAGAAGGAGCGGAAGGAGATCTATGCCTCCGTCCTGGCGCAAGTCGCTCTGAGGACAGTCCACGAGATCTTGATGGGTGATCCGGACCGGATCATCAATGGTGTCATCTTGAACGGCCATGTGAAGACCATCGACCGCGCCACTGGCCAAGAGGTATCGCCTTGCCTGGTGACGCTCAGTACCAGCAGAGAGCAGTTCGGGAAGCTCCGACTGAGCCAGGTCGATCCTGTGCACTGTCTCAAGGGGCTCAACGCACTGGTGTCTCCCAATCCGTACGACCTCGAACCGATCCGGCCCATCATCGAGTTCGATCTGTCGAAGTACCGCTTGATGGACAGCATGGACGTGGTGGCCGATCTGGACAGCAGGCCCGTGTTGGTGAAGCTGACACCCAGCGAGTTCGAGCACCTGATCCGCCAACTGTTCGAGGCGATCGGGATGGAGGCATGGAACACTCAGGCATCAAAGGACGAGGGCGTTGACGCGATTGCGATCAGCAAGGACCCTGTCTTCAACGGTGAGTGCATCATCCAAGCCAAGCGCTACACCAGGCTGGTGGGCGTCGAGTCCGTCCAAGCGCTCGCGGGAGTGGTCGAGCACAAGCGCGCCGCCAAGGGGGTCCTCATCACCACGTCGTGGTTCGGCAGGGCTAGCCATGACTTTGCCCGCCAGCATGGTCGGCTGCAGCTCATCGAAGGACCGGAGCTCAAGTACTTGATCAAGGAACACCTTGGCAAGGATGTGATTCCTGGTCCGGTTCCCCCGAAGAGGCGTCCCTCGCGATGAGGGGACGCCTGTCCTTTTAGGGGTGGGCTGCTGGGCCGTCCTTGGGTCGTCCGAGGCCGCTCGGCAACAGCCGACAGTGACCAATGACGACCTCTCGGGCGCGTACGTCCACCGCCCTGATCAGCAAGAACCCAGCTCCCCAAGACCCTCGACAAGACTCAAGGCAAGAAGACGTAACCCACCGTGACCGAGCC
The DNA here is from genome assembly GCF_000414115.1 of Streptomyces aurantiacus JA 4570. Lineage (GTDB taxonomy): Bacteria > Actinomycetota > Actinomycetes > Streptomycetales > Streptomycetaceae > Streptomyces > Streptomyces aurantiacus_A. Next base: position 25,967 of record NZ_AOPZ01000456.1, read on the forward strand.
CCCGCCCGCGACCTTCCGCGGGCGGGGGGCTCGTCGGCGTCTCGTGGGGCGCCCGCGTGGCGGCGCGGGCAGCACCGTTCCATCCCAACACGCCCACGTGATCACCATGTTGGTTGCCTAAAGTGATCAACGGTCCGGCCGTCGTCGACGTGACCGGATGTATGGATTCACGGAGGGAACAGAAGTGAAGGCAGTATTCAAGCGGCGTGCCGCCGCCGTCATTCCGGCCATGGTCACCGCCGTCCTCGCGGGCAGCCTCGCGGCCGCCCCGGCGGCGCAGGCGAGCGGTTCGAAGGGATGCGCCGGCGGATACGCGAAGTACACGTCGAAGGGTGACTTCCTCTACGTCAAGGACCGTAAGGCCGACGGTCGCACCGTGTTCGTCAACCTCGAGAACGCCGGCGGCAGGCCCGGGTTCTGGGACACCTTCCACGTCACCCGGGGCGCGGGCAAGAGCTTCACGTGGGACCTGGACCTCCCGGAGAGGCGGAAGGTCAAGATCATCGTCTCCCTCGTCAAGGGCGACCCGACCAGCAGCCACAGCAAGTGGTCCACGTGCGGGACGTTCACCAGCGCCACCTGAGTCCCGGGCGCACCGCATGAAGCCGGGCCGGGCGACGTCCCGCGCACATGTGCGCCGTTGACGCGCCCCGGCGTCCCGGGCATGCAATGTGGGGGCAGGCAGTACGTCTCAGCGGTACGCCTTCGAGGAGGAGACACATGGCCGAGTCCCCCAAGCCCGAGATATGTGCCGGTGACTGTCAGTGCGGTCCCGGCTGTAGCTGTGGCTGCCAGTCCGGCGGCCCGTGCCAGTGCGGCGGCGGTTGCGGCTGACGCCCGGAGCAGGGAGGGGTGGGCGCGCACGCCTCGGCGCCCACCCCGGCACCCCGCCGCGGGCAGGCCGCACGCGCCCCGCCCCCGACACCCCGCAGGCAGGCGTTACGCGCCCTCGACCGGCGCCGTCCCCGGCTGGATCTCGTCCGCGTGCTCACCCGTCACCAGGTACACGACCCGCTTGGCGACGGACACCGCGTGGTCCGCGAAGCGCTCGTAGTAGCGGCCGAGGAGCGTCACGTCCACGGCCGTCTCGATGCCGTGCTTCCAGCGGTCGTCCATCAGGTGCTGGAACAGCGTGCGGTGCAGCAGGTCCATCTCGTCGTCGTCCTGCTCCAGCTGGAGCGCCAGGTCGACGTCCTTGGTGATGATGACCTCCGCCGCCTTCGCCATCAGGCGCTGCGCGAGCTGCCCCATCTCCAGGATCGTCGCGTGCAGGTCGCGCGGCACCGCCGAGTCCGGGAAACGCAGCCGGGCCAGCTTGGCCACGTGCTGGGCCAGGTCGCCGGAGCGCTCCAGGTCGGCGCTCATCCGCAGCGAGGTGACGACGATCCGCAGATCCGTCGCGACCGGCTGCTGCCGCGCCAGCAGGGCTATCGCTCGTGCCTCCAGCTCGTGCTGGAGATCGTCGACCTTCTGGTCGGCGGCGATCACGCTCTCGGCCAGCTTGAGGTCGGCGTCGAGCATGGCCGTGGTGGCGCGCCCGATAGCCGACCCGACAAGGCGGGCCATCTCGACCAGGCCCTCGCCGATCGAGTCAAGTTCCTCGTGGTACGCGTCACGCATGTGGCTGTCCCTCTCTCGTACGTCACAGGGGGTCACCCCTACGCTCCCACGGTGTGGGGCCGACGCGTCCGTTTAAGTCATCTCAAATGAATCGTCCCTGTCGTCAAGGTGAACTATGGGCGACAGAGCCCCCTCCGGCGCCCGATGCGCCACACTGCACGAGGGGTCCCACGAGGCGACCCCCGACCCGCACCCGGAAGGCGGGCCCGACACCGGAATTTCCGGGTCCACCGGGCCGTCCCGCCGAAATGAACCACTGCCGTCCCCACGGTGAACTCTGGGCGACGAGTGTTCGAGTGGCCACCCGGATGGCTGTGGGCGGTGCTCCGAACGCGCATAACCTGGAGGCATGGACGTGAACGCGGCGGTCGCCGCAGCGGCAGCGATCGCCGGGGTGTGCACCGGCGTGATCGCCATGCTGGCGTTTCGCTGGAGCGAGCGCGACCAGAAGAGGCCCACGAGGACATCCCTGCACACGGACCCGGTCCTGCCCCCCGGCGTCGACACGGTGCTGTCCGTGCTGCGCTCCTCCGCCGTCGTCCTGGACGAGGCGGACAGCGTGGTCAAGGCGAGCTCCGCGGCGTACGCCCTCGGACTGGTGCGCGGTGGCAAGCTCGCCGTCGAGCCGATGCTGCAGATGGCCAGGGACACCCGGCGCGACGGCGAGATACGCCAGGTCGAGCTGGACCTGCCGCGCCGGGGCACCGGCCGCGGCGACGCGCTCGCGGTGTCCGCGCGGGTGGCGCCGCTCGGCTCCCGGCTCGTCCTGCTGCTCGTCGAGGACCTGACGGAGGCCCGCCGCATCGAGGCCGTGCGCCGCGACTTCGTGGCGAACGTCAGCCATGAGCTCAAGACGCCGGTCGGGGCGCTCTCCCTGCTCTCCGAAGCCGTCATGGACGCCGCCGACGACCCGGAGGCCGTCGAACGCTTCGCGGGCCGGATGCAGAACGAGGCGACCCGCCTGACCAACCTCGTGCAGGAGCTGATCGACCTCTCCCGGGTGCAGAACGACGACCCCCTGGAGGACGCCGAGCCGGTCCGCGTCGACGAGCTGGTGGGCGAGGCCATCGACCGCTGCCGGCACCAGGCGGGCACGAAGCAGATCACCATGGCCACGAACATGGCGGCGCCCGAAGGGCTCGTCCAGGGCGGCGGTGGGCGGCGCGAGGGCGGCACCGCCGACCTCCGGGTCTGGGGCAACCGGGGTCAGCTCGCCGCGGCGCTCGGCAATCTCGTCGAGAACGCCGTCAACTACTCACCGGCCCGTACCCGGGTCGGAATAGCCGCTCGCCGGGTCAGCGCACCGGGCGGGGACCTCATCGAGGTCGCGGTCACCGACCAGGGCATCGGCATTTCCGACAAGGACAAGGAACGCATCTTCGAGCGCTTCTACCGCGTCGACCCGGCCCGCTCCCGGGCCACCGGCGGCACCGGCCTCGGCCTTGCCATCGTCAAGCACGTGGCCGCCTCGCACGGCGGGGAGGTCACCGTGTGGAGCTCGGAGGGACAGGGCTCCACCTTCACCCTGCGGCTGCCCGAGGCGGCCGCGAACCGCGACCGCGGCGCCGGGACCGGCCCGGCCGCGAACGGCGCGCACCAGGGCGCAAGGCCCGACGACACAACCGCATACGAACCCATTCCTGCCGCCCCGGAGGTCCTTCCGTGACCCGAGTGCTCGTCGTCGAGGACGAGGAATCCTTCAGCGACGCCCTGTCGTACATGCTCCGCAAGGAGGGCTTCGAGGTCGCCATCGCGGCCACCGGCCCGGACGGTCTCGACGAATTCGAGCGCAATGGCGCCGACCTCGTCCTGCTCGACCTGATGCTGCCGGGCCTGCCCGGCACGGAGGTCTGCCGCCAGCTCCGCAGCCGTTCGAACGTGCCGGTGATCATGGTCACCGCCAAGGACAGCGAGATCGACAAGGTCGTCGGCCTGGAAATAGGAGCCGATGACTATGTGACCAAGCCCTTCTCGTCCCGCGAGCTGGTCGCCCGCATCCGCGCGGTGCTGCGCCGCCGGGGCGAGCCGGAGGAGGTCGCCCCGCAGGCCCTGGAGGCAGGGCCGGTCCGCATGGACGTCGACCGCCACGTCGTCACCGTCTCCGGCTCCAAGGTCGACCTGCCCCTGAAGGAGTTCGACCTCCTGGAGATGCTGCTGCGCAACGCGGGCCGCGTACTCACCCGCATGCAGCTCATCGACCGCGTCTGGGGCGCCGACTACGTGGGCGACACCAAGACCCTGGACGTCCACGTCAAGCGCCTGCGCGCCAAGATCGAGCCGGACCCGGGGGCCCCGCGCTACCTGGTGACGGTCCGCGGCCTCGGCTACAAGTTCGAGCCGTAAACAGCACCTACGCGCGCGTGCGCAACGCAAAGGGCGGGAACCCGAGAGGTTCCCGCCCTTTCGTGCTCCGTACGAAGCGTCAGTGCGCGGTGCCGCCCTGCGAGGCGGCCTGGCCGCCCTCGGGAGTGGTCCCACCGGCGGGCGGCGTGACGCCCGCGCCCTGAGCACCCTCGGAGCCCTCGGCCCCGTCCGTGCCCTGAGCACCCTCCGCGCCGTCGGCCGGCGTGCCGGAGGGGGTTCCCGACGGCTTGCCCGAGGGCTTGCCGGACGGGGTGCCCGAGGGCTTGCCCGACGGCTTGGCGTCCGGGGCCTTCGGGAGCTCGCTCGGGCCCCACTTCTCGAAGTAGCTCTCGGCCGGGACCACGAAGGTCTTCAGCTTCACGTCGCCGGTCTTGCTGAACGCGAAGGTGACGGGCTGCGCGTTGCCGTCCTGGACGGCCTCGCGGCTGCTCGGCAGGACCGCCGAGGCGTTGTCCTTGCCGCCGATGGTGAGGGAGCCGCCGGCCGGGATCGTCAGACCGCCGCCCTTGCCCTTCTTCTCGCCCTTGGCGGGGCTCAGCGCGGCCTTCTTGCCGGTGCCGTCGACCTTGATCGAGTCGAGGGTCTGGGCGGTGTCGCCGTTGTTGAAGACCGTCGCGGCGACCACGGCGGGGCCGGTCGACTCGCGGTCGGGCTGCGTGATGATCATGGCGTTCTGGATCTTGAGGTCGCCGACGGCGGTCGCCGCGTTGTCCGGCTTGATCTCGATCGTCTGGGCGTTGTTTCCGGCACCGCAGGCGGTGAGCGTGGCGAGCGAGAACGCGAGGGCGGTGGCGGCGATGGCGCCGCGTCGAAGGCTGCGGCTCACGGCGGCGGCAACTCCTAGAACGTGGGCGGTAACGGATGGGCGGGCGGCCGTTTGACCGCCCTAAGGGTGTGTCAGCGCGCTTAGGTTACCGAGCCGTTCCCGCGCCACCGCACCCGACCCGCCCCTGTGGGCACCCGACCCGCCCCGGTGGCCCGCGAACCTCCCCGGGCGCACGTGCCACGGCCGTCCCATTGGCTTGATGCCGGTGGCGCGTTCCCCATTCCCAAAACCGTCGTCGACGACTGCCGGGTGATTTTCCACGGGGAAATGCGGGGCGGCGGCCGAAATTGATCAGTGAACGTTTCGCCGCGGGTAACGGCGCGTGTAACGGAGACCGGATCGGAGCACGCTTCCGATGGGCCGGGCGCCCGTGCTTCTTGATCAATTCCGGATTCGCCGAGTCGTCGCGTACGCGGCCCGGTCGCCGAACCCCGTACGTGGCACCAGTCACCGAACGGAGTAGCGGAAGTTCACCTACGGGAACCCGGCAAACCGGGACGTTCGTCCTCCTGAGGCGCCCTCGCGGGGTGCGTAACGGGGGCGTTTCACCCCCGCCGAACAGTGGCTCCCACCTGCGAATACCCCCTTCCGCGGCCCTCGCGCAGCACGTTCCTGTTGCTGTTGTCAAGCCCCGAGATATGCCCTGACCTGCGAAAACGCCATTCAGAACCCGCCGTTTCCGTGTTACCCTGGATAGCCACGGAAGGGGTACCTGTCACATGACGTTCAAGGTTGGCGACACCGTGGTCTATCCCCATCACGGGGCCGCGCTGATCGAGGCCATCGAAACTCGCCAGATCAAAGGCGTGGACAAGACCTACTTGGTGCTGAAGGTCGCCCAGGGCGACTTGACGGTGCGTGTGCCAGCGGACAATGCGGAGTTCGTCGGTGTGCGTGATGTGGTCGGTCAGGACGGCCTTGACCGGGTCTTCGAAGTACTGCGCGCGCCGTATGCCGAAGAGCCCACGAACTGGTCGCGTCGTTACAAGGCAAATCTTGAGAAGCTCGCCTCCGGCGATGTCATCAAGGTCGCGGAAGTCGTCCGTGACCTGTGGCGTCGGGAGCGCGAGCGCGGACTGTCCGCCGGTGAGAAGCGCATGCTCGCCAAGGCCCGCCAGATCCTGGTGAGCGAGCTGGCCCTCGCGGAGAACACGAACGAGGACAAGGCCGAGGCCCTGCTTGACGAGGTCCTCGCGTCCTGACCCACGCAGTCCTGACCGACGCAGCGCAGCGCCACCTGTGGCGTGCGTCCCGGGACGATGAATACTGCCGCGGTGCCCGCCGACTCCTGAATGGTGTTGCCGGGCACTGCGGCATGTTCGTATCCCGGTCTTCATCACCGGTTCGCGCCTGCGGAAAGATCCCCCGGTACGTTGGCGTGCCGGGCTCGGGCAGCAGGCTCGACCGGATGTCACGGAAGGGTTCCGGTCAAGGCGTCGCGCCCGGCACGCTGTGGCCATACCCATGTCGGCCGAGCACACAAACCTGAACGGAACCGATGTCTGACGCATCTTCTGCGGCGGACGGGCCCCCGGCCCCCCGCCCCCGCACCGCAGCCGTGATCCCCGCCGCCGGACGGGGTGTGCGGCTCGGCCCGGGCGCCCCCAAGGCGCTGCGCGCGCTGAACGGCACGCCGATGCTCATCCACGCCGTGCGCGCCATGGCCGCGTCCCGCGCCGTCTCGCTCGTCGTGGTCGTGGCACCCGCCGACGGCGCCGCCGAGGTCAAGACCCTGCTCGCCGACCACGCCCTGCCCGAGCGCACCGACTTCCTCGTCGTGCCCGGCGGCGCGACCCGCCAGGAATCCGTGAAGCTCGGCCTGGACGCCCTGCCCGCCGGCATCGACATCGTGCTCGTGCACGACGCGGCCCGCCCCCTGGTCCCCGTGGACACCGTCGACGGCGTCATCGAGGCCGTCCGCGACGGGGCGCCCGCCGTGGTCCCCGCGCTGCCGGTCGCCGACACCGTCAAGGAAGTCGGGCCCGCGGCGCCCGGCGAGCCCGAGCCCGTCGTCGCCACGCCCGAGCGCGCCCGGCTGCGCGCCGTCCAGACCCCGCAGGGCTTCGACCGCGCGACGCTGCTGCGCGCGCACGAGGCGAGCGTCGTCGGCGAGGGCGCCACGGACTGCGCGGGACTCGTGGAGCGGCTCCGCGAGCCGGTCGTCCTTGTGCCCGGCCACGAGGAGGCGTTCAAGGTGACCCGGCCGCTCGACCTCGTCCTGGCCGAGGCCGTGCTCGCGCGCAGGAGGGCGAACGATGGCTTCTGAGCAGACGCCGCCCGCCGAGCCGTCGCCGCCCCCGGCCCAGCCCCCGTACCCGCTGCCCCAGGTCGGCATCGGCACCGACATCCACGCCTTCGAAGAGGGCCGCGAGCTGTGGTGCGCCGGCCTGAAGTGGGAAGGGGAGGGCCCCGGACTCGCCGGGCACTCCGACGCGGACGTCGTCGCGCACGCGGCGTGCAACGCGCTGTTCTCCGCCGCCGGACTCGGCGACCTCGGCGCCCACTTCGGCACCGGGCGGCCCGAGTGGGCGGGCGCCTCCGGGCTCGCGCTGCTCACCGAGGCCGCGCGGATCGTGCGGGACGCCGGGTTCGTCATCGGGAACGTGGCCGTGCAGGTCGTCGGCCCCCGGCCCAAGATCGGCAAGCGGCGCGACGAGGCCCAGAAGGTGCTCTCCGAGGCGGCCGGCGCCCCGGTCACCGTGTCCGGGGCGACCACCGACGGGCTCGGCTTCCCCGGCCGGGGCGACGGGCTCGCGGCCGTGGCGACGGCGCTGGTGGTGCGCGCCCCGCACGCCGCCTAGCCGTTTCGCGCCGCACGCGCCACCCAGCCGTTTCGCGCCGCACGCGCTACACGCGCCTCCGTGCACCCCTTGGCTCCAGGAGGCGCGTGGAGATCCCGCACGGTCCAGGCTTGGTGCTGGAGGATCGGGTACGCGTATATAACGCCCAATCCCGGCACCCCTCCCAAGGAGACACCGTGACCGCCGCTCTCTCCGACAAGCTCAAGGCACTCCTGGACACCCCCGTCTTCATCATCGTCGCCACCGTCCAGCCCGACGGCAGCCCCCAGCTGTCACCGGTCTGGGCGAAGCGCGACGGCGACGACGTCATCTTCTCCACCACGCTGGACCGGCAGAAGGAGAAGAACCTGCGCCGCGACCCACGCGTGACGGTGCTCCTGCAGCCCTTCGACGAGCCCTACACGTACGCCGAGATCCGCGGCACCGTCACCATGACCACCGAGGGCGGCCAGGAACTCATCGACGAACTGGCGCTGAAGTACACCGGACTGAAGTACGCGGAGTTCAACCCGAGGGCGGCCGAGGACGCCCCGCGCGTAGTCGTCCGCGTCACGCCCCGCAAGGTCGTCGGCAGGCTCTGAGAGCCGGTCCGCGCGGGGCTCCCGTTCATCACAGTTGTGTGCCCTGTCGCCCCAGGGGCGCGGGGCACTGCCCCAGGGCCACTACCCTGGAGTGGTGACGATTCGCCTGTACGACACCAGCGCCCGGCAGATCCGAGACTTCAGCCCCCTCGTCGAAGGCTGTGTCTCGATCTACCTGTGCGGCGCCACGGTGCAGGCCGCCCCGCACATCGGACACATCCGCTCGGGCCTCAACTTCGACATCATGCGCCGCTGGTTCAGCTACCGCGGCTATGACGTGACGTTCATCCGCAACGTCACGGACATCGACGACAAGATCATCAAGAAGTCGGCGGACCAGGGCCGCCCCTGGTGGTCCATCGGGTACGAGAACGAGCGCGCCTTCAACAGCGGTTACGACGTCCTCGGCTGCCTGCCGCCCACCTACGAGCCGCGCGCCACCGGCCACGTCACCGAGATGGTCGAGATGATGCGCGAGCTCATCGAGCGCGGGCACGCGTACGAGGCCGACGGCAGCGTCTACTTCGACGTGCGCTCCTTCCCCGGATACCTGGAGCTGTCCAACCAGGACCTGGACGAGCTGCGCCAGCCCGCCGAGGAGGGCATCACCGGCAAGCGCGACCCGCGCGACTTCGCCATGTGGAAGGCGACCAAGCCGGGCGAGCCCGACTGGGAGAGCCCCTGGGGCCGCGGCCGCCCCGGCTGGCACCTGGAGTGCTCGGCCATGGCGCACAAGTACCTGGGCGCGGAGTTCGACATCCACGGCGGCGGCATCGACCTGATCTTCCCGCACCACGAGAACGAGATCGCCCAGGCCAAGGCGTTCGGCGACACCTTCGCGCGGTACTGGGTGCACAACGGCTGGGTCACCATGAGCGGCGAGAAGATGTCGAAGTCGCTCGGCAACTCGGTGCTCGTCTCCGAGATGGTCAAGCACTGGCGCCCCATCGTCCTGCGCTACTACCTGGGCACCCCGCACTACCGCTCGATGATCGAGTACAGCGAGGAGGCCCTGCGCGAGGCCGAGTCCGCGTTCGCGCGCATCGAGGGCTTCGTGCAGCGCGTGGTGGAGAAGGCCGGAGGCGTGGTCGAGCCCGCCGCCGAGGTGCCGCCCGCGTTCGCCGAGGCGATGGACGACGACCTGGGCGTCCCGCAGGCGCTCGCGATCGTGCACACCACGGTCCGGCAGGGCAACTCCGCGCTCGCCGCCGACGACAAGGAAGCCGCGATCGCCCGCCTCGCCGAGGTGCGGGCCATGCTCGGCGTCCTCGGCCTCGACCCGCTCGACGCGCACTGGGCGGGCGGCGACGGCGACAGCGGCGAAGACCTGCACGGCGTGGTCGACACCCTCGTGCGCCTCGTCCTGGACCAGCGCGAGGCCGCCCGCGGCCGCAAGGACTGGGCCACCGCCGACGCCATCCGCGACCAGCTCGGCCAGTCGGGCCTCGTCATCGAGGACAGCCCGACCGGGCCCCGCTGGACGCTCGGCCCGCGCTAGCGCGGACCGCATGCTGATGTGCCGCCCGGGGACTCGGGCGGCACACTGCATATACGACGACTTCAGATGCGTACGCGCGCGAACGGCGCGGGTACGCCACGCTTCACACAGACAGGTAGGTCATGGCCGCTAACAACCGCCGCATGTCCGGCAAGAAGGGCGCGCAGGTCGGCAGCGGCGGAAAGCGGCGCCGGGCCCTGGAGGGCAAGGGGCCCACGCCGCCCGCCGAGATGCGCAAGGGGCACGTCAAGCAGCGCGCCGCCCAGGCCAAGTCCCGCCGCGCCGCCGGCGGACGGCAGGCCCCGCGCGGCCGCGGCGGCAAGTCGCCGTCCGAGATGGTCGTCGGCCGCAACCCCGTCTACGAGGCGCTGCGCGGTGGCGTGCCCGCGACGACGCTGTACGTCCAGCAGTTCATCGACAACGACGAGCGCGTCCGCGAGGCGCTCCAGCTCGCCGCCGAGCGCGGTGACATCCACCTGATGGAGGCGCCGCGCGCCGAGCTGGACCGGATGACGAACGGCCTCAACCACCAGGGCCTCGTGCTCCAGGTGCCGCCGTACGAGTACGCGCACCCCGAGGACCTGGCCGCGGCCGCCTACGACCAGGGCGAGGACCCGCTCATCGTCGCCCTGGACGGCGTCACCGACCCGCGCAACCTCGGCGCCGTCGTCCGCTCCGTCTCCGCCTTCGCCGGGCACGGCGTCCTGGTGCCCGAGCGCCGGGCCGCGGGGATGACGGCCAGCGCCTGGAAGACGTCGGCGGGCACGGCGGCGCGCACGCCGGTCGCGCGCGCCACCAACCTCACCCGCGCCCTGGAGGCGTACAAGAAGGCGGGCCTCGCGATCGTCGGCCTCGCCGCCGACGGTGAGCACGAGGTCGGCGACCTGGAGGCCCTGGGGGGCCCGGTCGTCATCGTCGTGGGCAGCGAGGGCAAGGGCCTGTCCCGGCTCGTCGGCGAGACCTGCGACTTCCGGGTGCGCATTCCGATGCCGGGCGGCGCGGAGTCGCTGAACGCCGGTGTCGCGGCGGGCGTGGTGCTGTACGAGGCGGCGCGGCGCCGGAAGTGACGGCGCGGCCCGGGCCGGGGTTGACCGGGCCGGGCCCTGCCCGGTAACGGGTGCTTGACGGGGTCCGGACATTTGTCGTGGGTCAAGGCAGTGTCCAAACCACACATCACTCGGTTAGATGAGTGTGGACACCAGAACACCCCGCACACCCACGGGGGGACGCTCGTCAGGGTTCGACGACACTCCCGCGCTGAGCATGGTGAAGGTGCCCTGCGACCCGGCGCAGGTCATCGTCAATCACGCGAGTTTCCGCGTGCAGCTCCCCACCGCCGGGCGGACCCAATCGCCGCGTATCGCACCCCACTTGAGCACCGGGGACGACACCGTGCGCATCCCCGCAGTCGGTGCCGCCCCGGCCCGCAGGCGCGCGCCCGTCGTGTGGAGCGGCAAGTCCGCGCCGGGCGACCTCGACGCGGGCGAACTGCTGCAGGCCGCGCGGGCCGGCGGTGTGCGCCGATCGGCCGAAGGGGCGGGCCGGGACGGCGACGCGCACGCCGTGCTCGGCGGCCGCGACCCCTTCGACGACGGCGGCTCCACCCAGACCATCCCGCGCGTCGCCCCCGCCGAGACCGCCGCGTTCGTCCCGCCCCGCGACCCCGCCGAGACCGCGGCCTTCACCCCGCCCCGCGACCCCGGCGACGGCGCCCGGCTGCTCCCGCAGATGCGCCTGCCCGGCAGCGCCGACGACGAGCACCACGCGGCCGCCACCGCCGCGGCGGCGTACGGCGACGGCGACGCGGACGAGTACGACGACGCGGACGAGTACGGCGACGACGGCGACGAGGCCACCGGCCGCCGCGGCGGCGCCGGGCACCGGCACGCCTACTTCCCCGGCCGCCGTATGAACCTCGGCGTCGTGCTGCTCCCGCTGCGCGTCTTCCTCGGCTTCATCTCCATCTACGCCGGCATGGGCAAGCTGTGCGACCCCGTCTACTTCGACGGCGGCGAGCGCGGCTCCATGGTCAAGTGGCTGAACTCGCTGCACCCGTGGGCGCTCGCCGAACCGCTGCGCGACTGGGCGCTCCAGCACCCGGTGGGCGCGGGACTGGTCATCGCCTTCCTCCAGGTCATCGTCGGCGTGCTGACCGTGCTCGGCCTCTGGCAGCGCCTCGCCGCGTCCGTCGGCGTACTGCTCTCGGCGGCGCTCCTGGTGACGGTGAGCTGGAAGACCGTCCCGGCCTACGACGCGCCGGACATCATCTATCTGGCCGCCTGGTCCCCGCTGATCATCGCGGGCGCGCCGGTCTACTCGATCGACGGCCGGCTCGCGGGCGAGGCATGGCGCACGCTCGGGCCGCGCGCCGAACTGTGGGAGCTGCGGCGCCGGGTGCTGCGCCGCGGCGCGCTCATCGGGACCGTCGTCGTCGGCCTCACGCTGCTCATCGGCTCGGTGCTCGGCGGCGCCGTGCGGGACGCGGACCGCGTCACCGTGCCGGGACCCGGCGAGTCGCCGCGCAACAACCTGCCCGGTTCGCCGCTGCCGGAGAACTCCGACGGCGAGCGCGAGCTGCGCCGCGACCGGCAGAGCCCGTCGGCGTCCACCGGCGGCGCGCCCACCCAGGGGAGTTCGGCCAGCCCCACGCGGGGCGGCGAGGGCACCCCGGGCGCGGCACGCGAGACCGGTGGCGGCGGCGCGAGCCAGGGCCGGCCGACTGCCACCCAGGGCACCGGCGGCCAGGCGCCCGCCTCCCAGCA
>NZ_AOPZ01000457.1 GCF_000414115.1 Streptomyces aurantiacus JA 4570
AGGGGGCGCAGCCCCCATGAGGGCAGGCGGCCGGGAGGCGAGCGAAGAAGCCGGAGGCCAACGCGGCGCCCGGCGCGCTGACGGGCCGCTGACGGACCACCGGCCGGGACGGCGCGACGGCGGGCTCAGCCGAACGTGCCCAGCGCCTCCGCCAATTCCTCCGGGTCCGTGGTCGGGCGGTCGCAGACGAAGCCCCGGCAGACGTACGCCGTCTCCCGGCCGTCCACCAGGGACCGCCCCGCGAGCAGCGGGAGTTCGCCGTCCGGCGGGCCCGCGGCGACGACCGCGCCGGGCGCCGTGCCCAGGAGCGCCACCCGGTGCAGCGCGCCGCCGACCTCCCCGGCGACCGCCACCTCCCGCGGCCCGTCCACCGCGGCCTCCGCGACGGCGAGCCCGTGCCCGATGAACCGCGGCACCCGCGGCCCCAGCGCCTTGACGACCCCGAGGGCCCGCTCCGCCGCCTCCCGGTGCGGCGCGGCCCCGGTGTGCGCCGCGTACGAGAGCAGCGCGCCCGCGGCGGCCGACCAGCCGGAGGGGGCCGCGTTGTCCGTGGGGTCCTGCGGGCGCCGGATGAGGCGCTCCCCGTCGGCCGCCGTGTCGTACAGCGCCCCGGACCCGGGGTCCACGAACTGCGCGAGCACGTGGTCGAGCAGGAACCCGGCGAACTCCAGCCACACGCCCTCCCCCGTGACGGAGGCCAGGGTGAGGAAGCCCTCGGCGACGTCGGCGTAGTCCTCCAGGACCCCGGCGTTGGCGCCCACGTGTCCGTCCTTGGACGTGCGGGCGAGCCGCGCGCGGTCGTCCATGTGGAGACGTACGAGAAGATCCGCCGCCCCCACGGCCGCCGCGACCAGGTCGGGCCGGTCGAAGAGGGCGCCCGTCTCGGCGAGCGCGGCGATCGCGAGGCCGTTCCACGCGGCGACCACCTTGTCGTCGCGGCCGGGCGCGGGCCGCTCGGCGCGGGCGGCGAGCAGCCGCTCGCGGACGGCGGCGATCCGCGAGGCGTCGGCGACCACGCCGCCGTCGCGCTGCGGGAGCTGGAGGACGGAGGATCCCTCCTCGAAGGTGCCCTCCTCGGTCACGCCGAAGTACGCCGCCGCGAGGTCGCCGTCGGCCTCGCCCAGGACCTCGCGCAGCTGCGCGGGCGTCCACACGTAGTACGCGCCCTCGACGAGCTTGCCGGTCGCGTCCTCGCTGTCGGCGTCCAGGGCGGAGGCGAACCCGCCCTCGTTGGTGCGCAGTTCGCCCACCATGAAGTCGGCCGTCTCCAGGGCGACGCGGCGCGCCAGGTCCGAGCCCGTGGCCCGCCACAGGTGGGCGTACACGCGGCACAGCAGCGCGTTGTCGTACAGCATCTTCTCGAAGTGCGGCACGACCCACTCGCGGTCCACGGAGTAGCGGGCGAAGCCGCCGCCGAGCTGGTCGTAGATGCCGCCGCGCGCCATCCGCTCGCAGGTGTCGGCGGCCATCTGCAGGGCGCCCTCGGAGCCGGTGCGGGCGTGGTGGCGCAGCAGGAACTCGATCACCATGGACGGCGGGAACTTGGGGGCGCCGCCGAAGCCGCCGTGTGTCGCGTCGTAGTCGCGGGTCAGCCCGAGGAGGGCCTTGCTGAGCTCCTCCTCGCCGGGTCGCTGCCCGTCCCCGGCGGCCAGTTGACGCTCCGACAGGTCCTTGACGATCTTCGCGGCGACCTCGCCGACCTCGTCGCGCCGGTCCGCCCACGCCCGGTGCACCCCGTCGAGGACCTGCGGGAAGGACGGCATGCCGTGGCGCGGCTCGGGCGGGAAGTAGGTGCCGAAGTAGAAGGGCTCGGCGTCGGCGGTGAGGAACACCGTCATGGGCCAGCCGCCCTGGCCGGTCGCGGCCTGCACGGCCTCCATGTAGACGGCGTCGACGTCGGGGCGCTCCTCGCGGTCCACCTTGATGTTCACGAAGTGCTCGTTCATGAGCGCGGCCGTGGCGTCGTCCTCGAACGATTCGTGGGCCATGACGTGACACCAGTGACAGCTCGAATAGCCGACGGAGAGCAGGACGGGCACGCCGCGCTCGCGGGCGGCGGCGAACGCCTCGGCCGACCACGGCCACCAGTCGACCGGGTTGTCGGCGTGCTGGAGGAGGTAGGGGGACGTCTCATGGGCCAGTCGGTTCGGCATGGTCCCATCCTCGCGCACACCGGCCCCTGATCCGCCGACTCGCTCGCGCCGGCGCCTCGTACGCAGGACACTGACACGTACATGTAGAGGTACGGGGCAGACGTATGCCCGGATGGCCCAGTACCCGTGTACCGGGCAGCCGTACATGGGTACGAGGCCACGCACGGACACGTGTCGTCGGCACGTGCCGCTCTCGGAGGGGGACCACATGCGGGACAGCCATCGGGCCGAAGCCGAGCGGCTGTTGGCACGGGCGGTCGAGGAGGAGGTCCGGCGCACGGGCGGGCGCACGGACGGCGGGGTGCTGCTCTCGCGGGCGCGCGGCGCGCTCGACGCCATGGCGCGGACGGCGGCCGAGGAGTACGAGGCGTACACCCGGGCCCTGGACGAGGCGGCGGCCGGGCAGCAGACGTTCGCGCAGCGGTACGCGAAGGAGGGCGCCGGAACTCCCCTGCTGGTCGCGGGCGTCGCCGCCGTCGCGGCCACGGCGGCCGACCTCGCGCTCGGCACGGGCGGCGGCACGGCGCTCGGCGCGGGC
>NZ_AOPZ01000458.1 GCF_000414115.1 Streptomyces aurantiacus JA 4570
GGGCGGGACAGGAAAGCCACCTACAGGTACAGGCCCGCGTCGGCCCCGTCCCGGGCGGACGGAACGGCGGTCGGGGACGACCCCCGGCGCAGCGCGTACAGCTCCGCCAGGGTCGCACCCTCCCGGGGCACCCCCTCGGAGGCGCCGAGCCAGCTGACGGACTCCGCGAGGGTGAGAGGACCGACCTCGATCCGGGCGAGACACCGCCCGGGCCGCACGACGGCGGGATGCAACCGCTCCAGGTCCTCGTTGGTGGTGACACCGACGAGGACATTGCGGCCCTGCCCGAGCAACCCGTCGGTGAGGTTGAGCAGGCGCGAGAGCGCCTGACCCGCCGTGTGCTTGGCCTCACCGCGGATCAGCTCGTCGCAGTCCTCGAGGAGCAGCAGCCGCCAGCGGCCCTTCGCCGTGCCGTCGTCCTCCCCGATGGCGATGTCCATCAGATAGCCGACGTCGGTGAACAACCGCTCCGGATCCAGGACGCAGTCCACCTGGCACCAGTCCCGCCACGACCGCGCCAGCGTCCGCAGCGCGGACGTCTTGCCGGTGCCCGGCGGCCCGTGCAGGAGCAGCAGCCGCCCGGAGATGTCCTCCGGACCCGTCTTCATCAGCTTGTCCATGGCGTCGGCCACCGGCGCGGTGTAGTTCTCCCGCACCTCCTCCCACGTACCCGCGGAGATCTGCCGCGACGTACGGTGCGGCCCGCGCCGCGGCGAGACGTACCAGAACCCCATGGTGACGTTCTCCGGCTGCGGTTCGGGTTCGTCCTGCGCCCCGTCCGTGGCCTGTTTGAGGACCTCCTCGGCGAGCTCCGCGGTGGTGGCCGTGACCGTGACGTCCGCGCCGCGGTTCCAGCGGGACACCAGCAGCGTCCACCCGTCGCCCTCGGCGAGCGTGGCGCTGCGGTCGTCGTCGCGGGCGGCCCGCAGCACCGTCGCGCCCGGTGGGAGCAGCGCGGAGCCGGGCTTGACGCGGTCGATGTTGGCGCTGTGCGAGAACGGCTGCTCGCCGGTGGCGAAGCGGCCGAGGAACAGCGCGTCCACGACGTCGGACGGGGAGTCGCTGTCGTCGACGTTGAGCCGGATCGGCAGGGCGTCCTGAGGGTTCGCAGACATGCCGCCATGATCCGTCACGCATGTGCCCTCGTGCACGCGGTTTCCCCAGTGCGCCGTGGCGCGCCACCCCGCCCGGCGACACGACGGCGGTCGAGCGGAACCCCTCCTACCGACGAGGCACGCGGCTACTCTGACCCTTGATGGGACGTCATGAGTGGACCACGGATGCGCGGCGGTGGCGTCTCACCGCCCTCATCGGCGTGGGTCTGACCGCGCTGGCCCTGGTCGTGACCGTCCTCGCCCTGCCCGAGGACGACGGCGGCGGCACGGCGGGCACGACCCCGGACGGCGACAAGGTGCACGGCACCCCCGCGCGCCCGCCCGGCGCGCCCGACCCGCGGGTCGGCTGGGGTTTCACCCACACCCAGTACAGCGCCGACGAGGGCGAGCCCGCGGCCGTCGACCGCGCCGAGGGCCTCCTCAGGGACCAGCCCAGGCCGCTGCCGCAGATCCAGCACATCATGGGCTGGGGCGCGGGCAACCCGGAGCCGGTCAAGGGGCGGTACGACTTCGAGGCGATGGACCAGCGCATGGACTTCATCCGGGCCACCAAGGGCACCCCGGTCGTCACCCTGTGCTGCGCCCCGGACTGGATGAAGGGCGGCAAGTCCGGCTCCGAGAGCACGAACTGGAGCCAGGCCGCCCTGGAGACCGCGCCCCGCCCCGAGCACTTCGACGACTACGCGGCCCTGGCCGCGACCGTCGCCAAGCGCTATCCGGACGTACGGCACTTCATCGTCTGGAACGAGTTCAAGGGCTTCTGGAACAGCGCCGAGGGCCGCTGGGACTACGAGGGCTACACCCGGCTCTACAACCTCGTCCACAACGCCCTGAAGAAGGTGGACGAGAAGATCCAGGTGGGCGGCCCTTATCTCCCCATGGACAGCCTCCACCCGCGCCAGACCGAGAACGCGTCGAAGACCGTCACGGGCCCCTGGGGCCGCCTGGAGCAGCGCGCCCTGGACGCCTTCGACTACTGGAACGAGCACAAGGTGGGCGCCGACTTCGTGGTCGTCGACGGCTCCAGCTACACCGAGGACGACGAACTGCTGCCCGACGAGTTCCGTGCCACCGACAAGCTCACCGCCGTCAGCCGCTGGGTGCGCGAGCGGACCGGCGGCCTGCCGCTGTGGTGGGCCGAGTACTACGTGGAGCCGGGCGACAGCCAGGACAACCGCGACGACTGGTCCGAGCCGCACCGCGTCGCCGTACACGCCTCCGGCCTGATGGCGATGGCCCGCGGCGGCGCGACCAGCGGCTTCTACTGGAACCCGCAGAAGCGCGGCGACAAGCGCGGCGAGAAGTGCGCGGGCTGCCTGTGGAGCTCCACGCAGCTCCCGGACGGCGGCCGCGCACGGCCGATACTGCGCCTGCTGGGCCGCTTCGCCGACGCCTTCCCGCCCGGCACGCAGTACGAGAAGGTGTCCGTCGCCGCCGACGACGTACCGAACGTACGCGTCCTCGCCGACGACAAGACCGTCCTCGTGGTGAACACGCGAGACCGGAAGATCAGCGCGAAGGTCGACGGCAAGCGGTTCGACATGGCCGGGTACGAGGTGAAGTGGCTCACGCGATAAGCCACTTCACCCCACTGCCCTGCTCCGCTTCACCCCAGCGTCCCGTTACGCCATCGTCAGGAACCGCTGGATCAGCGACGCCACGAACACCGCGAGCAGCGGCAGCGAGAACCAGAAGCTGCTCTGCAGCCAGCGCTGCTGCCGGACGCTCGGCGCGGCCGCGACCCGCACGGCCTCGCGCGCCGCGAGGAGCACGATCAGCGCGAGCACCGCCAGGGCGCCCACCACCGTCCACGGCGTCCACGTCACCTTCGGCCCGGGCGGCCCCGGGTCCGCCTTCGGGACCGGGCCGGCCGGCTGCGCGCGCAGGGCGTACAGCGTCGCGTCGGCGTTGGCGTAGACCTTCTTCAGCTCGGGGCGCCGGTCGAGGTTGCGGGTGAGGCGGGTGTCCCAGTTCTCCGGATAGCCGGTGTCCATCTGGAGGTAGACGGTCTGGCTGCGGTTGATCATCAGGTACGAGTTGGGGCCCGCGTCCTTGAGCGCCTTCACCAGGCCGGACACCAGGACCGGGTCGGGCGGCGCGAGCGTGGGCACGTACTCGACCTTCTCGGCGTCCTGCTTGCCCCAGGGGATCGCGGGCGTCACGTTGGTGACGGTGTCGTTGCTCATCCACAGCAGCCGCGCCGTCGGGTCGTCGTGCGCGTACACGTACTCCATCGCGGCGACCTCGCCGGTCCTGACCCGCTCGAAGGGCTCGTTGCCCCAGCGCGCCACCAGGAAGCCGCCGATCAGGACGAGGCCCGCGAGCAGCGCGGCCAGCGGCGCGAGGCTCACCCGGTCGCGGTCGCGCTCCTTGGCGGTGACGCCGGTGCGCGGGAACAGCGCGAGCCCGGCGAGCAGCGCGGCGCCCGGCAGCGCGAACATGAAGACGCGCAGCGCCATCTCGCCGCCGTAGCTCTGCATGCCGAAACCGAGGAACGGCACGAAGGTCAGGACGAGCAGCGACACCTCGCGGTACCTGTGCTCGCGCCGGCGCAGCCAGCCCCAGCAGGCAAGCGCCATCACCGAACCGGCGAGGGCCACGCGCACGTACAGCACGAGCTTGTGCGTCGAACTGCCGCCCTCGATGCGGCCGGAGACCGACGACGACACATTGCCGCCGACCCCGCCCACCCCGCCGAACAGCTCGTCGAAGTGCCCCGACCAGTAGGGCTCCGCGAAGAAGCCCAGCCAGACCGCGACCATGACCCCGCACAGCAGGGGCAGCCCGCGCAACTCGCAGCGGCGCACCAGGACCAGCACCGTCAGGACGCCGAGCATCACGAACGGCGTCAGCTGGTGGGCGGGCACCGTGCCCGCGAACAGGCCCAGGAGGACAAGGAGCAGCACCGCCTGCTGACGGCGGTTCGCGGGCTCCACCTCGGCCTCGCCCGGGCGCCGCTTCGTCCAGATCACGCGCGGCGCGCGGAACCACACGAGCAGGATCGCCACGAACGCGATGTACAGCAGATACGTGAAGCCCTGCGGCGAGAAGTAGTCCTGGCCGACCCAGCCGCTCAGGACGAAGATCCACAGGCCCGCCCACTTGGCCCGCCAGCTCGCCCGCAGGGAGCGGGTGAGCAGCAGCATCGGGGCCAGGTAGAGGAGTTGGATCGCCGTCGGCCACCAGCGGATGACCTCGGTCATGTCCGAGACGCCGCACGCCTTCGCGACGAACGTGGCGGCGGCGAAGAAGCCGGGCCAGCTCCAGCGCGCGTCCAGGTCGGGCACCGCCGTGCCGGTCCGGTCGATGTACTCGATGAAGCCCAGGTGCTGCCAGGCCGTCGCGAACCGCGGCTCCGTCTCGATCACGGCCGGCAGCGCGTGCAGGGACACGACGGTGGCCATCAGGGTCAGCAGGAGCAGCCATCGGTTCGGCCGCTCCAGCCACAGCAGCGACGCGAACACGCCCACGAGGAGCGCGGCCCCGGCGAGGGTGGGCAGCGGCAGCACGGAGACGAGGCCGAGCCCGCCCATCCGGTCGAGGTCGCCCTCGCCGAGCCCGAACACCGGTACCCAGTACAGGCCGAGGGCCGCGATGAGCAGGGCGGTGAGGACGAGGGTCTTGCGGGGGCTCTTGTACGTGCGCGGGGGCGCCGTGGCCGGGGGAGCGGCGGCGGGCGGACCGGCCGCGGGCGGCGTCGCGCCGGCCGAACCGGCGTCCGGGGCAGGCGACTTCGGGCCCGTGACCGGCACGGCGACGACGACCGGGGCCGGGGGCGCCACGGTCGGCCAGGACGCCTTGGCGGGCGGGTCCGCCGTGTCGTCCGCCGCGTCCGCCCCGTCCGGCGCATCCTGAGTGGTCGCACCGGCCGCACCGGCCGCACCACTCGCATCACCCGTGCCAACGAGCTCGGACGCGCACTCAGAGGCGGACGCGGACTCAGAGGCGGACGCAGCCGCGGTCTCGGCCGAGCCGGACCTCTGCTCGCCGGGCTCGGCCACCGCTGTGCTCGGCCCCGACGAGGCGGACCCCGCCGCCTCGTCCACTCCTTCCGCCTCCGGCGCCACCGCGGCGGGCGCCCCGCCGGAAGCCGCGGCAGGCGCCCCGCCAGAAGCCGCCCACGTCGGCCGGTGACCCTGCATGTCGTCCCCCTCGCCCGCCCCCACGGGCCCCCGTGCCGTCGGCCCGGGACGCACGTCCGGGCGGCGTTCCTGATGGTCCAGGTCGATCTGGACCGCCAGTTGCAGTGTGTCGGAGTCGAGGGACTCGCGCAGCGCCCACGCGGGGCCGTGCCGGCGTCCCTCGCCCTTGGTGCCCAGCCGCACGGTCTCCGTGCCCGACACGGGGGTGCGCGACGCGGGCACATCCTTGGTGCCCAGGTCGGCGAGGTCGCCGTCGGGTGCCGCACGGTCGGCGGGCGTCGCCCCGGCCACGCGCGTGATCGCGTACAGCTTGGGCGCCGCGATCGCCACGATCACCGCGAGGCTGCAGACCTCCGCGACCCCCGCCCCGGTCAGCCCCATCCGCGGCAGCAGAATCAGCGTCAGGCCCAGCACGAGCGCGCACAACAGGCCCTGCAGCCAGGCGAGACCGGACGTACGGCTCTGCGCGCGCAGCACCGCGAAGTACGTCTCCATGACGACCCGCAGCGCCGCGCCCACCGCGAACCAGCGCAGCAGCGGGGTCGCCGCGTCCGCATAGCCCTGGCCGAACACGCGCAGGATGTACGGCGCGCCCAGGAAGAGGAAACCGCAGACCGGAAGCATGATCCGCGTCATCCGGCGGAGCGCCGCACGGGTGTTGGCGGCGAGCCGCGCCGGGTCGTGCGCGCCCTCGACGGTGAGCGACGCGCCCATGTTGATGGCGAGCAGGTTCGTGGTGCCGCCGATGGTCGTCGCGATGTAGAAGTAGGCGTTGTCCTCGGAGCTGACCTGCGCGGCCACGATCACCGGAACGAGGTACACGACAGCCAGCGAACACAGGGAACCCGTGTAGTCGCCCGCGAGGAAGCGGCCCAGCTCGCGCAGCGACGGCGGCCGGGCCCTGCCCTCCGTGGCCCGCACATGGCGCGGCACGAGCCGGCGGAACACCAGCCAGCCCAGCGGCACCACCGAGAAGGCGATGGCGGCCACCCAGGACACGAACACCCCGGCCGTGGGAATGGCCGCCGCCATCACGATGAGCAGCCCCAGCTTGACCACCGAGAACACCGTGTTGCCCACCGGCACCCACAGCGCGCTGCGCAGCCCGGTGAGCACGCCGTCCTGGAGCGTCAGGAGCGACCAGGCCACCACCGCCCCGACGAAGCCGATCCCGGCCAGCGGCCCGTGCAGGAAGCGGTACGAGGGCCCCCACAGGTCCAGCGTGAACAGGAAGATCAGCGCCGCGCAGGTGACGACGACCGAACTCCCCGCGTACGTACGGAAGATGAGCTTGCCCGTGTGGCGGCCCGCCACCGGGATGAAGCGGGCGAGCGCGCCCATGAGCGTGACGGCGGTGATGCCCGCGAGGAGCTTCATCGCCGCGATGGCCGCCGAGCCCTGGCCGACCGCCGATTCCGAGTAGTACCGGGCGGCGGCCAGCCAGAATCCGAGGCCGAGCAGCCCGGAGATACCGGTGTTGAGCATGAGCGCGTAGGCGTTGCGGAACAGCGGGTTGCCGCCGCCCTTCCCCGCCTTCGAAAGCCCCATTCTTCGCGGCCTGCCGGACGTGCCGGACGACGGCGCGCCGCCGGTCCCTGCGTCGGTCACAGTGACCTCTGCCTGTGCGGTGGACGTCTCAGACACGGGCAAGAGCTGCCTTCCGGCGGGCTTGTCGGGCTCGGCGAACGATGGCGTATCCCTTACTGAGCACCCGGTCCCTGGCGAAGGACCGGGCGACCGAGCGGCCGAGGAGCAGCCGCTCGAACTCGCTGAGGCCGGTGCAGCGCCGCACCGTCACCCGGCGCAGCGCGTACGGCCCCTGACCCCGCCGCGCGAGGCCGTTGCCCACGGCGAGCGACTGGGCGAACCCGGCACTGCGGACCGCGCACCGCACCCGGCGGCTGGAGTAGCCGTAGGGGTAGGCGAACGACACCGGCGGGGTGCCCAGTTCGTCGGCGAGGATCTCACGGCAGCGCACCAGCTCGAACCAGAGTGCGTCGTCGTCGAGTTGGTCCAGCTGCGGATGGGTGTGGCTGTGTCCCCCGATCTCGGTGCCGGCCGCGGCCAGTTCGCGCACCTGGGCCCAGCCGAGCATGGTGTCGAGGCCGCCGCCGGTGTCGTACTTCCCGGTCAGCCAGCCCGTGGCGACGAACAGGGTGGAGGCGAAACCGTGCCGGGCGAGCGCGGGCAGGGCGTGCCGGTGCACGCCCTCATAGCCGTCGTCGAAAGTGATCAGGACCGGCCGGGTCGGCAGCGGGCGCCCCGGATGACGCCAGTGCCATGCCAGTTGGGCGGTGGTGAGCGGCGTACAGCCGAGCGCGCGCACCACCTCCATCTGGTCCGCGAACGCCTCGGGCGAGACGGACAACTCGTGCGTGGCCTCATTCGGCAGCCGCGCGATCGAGTGGTACATCAAGATCGGTATGCCTCCGGTGCTCATGCCGCGGCCTCCCCACCCGCCGCGCCCCCAGCCTCTCCCGGCCCCGGCGTGGCGCCGGTCACGTCCACGACGGAGAACGTCGCGCCCGCGCGGCGCGCGCGGACGCTCCCGACGACGTACCCACCGGCGGCCGCCAGCACTCCCGTCACGATCGCCCCCGCGCGGCCCGCGCCACCGGGGCGCGCGAGCAGCGCGTCCCGCAGGCCGCGCCCGACGCCGGCGGGCAGCACCCGGGTGGTGTACCGCCGCTCGGACTCAAGTCCCTTCTCCGCGCCCACACTTCGTGACACCAGGGCCTTGGAGACGCCCTCGGCGTACGCGCGGGTGCGGAAGTAGCCGAAGCGCTCCCGGGCCGTCGGCACCCGGTGGTGGATGATCGCGCGGTCGTCGATGAGCAGCACGGCGTCCGGCCGGGCGCGGCCGAGCCGGATGCACAGTTCGGTCTCCTCGCCGCCCAGCGGGAGCTTGTCGCCGTCGCGCCCGATGCCGTTCGCGAAGCCGCCCGCGATCTCGAAGGCGGTGCGCCGGAAGGAGGCGTTGCCGCCCAGGACGTTGCGCACCCGCACCCGGCCCGTCGGATGTCCGCGGTACATGCAGCCGACGACCCAGTCGAACTCCTCGGGGAACCAGGCGGGTCTGCGGCCGGAGGCCCACGCGGGCAGCGTGCGGCCGCCGACGGCGAACACCTCCGGGTCCTCGTACCCCTCGGCGAAGCGGCGCAGCCAGTCCCGCTCGGCGACGGCGTCGTCGTCGAGGAAGGCGATGATCTCGCCGCTGGACTCGGCGATGCCGGTGTTGCGGCCCGCGGACAGGCCGCGGGGGCCCGCGTTCGCGAGCACCCGCACGCCAGGCACTTCCTTGTACTCCTTGGCCAGGCGGTCCAGGAGCGGTGTGTTGTGGTCGACCACGAGCAGGGTCTCGTGGGCCGCGTGGGACTGCGCGCGCACCGAGGCGACCGCCGCGAGGATGTCCTCCCAGCGGTCCTCGGTGTACACGCAGACGACCACCGAGATGGAGATCAAGAAACCTCTCCCCGGTGCTGCGGCAGCGACGCGGTGCGTGAACTCTGCTGCTTCCTGCGCTTGTTGGAGCGTTCGGTGAGGATCACCCTGAGCACCCGGAGACCGTCGCGCACGGCGCTGAGGTTGCTCACGCCGTGGATGCGCAGATACTCGTGGCTCGGGATCTCCTGCACCTTGAGCCCGGCCTTGACGACCCTGATGTTCATCAGGGTCTCCACCTCGAAGCCGGTGCAGTCGAGCTCGATCTTGTCCAGGCAGTGCCGCCAGAACGCGTTGTAGCCGTAGCACAGGTCCGTGTAACGGGCCCCGAACTTGGCGTTGACGACGGAGCACAGGACGTGGTTGCCGAGCTTGCGGATGAAGGTCATGTCGTCGGTGCCGCCGCCGTTGGCGAAGCGGGAGCCCTTGGCGAAGTCCGCGCCGGAGACGAGCGCGGAGACGTAGCTGACGATCTCGTGGCCGTCCGCGGAGCCGTCCGCGTCGACCATCACGATGATGTCGCCGGTGCACGCCTCGAAGCCGGTGATGAGCGCGTCGCCCTTGCCCTTGCCGAGCTGGCGGACGACCTTCACCTCCGGCCACAGTTCACGGGCCACGGCGACCGTGTCGTCGGTGGAGTTTCCGTCCACCAGGACGACTTCATGGATCCATTCCGGCAGTGTCTTGAACACGTACGGAAGATTTTCTGCCTCGTTCATCGCGGGAATCACGACGCTCACCGGTGGCGCGATCGCCAGATGCGTGGAAACCGCCCGGTATTCGTGCTGGCTGGGAATGGCAGGCAATCCCACCTGGCGCACTACTGAACTCACGAGTCTGATCCCTCTCGTCCGGTGGACCGCCCGCCCCCGGGCGGTCCGGTTGTGGATCCGGTTCGAAAGGGGGGATTCTCAATCGGTCATGGCGGAATGGATCTCCGGGCATGCCGATCGAGCTGGCATAACTGCGCGGCACGTGACCCGGCAGAAACTCGATCACCGGACACGGGCACCCCCCTACCGCGCCCCGCGCCGAACCATCGCGGCCTTGAGCCCTCCCCTAGACCGACTGTCGATGAACCGATGCGGGTGGATGTACGACGGTATTGATGCTTGCGACCGTATGGCAAGACCCGGAACGGGGTCTCACGTTTTCGGATATTTGACCGTCCATACCGGACACCGTGAGGGTGTCCGATTCGCTGTTCCCTGGCGTTCTTTTGACGTTCTCCGGCGCCGTTCCTTGGCGTTTACTGTGCGCTTCCTACTCTTTCCGGTGCCCGACTCTGATCTTTCCCAGGCGCTTGAGCAGGCGATCTGCAGGACCGAACAATTCCGGTCGGCCTACGACGGTGTTGCGCAACGCCCGGACCGGCGCCCGGTGCGCACGATGGCCGATAGCCATCGGGTGGCGCAGCGCCACCCACCCCTCGGACACGGTGATTTCGCGTGTCTTCAGGGAATCCTTGTACCGTTTCTGGCCACGCCCGAGATCGAGATGCGCGATGCCGTCGGCGGCGCTCGCCTCCGCCATGCGCAGATGCAGCAGCAGTCCCGGTGAGTAGCGCGCGAAATCGGGGTCGTACGCCGGGAACCAGCTCACGAGCACGCGCTCGCTGCGCAGACCGAAGTGCGCGGCGATCGGCGCGCCCCCGGCGTACAGCACCGAGAGTACGCCCGCGAAGGTGTCGGTGCGGGTGTGGAAGAGCTGGTCCACGAGCCGGGTGATCCAGTCGTGCGCGAAGCGGTCGCTGCGGCCGGTCCTGCGGTACTGCGCGGACTTCCAGCCCATCAGCGTGCGCAGCGCCTCGGGGTCGCGCTCGTCGTGCACATAGCGGATCCCGCCGTGGTCGCGGGTGAGCCGGCGGGCCTTGGCGAGCGTGGAGCGGAGGAACTTGGGGGAGCGGGCCCGCACCTGGCCGAGGTACGCCTCGTACCCCTGGTCGAGATCCATGACCGGGGACGGGAAGGAGCCGGACGCGCCGGTCTCGAAGGGGCCCTGGCCGGTCGCGAGGTGGTCGAACTCCCACATCACGAGCCCGCAGTCGCGCAGGAGGCGGCGCGCGTCCCAGGCGAAGCCGGGGCGGTGCACCAGGCCCTGGCAGTCGGAGATGCCCAGGCCGACGGCCCGGCCGACGCCGGATCTGGATCTCTGGAACGCGAAGTACGCGGCGGGCTCGCCCTCCTCGCGGGCGACGGCCACCCGCACGTTGTTGCGCACCTTCGCCATGGCGAGGGTGAACTCCGGTGCGAGGAAGGGGTTGCAGAGGTGGGGCGAGCCGTTCAGGTGAGCCTTGGACTGCATGGCGGCCCAGGCCACCCGGTCGGCGGCGGTGAGCTCGCCCGGGCGGTACACGGTGATCTCCACGTCATCAAGTCCGTCTACTCGGGGCGCGGTGGCGCAGCCGCCGCGCCAGTGCCGACAGGAAGACGAGCGCGCTGACCCCGCCGATCGCCGCGACACCGCCGCGGACCGACCACACGTGCAGGGCCAGCATGGCCTGGGCGACGATCAGGTCGAGCACGAGCGCCCCGCCGGCACAGGCCACGGCCCGGCTCCACCCGTCGAGCCCCCGCAGCCAGTGGGAGAGGGCGAAGCCGGGGGCGGCGAGGAGGAAGAAGAGCACGAAGGGGGCGCGCAGGGGCGAGGCGAGGTCGAGCAGCGCGAAGGCCGCCCCCACGCATCCGGCGGCCACGGCCGCGCCCGCGAGCAGCGGTGTCAGGTCCGCGGACGCGACGGCGCGCGGGCCTCTGCCAGGGTCCTGCCCGGGCCGTCCCGCCCCGGATGACGCTGACTTGGTGCTGATGGTCTGCATGGGCGACTTTGCCCCCTGAAGCGCCGGATGCCGGGCTTCAATGTGGCCCAGTCCGAGGCAATCGTCAAGATGCGGAGGGTCTGTGGAGATGTTCGTTGTCGGACTGTCGTCCGATCAGTGAACTCTCCGGGTGGGCAAAGGAATTACTGAAGAATTGATTGACATGCACACTATCGACGACGTGTGTTGCGTGCTACCACTGTCGAGGCAGAAATCCTGCTAAGGGAGGTTCCATGAGATTGTCCCGATTCACGGCATACGCTTCCTCGCTCCTCCTCGCCGCCGCCTGCACCCTCACCGGGGTCACCGCGGCCCACGCGGATTCCGGCAACGACCAGGCCGCGGCCCCCGCCTATGTGGCGCTCGGCGACTCCTACTCCTCCGGCCTCGGCGCCGGCAACTACGACAGCGGCAGCGGCGACTGCAAACGCAGCACCCGCGCCTACCCGGCGCTGTGGGCGGCCGCCAACTCGCCCGCCAGCTTCAGCTTCACGGCGTGTTCCGGCGCGCGCACCGGTGACGTCGTCGCCAACCAGCTGGGGCCCCTCAACTCCGGCACCGGCCTTGTGTCCCTCTCCGTCGGCGGCAACGACGCGGGCTTCGCCGACGTCATGACGACCTGCGTCCTGCAGTCCGAGTCGAGCTGCGTCGCACGCGTCAACCAGGCCAAGGCGTACGTCGATTCGACGCTGCCCGGCCAGCTCGACCGCGTCTACTCGGCGATCAAGGGCAAGGCGCCGTCCGCCCGCGTGGTGGTGCTCGGCTATCCGCGCTTCTACAAGCTGGGAGGCAGCTGCCTGGCCGGTCTGACCGAGGGCGAGCGCCGCGCGATCAACGGTGCCGCCGACCACCTCAACACCGCCACCGCCAAGCGCGCGGCCGACCACGGCTTCACCTTCGGCGACGTCACGACCACCTTCTCCGGGCACGAGATCTGCTCCGGCGACTCATGGCTGCACAGTGTGAACTGGGGCAACATCGGCGAGTCGTACCACCCGACCGCCGCGGGACAGTCCGGCGGCTACCTCCCGGTCCTCCGCGGAGCCGCCTCCTGACGCGACATCAGGGTTCGTAGGTCGAGGAGGAGCCCCCGCCGGTCGTGGGCTCCTCCTCTTCGCACGTCACCGAGTAACCGACCGCGTGGGACGTGATGTTGGCGGGGGAGCGGACCTCGACGTGGATGCTGTTGCGGTGTGTTCCCGGATCCGTCCAGGACGGCACCTCGACGTGATTGACCTGCCTGGTCTTCCCGCCGCCCGACGGGAACGAGAGCGTCTTCCAGCCCGGGTCGCTCGACTCGCCCTCGGCGGTGACCCAGCGGTACCGCACGTCCACCGGCACGCGCCCCACGGTGAAGGTCGCCGTGAACGACGGCGCCTCGGCGGGCGGCGGCGGGCACGGGCCGCTGTACGAGCCGCGGTGGGCCGAGACGGAGACGCGCACGGACTGCGCCGGGGTGGTGGTGCCGCCGTTCCCGCCGCCGCCGGTGGACCCGCCGTCGGTCGAACCGCCCTTGCCGCCGGTGCCGTTGTTGTCGCCACCCCCGTTGCCGGATCCGCCGTTTCCGCCGCCCGTGTCGCCGGACCCGCCGTCGCTCCCGCCGCCCCCGCCGTCGCCGGTGGCGTCTCCGCCGGTGCTCCCGCCGTTGCCGCTGCCGCCGCCCGGCCGGGCGGTGTCGTCCCCGCCGCCGCTGCTGCCGCCTCCGCCTCCGCCGTCGTTCACCAGGGCGTACGTGATGCCGCCGATGGCCAGGGCCAGGGCGGTGAGGCCCGCGAGGAGGACGGCGGTCGCGCGGCGCGAGCGGGCCGGGGACGCGACGGTCGTGGTGGTGCCGGGCCGCGGGGTGCCGCCGGTCCCCGCGCCCGCCGCGAAACCCGCGGGCGGCGGAGGCGGGGGCGCGGGGTCGGGGTGCGGGTAGGCGGTGATGGTCGGCTGATTCAGGAACGACGCCTCCGCGCGCGGCGCCTGGCCCTCCGCGACCAGCCGCAGATCGCGCTCGGTGTCCGCGGCGGGCGAGCGCTCCGCCGGGTCCTTGCGGAGCAGCCCTCCGATGACCGGAGCCAGCGGCCCCGCGCGGCGCGGCGGCGGCAGTTCCTCGTCGACGACGGCGCGCAGCGTGCTCAGCGGCGTGTCCTGCCGGAACGGCGAGACGCCCTCCACGGCCGCGTACAGCAGCACGCCCAGCGACCAGAGATCCGACTCCGGCCCCGGGGTCCGCCCCAACGCGCGCTCCGGGGCGAGGAATTCGGGCGAGCCGACGACCTCCCCGGTCATGGTGAGCGCCGAGCTGCCCTCCACCATCGCGATCCCGAAGTCGGTGAGGACCACCCGGCCGTCATTGGACAGCAGTACGTTGCCGGGCTTGACGTCGCGGTGCAGCACGCCCGCGTCGTGGGCGGCGCGCAGGGCGCCCAGAACCTCGGCGCCGATGTGCGCGGCGCGCTGCGGCGTCATCGGCCCCTCGGCCTCCAGGACGTCCGCCAGGGCCAGGCCGCGCACCAGCTCCATCACGATCCAGGGCCGGCCCTCTTCCATGGCGACGTCGTACACCGTCACGACATTGCGGTGCGGGATACGGGCGGCGGCCCATGCCTCGCGCTCAAGTCGGGCGTAGAGCCGGTCGACGTCGCTCGCGTGCAGGCCCGCGGGCGCGCGCACCTCCTTCACGGCGACCTCACGGCCCAGGACGTCGTCACGGGCCCGCCACACGGTGCCCATGCCGCCCTCACCGAGCGGTGCGAGGAGGCGGTAGCGCCCCGCGATCACTCGTGCTTCGCCGGTCACGAGCCCCCCATTCGCAGGCGTGCGATTCTCCACAAAAGTAGCTCAACCGAGCGCGGTTGCAGCCCCCTTGAACACCAATCCGCACCTGCGGGCGAACACCGCGCACGGAACCCGGAGGCGCTCCTCCGGCACCGATCCGGCCCGGGGTCTCGCACCGGATCCCCGGCACGTCCAGAATTGGGCGCCCGGAGGACGGGGGAGCAGGAGAAGGAGGGGCCGGGAAGCATGGAGGCGGACGAACTGCTGCCGCTGGTGGCCCGCGGTGACCAGAAGGCGTTCGAGGACCTGTACGGACTGGTGTCCGGGCCCGTGTACGGACTCGTCCGCAGAGTCCTGCGCGACCGCGCCCAGTCGGAGGAGGTCGCCCAGGAGGTCCTCCTCGAACTGTGGCGCACCGCCGCCCGCTTCGACCCGGCACGCGGCACCGCCCTGGCCTGGATCCTGACCCTGGCCCACCGCAGAGCCGTCGACCGGGTGCGCGGCGCCCGCGCGGCCGGCGAACGGGAGCGGCACGCGGTCGGCGAACGGGAGCGGCGCGCGGCCGAGCGCGCCGGGCCGCCCGCGTCCGACCAGGCCGCCGAGGAGCCCGAGGAGCCCGAGGAGCCCGAGGAGGCCGAGGGCGGCCCGGAGCGCGAGTGGGTGCGCCGCTGCCTGGAGCGCCTCACCGACCTCCAGCACCAGGCCGTGACCCTCGCCTACTACGACGGCTACACCTACCGCGAGGTGGCCCGGCGCCTCTCCTTGCCCCTCGGTACCGTCAAGACCCGCATGCGGGACGGCCTGACGCGGCTGCGCGACTGTCCGGGCGCCGCCGCATGAGACACACGGGCATCCGCCTGTTCGACCGCGTCCGGGAGTACGCGGGCGGCCTGCGCATCGGCCGTACCCCGCACTCCCTCGCCGTGCCGTACGCCCTCGACGCCCTCGACCCGGACGAGACACGGCGCTTCGAGCGGCACCTGGAGACCTGCCCGCGCTGCACCGACGAGGTGCGCGCGCTCGCCGCCGACACCGTGCGCCTGGCGCGCGCCGCCTCCGTACCGGCGCCCCCGGACCTGCGGGAGCGGATCCTGACGGCCGTCCGCGCCACCGAACAGGAGGCGCCGGAGCCCGTGCCGGACGCGGGGGCGCGGAACGCCCGGGGCACTCCTGCCCGTGCCCGTGTTCTCGTCGCGCTCACCGCGTCCGCCGCCGCGCTCGCCCTCGTCGCGGCCGGATTCCTCGCCTTCGCCCTGGTCCGTACCGATGACCGCCTCGACGAGGAGCGCGCAATGGCACGTGAGATCGCCCACGTCCTGGCCGCGCCGGACGCCCGCGCCGCCGACGCGCGGGGCGTCCGCGGGTGCGGCCTGGGGGTCGTCGCCTCGCGCTCCCTGCGACAGGCCGTGGTGACCGCCACCGGCCTGGAGGGGCCGCCCGGCGGCCGGGCGCACCAGCTCTGGGAGCTGCGCGCCGGGGCGGCGCCCCGCTCGCTCGGCCTTCTCGACGGCGAAACACCGGTCGTCGCGGACGATCTCGGCGCGCGTGCCGGATCACTCGCTGTGACCGTCGAACCCGCGCGCGGCTCGGGGCGCCCCACCACCGCGCCGGTTGTCCAACTCACCCTGGAATCAGTTGGATTCGGAGAGTAATCGTCAACCTCCTTGCGGGGAAGGTGAATCCTGCGACCGGGATACACGAGTGTCATGGTGGGGCGATAGGGTTAACCTGCCCTGGGCCGGGTGCCCTCGTACGGGTGGGGAGTGACATGGAACAGATAACGGTGCGCAGCAGGGCGAGGGTCCCTGCGATCACTTGTGGGAGCGGCGCGAGCAGTTCGCGTCTCGACCGTCATCTCTCGGTGCTGGGCGGTCCCGCCGTCCCGCAGCGCGAGTCGGCCGAGGCGACGCTGCTGATGCGCGAGCTCACCTCGCGTGGCACCGCGCACGACCGCGGTAGCGGCAGGCGTGCCCGGGTCCGCCGGGTCTCGCTGTTCGCGCCGCTGCGCAGGTTGCGCCGCTCGCTCTTCGGCAGTCACTGACCGGGCGCGGGCGCCCCTCGCCTCGGCCGGTGGCGTCCGTCGCACGGCGGTTCTTTTCCGCCCCCGCCCTTCCGGGGCAGGGGCCACCCCCCCTCACTTCCCGGGCGGCAATCGCCCGCCCGCTCCCGGCAGCGGGGCCTTCTCCCGGCCACCCCGCACCGCCGGTGACTCCCACGCTCGGGCGCGCAGGCCAACCACGCGGACCGGGCTCCCGGCGCCCCTGGTGATCACCGCCCACCGCGCGCGAAACGCCGGACGGCGAGCGGCACGCACACCACGAGCAGCGCGAGCGACCACGCGAGCGACCCGGCCACAGGATGCGCCACCGGCCAGGCGGCGTCCGCCGGCACCGGCGCGTTGCCGAACAGATCCCGCACCGCCGTCGCCACCGCGCTGATCGGATTCCACTCGGCGACCGTGCGCAGCCAGCCGGAAAGACCCTCGGTGGGCAGATAGGCACTGGAGAGCAGCGGCAGCACGAACGTGGCGCTGCCGAGCTGCCCCGCCGCCTCCTCGCTCCCCGAGGCGAGCCCGAGCAGGATCCCGACCCAGGTCGTCGCGAACCGGAAGAGCAGCAACAGTCCGACGGCGCCCAGGGCCCCGAGCGCCCCGCCCTCGACGCGCCACCCCATGGCGAGGCCCACGAGCAGCAGCGGGACGAGCCCG
This sequence comes from Streptomyces aurantiacus JA 4570, assembly GCF_000414115.1. GTDB lineage: Bacteria > Actinomycetota > Actinomycetes > Streptomycetales > Streptomycetaceae > Streptomyces > Streptomyces aurantiacus_A. Next base: position 16,984 of record NZ_AOPZ01000458.1, read on the forward strand.
ACGGCGGTGGTCAGCAGATCGGCCGCGGCCTGCCCGAGCGGCACCGCGGCCCGGCTCATGGGCAGCGTACGGAAACGGTCCATGACGCCCCGGTGGGAGTCCTGCGCGGCGGTGAACATCCCCGTCATGATCCCGTTCGCGGCGGTGGCGACGAGCATGCCCGGCACGAGGAACGTCCGGTACTCCGCGCCGGGCATGGCGAGCGCGCTGCCGAAGACGTACCCGAAGAAGAGCAGGAAGACGATCGGCATCGTCTGCGTCATGACGAGGATCGCGGGGGCGTGCCGGACGCGCTGCAGGTGCCGGCCGAGGACGGCGGCGCCGTCGTGGAGGATGACGTTCACGCGATGCTCTCCTCGGAGCCGTCGGGCAGTTCGGTCGGCAGGTCGGCGTCGCCGCCCGTCAGACGCAGGAACACCTCGTCCAGCGTCGGCGGCCGCAGGCTCGCGTCGACGACAGGGACACCGCGGGCGTCCAGCTCGCGTACGACGCGCGGCAGGGTCAGGGCCGGGTCCGTGCCGCTGACCGTCACCCGGCGGCGCCCGGCGTCCAGGACGGGCCGTGCGCCCGCGAGACGGTCGAGCACCGCCGCCGCGTCGCCGAGGGCCGCGTCCTCGCCGACGACCACGTCCACATAGCCGCCGAGTCCGGCCTTGAGCTCGGCGGGCGTGCCCACGTGCGTGGCGCGGCCCGCGTCGATCAGCACGACCGAGTCGGCCAACTGGTCGGCCTCCTCCAGGTACTGGGTGGTGAGCAGCACCGTCGTCCCCTCGTCGGCCAGCGCCCGCACCGCCTCCCAGATGCCGTTCCGGCTGTGCGGGTCGAGCCCGGTCGTCGGCTCGTCCAGGAACAGCACGCGGGGCCGCTTCAGGAGGCTCGCGGCGAGGTCGAGCCGGCGCCGCATCCCGCCCGAGTACGTCCGGGCGGGCCGCTCCGCCGCGTCCGTCAGCTCGAAGCGTTCGAGCAGTTCGTCGGCCCGCGCGCGCGGCACCCGCAGCAGCCGCGCGAACAGCCGCAGGTTCTCCCGGCCCGTCAGGTCCCCGTCGACCGAGGCGTACTGCCCGGTGACGCCGATGTGGCGGCGCACGGAACCGGGGTCGCGCACGACGTCGTGGCCCGCGACCCGCGCCACGCCCGCGTCCGGCGCCACCAGCGTGGTGAGCACCCGCACCGCGGTCGTCTTGCCCGCGCCGTTGCGGCCGAGCAGCCCGCACACCGTGCCCTCGGGCACGGCGAGATGAAGGCCGCGCAGCGCGTGGACGGGGCCGTAGCGCTTCTCCAGACCCTCACTAAGTACAGCGTACGTAGAAGTCATGGCGGCACGCTACCTCACTACGTACGCTGTACGTAACTAGGATGATGGGCAGGGCCGACGACACGGCGGAAACCGACGACACGGCAGGAAGTGACCACGGCATGGCAGGCCGAGCGGCCGAACCTCAGGTGATCTGGGCGCGACCCGAGCGCACCGGCCGCGGGCCGCGGCCCGCCCACAGCAGGGCCGACATCGCGGCCGCGGCCGTGCGCATCGCGGACGCGGACGGCGTGGACGCGGTGTCCATGCGCAGGGTCGCGGCCGAACTCGGCTGCGGCACGATGTCGCTGTACAACTACGTGCCGCGCAAGGAGGACCTGTACGAGCTGATGGTCGACGCCGTCAGCGGCGAGTACGACCTCTCCGGCGAGGCATCCCCCGATGACTCCGACGGTTCGGACGGCTCCGACGGTGACTGGCGGGCGCGGATGCTCGCGCTGGCCCGGCAGACGCGGGCGATCATGCACCGGCACCCGTGGCTGGCCCGCGTCATGTCGTCGGTCCACGGCTTCAGCCCCAACGCCCTGCGCTATCTGGAGCACTGCCTGGCGGTCCTGGAGCCGCTGGACGCCCCGCACGGCACGAAGCTGGAACTCGTCGCCGCGGTGAACGGCGCGGTCATGACGAGCGTCGCCAACGAACTGGCCGTCGCCGAACGCAGCCGCTCACTGCCGTGGTCCCAGGAGCAGGAACAGGCCGCGCGCGGCGCCTACCTGGCCCAGCAGATGGCGGGCGGCGCCTATCCGCGGCTCGCGCGCGTCCTCGCCGACACGGGCGCGCCGGCCGACGCGGACGAGGTGTTCGAGCGGATGATGCGGCGGGTGCTCGGCGCGTTCGGCCAGCCGGTCGCGTGCTCCGCCTCGGCCCCGGACAGGCCCTAGAGCAGGGCGAACTGGCCCTCCGGGCCCTCCTCGTGGTGGTCGAGCACCGACGCCGGACGCCGGGCCCGCTCCGGCACCGGGAGGACCCCGGCCGCCCGTAGCTCCACGGCGGTGATCAGGCCGTCGTCGGCCCCCACGGAGAACGGCGGCTCCTCCGCGAGGAGCGCCAACACCGTGATCAGCTCAAGGAGTTCGGAGGTCCACGCCTGGGGCCAGGCGGCCGGGCGGATGGCCTCCAGGGTTCCTGGTTCGGGGGCCGTGACCCGCCGTTCGAACCACAGCTCCAGCACCCGCACCCCGCTCACCCGGAAGTCCCAGGCCCCCGCGGGCACCGGCGAGACGACCCCGCCCCCGTCCCCGCCCACGAGGAGGGCCTCCTCGTCGGGGGCGTAGGCGAGTTCGGCGGGCCGCGCGGGCAGCGGCGCCCGCACATAGGGTCGCCGCCCGCCCGGCAGCCTGGGCCGCTCGCCGCCCGCCCCGCGCAGGTGCAGCCAC
>NZ_AOPZ01000459.1 GCF_000414115.1 Streptomyces aurantiacus JA 4570
TGGCGGGCGGCGACTTCCCGCTGACCGTCAAGGGCAGCGACGTCACGGGCGTGCCCGCGGCCCTCGCGATAGTGGGCCTGGCCGCGCTCGTCGCGGTCTTCGCCGTGCGCCGCACCGGCCGTCTGCTCGTGTCGCTGCTGCTCGCGCTCAGCGGCGTCGGCATCATCGTGGCCGCGCTGCTCGGCGCGAACGACAGCGCCGCCCTGGACGAGAAGGCCGCCGACACGTCCGGCGACGCCGCCTCGCGCATCGCCGACCTCAGCCACACCGGCTGGCCCTACGCCGCCGTGGCCGCGGGCGCGCTGATCCTCGCCGCCGGGCTGCTCGCCCTCATCTGCGGCCGCGGCTGGCCCGCGATGTCGGGGCGCTACGAACGCGACGGCGCCCCCCGGCCGCGCGCCGCGCGCCGCGCCCCCGACCCGGACCGGCCCGAGGACCTGTGGAAGGCCATCGACCGCGGCGAGGACCCGACCCGCGAGGTCTGACCCCCGAGCGCGGCCGTAACCCACCGCACACGCCGGTGACCCCCCGCTCAACGCATACGCGCGGGTACGGAACAATGGAGCCGAGCGTCCGACTCACGGTGGCGCGGGACCGGCGATCCGCCCGGACCGGAGCACCACCCCACACGCATAGCTACGAGGAGCAAGTCATGGCGGGCAGCAGCCACGGACACGGTCACACCCCGGCCGCCTGGACCGGCGTCATCATCGCCTTCATCGGTTTCTGTGTCGCGGGCGCCTTCATGGTGATGGACAACCCGCTCGGCTTCTGGGCCGGCATGGCCGTCATCGCCGTCGGTGGCCTCGTGGGCGGCGCCATGCGCCTCGCGGGCCTCGGCCAGAAGCCGCACCAGGCGCACCAAGTGGCGCGCTCCGAGAGCTGACCGCGGCGCGACGCAGCGCGGACACGCACGCCGACGGGGCGGCCGGGAACCTTTCCGGCCGCCCCGTCGGCGTACCCCCGCCGCACGGCCGCTCCCGCGCCCCGGGCAGCCCCCTGGGCATACCACTTGGGCCCTCCATCGGCGTACCACCCGGGCGCCCGTGCCCCGCACGGGGGAGAATGCAGGGGTGAATCCAGAACCGGAGACCGTCGCGCCGCCGGGCCCGGACAGCGGGCTCCGTGCCCTCGCCGTGCCGCTCGGTGTGCTCGGCGCGGTCGCCGCGGCCTTCGCGTACGTCGCCACGGTCGACCCGAACGAACCCGGGCACTACCCGGCCTGCCCGCTCCTGTACTACACGGGCGTGTACTGCCCCGGCTGCGGCGGGCTGCGCAGCGCCCACGCCGTCGCCCACGGCGACCTGCCGGCGGCGCTCGGCGCCAACGCGCTGGCCGTCGTCGGCTTCGGGCTCTTCGCGGTGGGGTGGGCGCTGTGGGCGGTGCGGGCCGCGCGCGGCAGGCCGGTGCGGCTCGAACTGGGCCGGGCGCAGCTGTGGGGCGTCGGTGTCGCCGTCGCCCTGTTCACCCTCGTGCGGAATCTGCCGTTCGGCGGCTGGCTGCATCCGTAGCACTGACCCGCGCGCCTGACAAATGTCCAGGTGGTGGGACCCGCGTCAACCGGATGCGGGTCCTACGCCCTCCTGCGGATACCATCGCAGTGACCATGGGGACGCCCGCCGAGGGCGGACCGAGTACCGCTGTACTGCTCGAACGCAGATTCAACCGTCCTGGAAGGGGGCCGCTCGCGTGAGTGTGCTCGACGAGATCATCGACGGAGTCCGTGCCGACCTCGCAGAGCGGCAGGCGCGCGTCAGCCTCGACGAGCTCAAGGAGCGCGCGGCGAAGGCTCCCGCGGCCAAGGACGGGGTCGCCGCGCTGCGCGGCGAGGGCGTCAAGGTCATCTGCGAGGTCAAGCGCTCCAGCCCGTCCAAGGGCGCGCTCGCCGCGATCGCCGACCCCGCCGCGCTCGCCGCCGACTACGAGGCCGGTGGCGCCGCCGCCATCTCCGTGCTCACCGAGGAGCGCCGCTTCGGCGGCTCGCTCGCCGACCTGGAGGCCGTGCGCGCCAAGGTGGACGTCCCGGTCCTTCGCAAGGACTTCATCGTCACCTCGTACCAGCTGTGGGAGGCCCGCGCGTACGGCGCCGACCTCGCCCTGCTGATCGTCGCCGCCCTCGACCAGCCCGCCCTGGAGTCGCTGATCGAGCGCGCCGAGTCCATCGGCCTGACCCCGATCGTGGAGGTCCACGACGAGGACGAGGCCGAGCGGGCCGTCGACGCCGGGGCGAAGGTCGTCGGCGTCAACGCGCGCGACCTGAAGACCCTCAAGGTCGACCGCGCCACGTTCGAGCGCGTCGCGCCCGAGCTGCCCGACTCCGTCGTCAAGATCGCCGAGTCCGGGGTGCGCGGGCCGCACGACCTCATCGCCTACGCCAACGCGGGCGCCGACGCCGTCCTCGTCGGCGAGTCCCTCGTCACCGGCGGCAACCCGAAGTCGGCCGTGTCCGATCTCGTCGCCGCCGGGGCCCACCCCGCACTCCGGCACGGGCGGGGCTGACCCCGCCCCCCCGCCGATGCGCTCCGACCGCCGCGCCACCGCCGTCCGCCCGGGCTCGCGCCCGGACGGCGGCCGCGCGTGCGTGCGGTCGGCGGCGCCGCCGGTGCCGTCCTCCGGGGCCCGTGATCCGTACGCGCGACTCGCGCGCGGGTGCCGTCCCCGTGGGTGCAGGGCGCCTGCGCGGCGCGTGCACGGGCGGCGGGTCCGGTACGTCATCGGGGACGAGCCCGGCCAGGTGAACGGCATGCGATGGCGCCCGCGCGACGCGCGCGATCGCCTTGGCCCGCGGCCCCGCTAGCGGCTTTTTCGGCACCGCCGGACTGCGTCGTGGGGGTTGCTCGCCGTCGCGGCGGATTTTTCCTTTCCCCAAGCCCGCCCCT
>NZ_AOPZ01000460.1 GCF_000414115.1 Streptomyces aurantiacus JA 4570
GGCGCGATCGCCGTCGGTGAGTACGCGCGCATGGCCGCCCTGCCGCGCGGCGAACGCGCGGTGCTGTGGGCGGCGGCCGTGCTGCTGCCGGCGGCCGCGTGGGGCGCGCCGGACGCGCTGGACGTACGGGCGGCCGGGGCGCTCCTTGTCCTCGCGACGCTGCCCGCGCTGCTGGCCGGCGACGCGGCCCACGGCTTCACGCGCGCCTGCCGCACCGTCTTCGGCCTGCTGTGGATCCCCGTGTCCCTGACCGGCCTGGTCTTGCTCGGCGACACGGCGGTGGCGGTGGGCGTCGCCGTGGCGTTCGGCGACGTGGGCGCATGGTGCGGCGGCACGGCCCTGAGCCGCCGCGGCCCGCTGTCCCGCCCGCTCTCCCCTCTCTCCCCCAACAAGACCTGGGCGGGCGTACTCGGCGCGGCCGCCGCAACAGCAGCCGCCCTGGCCGCAGTCGACGCCTTCACCCCCCTCCTCTGGGCGGCGGTCCTCGCGGGCTGCGTCCTCGGCGACCTCCTGGAGTCCATGGTGAAGCGAGAAACAGGCGTCAAGGACGCGGGCACCTGGCTCCCCGGCTTCGGCGGCCTCCTGGACCGCATCGACTCCTTGCTCCTGGCCCTGCTGGCGGCGATGGCGGTAACCCTGTGAGGACGCCTACGGCAACGAACCAGCCCGCTGCGGCAACCCACCAGCGCGTCCGGCGCTTGAGGACGAGGCGCGGAGCGCCGACCGGCGGCGGCAAGTCCCACCCGCACGGGACACCCACCCAGCCGGGGTCCAGGGGGCGCAGCGCCCCTGGTTACGGGAAGGGGTTACGGGAAGGGGCGGGACTGGGGAAAGCACAGCGCAGCACTCCTACGCCGAGCCCTCTGGTGGACCCTCCTGACCCTCACCGGAGGCGTCTCCCGCCAAGGCCACCTCCCCCCGGGAGGCTGCGTCGTGGTCGCCAACCACACCTCCCACGCCGACACAGCAGCGCTGCTCGCGGCCCTGGACGCCCACCACGCCCCCACGATCGCCGCCGCGGCGGACTACTGGTTCGCCTCCCCCTGGCGCAGCCGCGTCTGCTCCCGCCTGGCGGCCGGCTTCCCCGTACGCCGCACGGGCGGCGGCATGGACGACCTGCTCGCCAAGCGGGACGACCTGCGCGCGGGCCGCGCGGTGGTCCTGTTCCCGGAGGGCACCCGCGCCCGCCGGGGCGAGTTGGGCGCGTTCCACAAGGGCGCCCTGGTCCTGGCCAGGCAGGCGGACGTACCCGTCGTCCCCGTGGGCATCGCCGGCACGGACCGGCTGCTGCCGAAGCACGGCAAGCTGCGCCCGTCCCTGGTCCGCGTCCGCGTCGGCGCCCCGCTCCCGCCGACGGCCACCCCCGAGGAGGCCCGCGACGCCGTGGCGGCCCTGCACCGCCATACCACCGAAGAACCCCTCAGGGACTCCCGCACCCGCAAGCGGATCGCCAGGACGCTCACCTCCCGCTGGGGCCTCCCCCTGGCGTTCGCCTGGGCCTTCGCGGAGGCCCTGAGCTGGCCGCTGATGCCGGAACTGCTCCTGGCCGTCACGTGCGTGGCGGTGCCGCGCCGCGCCCTGAAGCTGTCCCTGTCGGCCCTGGCGGGCACCCTCGCGGGCGGCGTACTGGCGCTCCAACTGGCAGCATCCGGAACGGATGTGCCGCACCCGCTCACGACGGACCGCATGCGAGCCGAGGCACACACGCAGCTGACGAGCCAATCCGCGTCGGCGGTCCGTCACCAGCCGTGGAACGGCATCCCCTTCAAGGTGTACGCGGCCGAGGCGGGCCACGCCGGCGTCCCCGCCCCCGACTGGCTGGCCCAGTCGTCCCTCGCCCGCGGTTCCCGCACCCTCACGGTGGGCCTGGCCTGCGGCGCCTTCGGCTTCCTCGCCCACCGCCTGCGCCGCCTCTACGGCGTCTACCTGATCCTGCTGACGGCCGGTTTCACGATCGGCCTGAGCCTGATCGTGGCGGGCTGGAGCTGAGAGCCCGCGCCCTGTCCCCCGCCGGGCGCGGCGACCGACCCGTGTCCGCCCCCTGTCCGCCGCCGACCCCGCGCGGCACACTCAGAGCCATGCCTGATACCGAACAGAGCAAGCCGGAGACCGGACACGCCGAGCACCCCGACGAGCGCTGGACGCCCATCCACGGGCAGCCCTACCAGTCCGTCCCCTACCGTCCCGCCCGCATGCCCACGTCCGAATCCCTCGCCCAGGCCGCCGAGTTGAAGGCGCGCATGCGGGAGCGGCGCACGGTGCGGCAGTTCTCGACGGACCCCGTGCCCCCGCAGGTCGTGCGGGACGCCATCGCCTGCGCGGCGACCGCGCCCTCGGGCGCGCACCAGCAGCCGTGGACGTTCGTCCTGGTGCGGGACCCGGAGATCCGCCGCCGGATACGGGAGGCGGCCGAGCACGAGGAGCAGATCTCGTACGACGGCCGGCTCGGCGAGGAGTGGCTGGCGGCGCTGCGTCCGCTGGGCACGGACGAGGTGAAGCCGCATCTGACGGACGCGCCCGCGCTGATCGTCGTCTTCCAGCAGCGCTACTGGCTGGGCGAGGACGGCACGAAGCACAAGCACTACTACGTCGACGAGTCGGTCGGCATCGCCGTGGGGATGCTGCTGTCCGCGCTGCATCTGTCGGGCCTCGCCGCGCTGATCCACACGCCGAGCCCCATGCGGTTCCTGTCCGAGGTCCTCGGCCGCCCGGAGAACGAGAAGGCGTTCGCCGTGGTCCCGGTCGGCTATCCGGCCCCGGACTGCCAGGTCCCCGACCTCGTACGGAAGTCCCTGGACCAGGTCCTGGTGGAGGTGTAGCCGCACACCTGGCCCGCACCCCCCTCTCCGGCTAACCAGCAAAAGGCACTTGACTGGTTAGCCGGAGGCGTGCTCGAATCACCTCATCACCAACCACCAAAGAGTCGATGAGGGGTTAGAAGAAATGAACACCCAGGTCCGCCACCGCTCCACCACCGTCCGCGGCCACGAGATCTTCTACCGCGAGGCGGGCCCCGCCGACGCCCCCGCCCTGCTGCTCCTGCACGGCTTCCCCACCAGCTCGCACATGTTCCGCGACCTCATCCCGCGCCTCGCCGGGCGCTACCGCGTCATCGCGCCGGACCACCTCGGCTTCGGCCGGTCGGCGACGCCCGCAGCCGACACCTTCCCCTACACGTTCGCCGAACTCGCCGCCGTCACGGCCGAGTTCACGGAGTCCATCGGCCTGGCCAGGTTCGCGCTGTACGTGCAGGACTACGGCGCCCCGATCGGCCTGCGCCTCGCGCTCGCCCACCCGGACCGGGTCACGGCGATCGTCACGCAGAACGGCAACGCGTACGAGGAGGGTCTTGGCAAGGAGGCATGGGCGCCGGTGCTCGCGTACATCGCGGATCCGAACGAGGAGACGGCCGCGCCCGTCCGCGCGATCCGCTCCCCCGAGGGCATCAAGTGGCAGTACACGCACGGCGTCCCGGACCCGAGCCTGGTCAGCCCGGACGCCTGGGAGCACGACGCGGCCCTGATGGCGCGCGCGGGACAGGACGAGATCCAGCTCGCCCTCATGGGCGACTACGGCAGCAACATCGACCTCTACCCGGACTTCCACGCGTACTTCCGCGCGAGCCAGGTGCCCGTCCTCGCCGTCTGGGGCGCCCACGACGAGATCTTCGTGCCCGCCGGGGCACTCGCCTTCCAGCGCGACCTGCCGGAGGCGGAGGTCCATCTGCTGCCGACGGGCCACTTCGCCCTGGAGACGCACGCGGAGCAGATCGCGGGCCTGATCGACGGCTTCCTGGGCCGGGTCGCCGGATGAGACGCCGCGGGTCACCCGGACAAGACACCGCCCCCGGCCGGGGTGGGGCCCAGGCCGGGGGCGGGGTTCAGAGGGGGTGTGATCCCCCGTGGGGGCGTCAGCCCATGTGCGGGTAGGAGTAGTCGGTCGGCGCGACCAGCGTCTCCTTGATGGCGCGGGTCAGGGTCCAGCGCTGCAGGTTCTGCGGGGCGCCGGCCTTGTCGTTGGTGCCGGAGGCGCGGCCGCCGCCGAAGGGCTGCTGGCCGACGACGGCGCCGGTCGACTTGTCGTTGATGTAGAAGTTGCCCGCGGCGTAGCGGAGCTTCTCCATCGTGTACGCGGCCGCGGCGCGGTCGCCCGCGATGACCGAGCCGGTGAGCGCGTAGTCCGACACCGACTCCATCTGGGTCAGCATCTCCTCGTACGCGTCGGCCTTGCTGTCGTCGTACACGTGCACGGCGAGGAACGGGCCGAAGTACTCGGTCGTGAAGACCTCGTTGGCCGGGTCCGAGCACTCGACGACGGTCGGGCGCACGAAGTAGCCGACGGAGTCGTCGTAGGTGCCGCCCGCGACGATCGTGCAGGAGTCGTCGGACTTGGCGCGGTCGATGGCGGCCTTGTTCTTGGCGAAGGCACGCTCGTCGATGACGGCGCCGATGAAGTTCGACAGGTCGGTGACGTCGCCCATCTTGATGCCGTCGACCTCGGCCGCGAACTCCTCCTTGAAGCCGGAGTTCCAGATGGAGGCCGGGACGTACGCGCGCGAGGTCGCGGAGCACTTCTGGCCCTGGAACTCGAAGGAGCCGCGGGTCAGCGCGGTCTTCAGGACGGCGCGGTCGGCGCTCGGGTGGGCGACGACGAAGTCCTTGCCGCCGGTCTCGCCGACCAGACGCGGGTACGAGCGGTACTTCTCGATGTTCTCGCCGACGGTCTTCCACAGGTACTGGAAGGTCTTGGTCGAACCCGTGAAGTGGATGCCCGCCAGGTCGCGGTGGTGCAGCGCGACCTTGGAGACCTCGATGCCGTCGCCGGTGACGAGGTTGATGACGCCCTTGGGCAGGCCCGCCTCCTCCAGGAGCTGCATGAGCAGCACGGCGGCGTGGGTCTGCGTCGGGGACGGCTTCCAGACCACGACGTTGCCCATCAGGGCGGGAGCGGTCGGCAGGTTGCCCGCGATGGCGGTGAAGTTGAACGGCGTGATCGCGTAGACGAAGCCCTCGAGCGGGCGGTGGTCCAGGCGGTTCCAGACGCCGGTGGAGTTCGCCGGGGGCTGCTCGGCGAGCAGGTCACGGGCGTACTTCACGTTGAAGCGCCAGAAGTCGACGAGCTCGCAGGGCGTGTCGATCTCGGCCTGCTGGGCGGTCTTGGACTGGCCGAGCATGGTGGAGGCGGCCAGCGTCTCGCGCCAGGTGGTCGACAGCAGCTCGGCGGCGCGCAGGATGATCGCGGCGCGGTCGTCGAAGGACATCGCGCGCCAGGCCGGGGCGGCCGCGAGCGCGGCGTCGACGGCGTCCTGGGCGTCCTGCCGCGTGGCGTTGCGGCCGTTGCCGATGACCGACTTGTGGTTGTGCGGCTGCACGACCTGGAAGGGCTCGCCGCCGCCGAGGCGCTTCACGCCGCCGATCGTCATCGGCAGCTCGATCGGGTTCTCGGACAGCTCCTTGAGCTTGGCCTCGAGCCGGATGCGCTCCGGGGAGCCGGGGGCGTAGCCGTGGACCGGCTCGTTGACCGGGGCGGGGACCTGGGTCACAGCGTCCATGAGTTCCGTAACTCCTTTGTGCGGGGGAAAACTGGCGGCCGGGGGCCGGCTCAGCCCTTGGTGAGGATCGACCGGCCGAAGAAGAGCAGGTTCGCCGGCTTCTCCGCGAGACGGCGCATGAAATAGCCGTACCAGTCGGTGCCGTAGGCGGTGTATACGCGCATCCGGTGGCCTTCGGCGGCGAGCCGCAGGTGCTCGTCGCTGCGGATGCCGTACAGCATCTGGAATTCGTACTCATCCAGTTTGCGCCCGGCGCGGCGCGCGAGCTCCTGGGTGATGGCGATGAGCCGCGGGTCGTGGGACCCGATCATGGGGTACCCCGAGCCCTCCATCAGGATCTTCAGGATACGGACGTACGCCTTGTCGGTCTCGGCCTTGTCCTGGTACGCGACGGAGGCGGGCTCCTTGTAGGCGCCCTTCACGATGCGCACGCGGCTGCCGTTCGCGGCCAGGCGGCGGGCGTCGTCCTCGGTGCGGAAGAGGTACGCCTGGATCACGCAGCCCGTCTGCGGGAAGTCCTTCCGCAGCTCCTCGTGGATGGCGAACATCGAGTCGAGGGTGGTGTGGTCCTCGGCGTCGAGGGTCACCGTGGTGCCGATCGCGGCGGCGGCCTCGACGACGGGGCGGACGTTCGCGAGGGCAAGCTCGTGGCCGCCCTCCAGCGCCTGTCCGAACATCGACAGCTTCACGGACATCTCGGCCTTGGTGCCGAGGCCCAGGTCCTTGAGCCGGTCGATGAGCTCCAGGTAGGCATCGCGGGCCGCGTGGGACTGCTCGCGGGTCGTGATGTCCTCGCCCACGACGTCGAGGGTGACCTCAAGACCCTTGTCGGCGGCGTCGACGACGATCGGAACCACCTGGTCGACGGTCTCACCGGCGATGAACCGGTCGACGACCTGCTTGGTGCCCGGCGCCGCCGACACAAAACGGCGCATCTGGTCACTGCGCGACGCGGCAAGGATCACGGGACCCAGCACGGGCACCTCCACGGGAGTACGAACGAGTGCCGCACCGGACATTTTTGCGACAAAACCGGTACGACACGGAGAACCACCGTGAAACTTAAGGATCGCTCCGACCGTGAGCCATCGACACCTGTCACGCATCCGTGGGCTGGATCTCAGACATATGTATGAGGGCCGGTCGGAACTGCGTGAGAATGGGCTTCGTACGGCAAGCGCCTGGCGCGAGCGAAGGGCCGTACGGACGTGGCGCGAGCGAAGGGCGGCGGCGGGTGAAGGGCGACTACCAGGAACTGGTCGACGAGATCTCGGCCCTGCTCGGCGCGCCCGCGACCCTGGAGAACCGCGACTTCGAGCTGATCGCCTTCGGCGCGCACGACGGCGGCGACGGCCTGGACGCCCCGGACCTCGACCCGGTCAGGACCCGCTCGATCCTCACCCGCCGCTCCACGGCCCAGGTCCGCGCCTGGTTCGAGAGCTTCGGCATCACCCGCGCGACCCGCCCGGTCCGCATCCCGCCGACCCCGGAGGCGGGCGTGCACCGCGGCCGGGTCTGTCTTCCGGTACGCCACCGGGGGTTCGCCCTGGGCTACGTCTGGCTGCTCGACGACGAGCCGGGGCCCACGGAAGCGCAGCTCAGCGCCGCGATGGAGGTGGCCGCGCGGATCGGCGCGCTGCTGGCCGACGAGGCGCAGGCCGGCGCCGACCTCACCCGGGAGTTCCGGGCGGCCCTGACGGCGGAGCGCGGCTGGCAGCGCGACATGACGGTGGCGGCGCTGCGCACGGCGCTCGGCCCGCGCGCGGACGGGCTGCACGCGGTGGTGTGCGTGGCGCCCTGGCGCACTCCTGGCTCCCCGCCCTCCCCGCCATCGCCGGACAGGGCGGGCCCCGCCGCCGACCCGGACGACGTGCCCGCGCTGCGGACGG